>NZ_JALPRH010000030.1:0-90532 GCF_030464795.1 Paraburkholderia sp. SECH2
TATCTTTCTTTGCGGCGGCAAAGAAAGTAAGTGCCGCCCCGCACAGGGGCAACACGAATAGACCACTAACAATTCAAGGAAAGGCCAAAGCGCGAAGAACACTGACAAAACAAGCGCCGAGCATCCAAAAAACTTGTCCCCACAAATTGTTGGCAAACCTGTGGACAAGCTGCGCACAGTCACCTCAAGTGCTTGATGCAATAGCTGTATCGTCCGTCTACTCAACTGCAGACAATGGACTGCAGGCAACGACCTTGCTCTGTGATAAAAAGTAATCCCCAGCCACCCGCCGAGGCTCCCGCATGTCCTCCGTCATGGGCTTCAAACTCGTCCTGCTGTCGCTCGGCGCGATGATCGGTCTTCAACTGCTCGCCAAGCGGCTACGACTCCCTCCGGCCGCGGCACTTCTGGTCGGTGGCGCCGCGATGGCCTTCGTGCCTGGACTCCCTCGCATCAACCTCGATCCCGAGCTGGTCCTGGTCGTGTTCCTGCCGCCGCTCCTCATGGACGGCGCCTACTTCTCCGTATGGGACGAATTCAAGCGCAATTTCGGCGGCATCCTGCTGCTAGCGATCGGCGCCGTCGCCTTCACGACCCTCGCGGTCGGTCTGGTCGTGCATTGGGTCGTGCCGGCCTTACCGTGGAGCGCGTGCTTCGCGCTGGGCGCGGTCGTCTCGCCACCTGACGCCATCGCTGCAAAGGCCGTACTCGAACGCGTCGCGCTGCCGCGCCGGTTGATGGTGCTCCTCGAAGGCGAAAGCCTGCTCAACGACGCCGCCGGCATCGTGCTGTTCCGCTTCGCCGTCGCGGCCGCGCTGACCGGCACGTTCAACGCTCAACACGCGGTCGAGCGGTTTGCGGTGCTCGGCCTGGGTGGCGTGGCAGTGGGCATCGCGATCGGCTTCGTGGTCGTCAGGCTGCTGCGCTACCTCGACGACGTCTACCTCATCATCACCGCATCCGCCCTCTCCCCGTGGCTCAGCTACATCGCAGGAGACATGCTGGACGTCTCGGGCGTCATCGCGACCGTCAGTTGCGGGATGGTGCTGGGCTGGCACCAGCACGAAGTTTTCTCTGCCTCGGTGCGCATGCGCGGCACGGCTTTCTGGCAGGTCCTGATCTTCCTGATGGAAGCGCTCGTGTTCCTTCTGATCGGGCTGTCGCTGCGCGGCGTGATCGTGCGGCTGGGCGGCGTCGGAGATGCGTGGACCGCGTTCGCACCCGCTGTCGGCGCAGTGATCGCAGCCGTCGTGCTGTCGCGCTTCGTATGGGTGTTTGCCGTCGAATGGTTGAAGGGACTCGTGTGCAAGGTGACGCGGAGCGCAAACATTGCGCTCGACTGGCGTTCGTCGACGGTGACGAGTTGGGCCGGCATGCGTGGCGTGGTGACGCTGGCAATCGCGCTCTCGTTGCCAGAGGCAATGCCGGGGCGCGATCTGATTCTGGTGGCATCGTTCGCGGTGATTCTCGTGACCGTGCTCGGACAAGGGACCACGATCGGTGCACTGATTCGCTGGGTCAAACTGGATAGCGTGAAGGAGCACAACGAACAGCATTTGACGGAGCCTCAGGCGTGGGCGAGACTCGAAGCGGCACAATTCGCCGCGATCCAACCGCTCGTGCACGACGCCGACGGAAAAGTAATTCATCCACGCCTACTAGAGCAATACAGCTATCGGGCGCAGATGACGGACACCTACCAGCATGTGACGGAATATCCCGCCGATGTTCGTGTCGCCCATTACGACGTTGTGCTCGCCGCCGTGGCAGCCGGTCGCAGCGAGTTGTTGCGGATGCATCGGTCGGGGATGATTCACGATGAACTGCTAACCGAACTGGAGCGGGATCTCGATTTGCAGGAGATCGCCGCGTTGCATGGCAGGGGATGACCGGGCCGCGTCAGACGTGAGTCCACACGCGAACCGGTCGAACCGCGGTGAGCGTCAATGGCCTTTGAAAATATCCAGCAGTTGATTTTGCATCTGCATCATCTCGTGCGCGTGCTTCATCTCCATCTGCGCCATCGTGTCCTGATACTCCATGTCCATCTGCATCATTTTTTGCTGGATGCCGATGGCCTGAGCGCGCTGTTCAGGGCTCAGCTTGTCCATCATCATGCTGTACTCGGGTGGCATCAGATAGGTGCCGGCACGTCCTATTCCCTGTGCTTGCACAGAACCCGCGACAAGCGCGAGCGGCAGCAATCCGCACATCAGTGCGGCTCGGATCGATTTCATTTCATCTCCAGTCTTACGTGAGCAGCCCGGCTTCAAGGAGGGCTGCATAAGCGACACTCAAGTGCTCAGACTGGCTTGCCGCGATGAATCCGTTGCACTGCCGGGTCTGAGGGTGCAACACCCTGGGCTGACCGCTGCACACGATCGACCGGGTGTTTCATGGCCTTAGTCGCGAACGCTGACTGGAAATGACATGCTGGACGAAAATTGCGCCGATAATATTTCTTCTGCGCGGCTGTCATTTTCGCCGCGGCACGCCGACTAATTAATCCTTCCAGGACGACCCCAAAATCATCGTGCAGAAATTCTCGCGATGATAATGCGGGTCCTTCAGCGCCAGCACGTCCGCCTTCACGTTGCCGAAGGTCGTCTCCGGCTTGTGGATCGTGCCATGCGCGAATGCGTCGATGATGCCTTCCTTGAAATGCGCGCCGCGCGGGTGGGCGTGGATCACTTCATGGCGCTGGTGTTCGGTGAATTCGTCATAGGCGAGGCCCAGCACATCCATCTCCACGCCCGCGGTCACCAGTGCGACCACTGGCTTCATATATTGCGGAATCCCGGGCGTGGTGTGCAGCGCTATCGAATTCCACACCTGCTCGATATCGTCTTCGCCGATGCCGTGGCGCTGCAGAAAATCACGCGCCGCGTTGGCGCCGTCCACCTCGAAGCGATCATGCTCGCTGCTATACGGCGCGACGAGCCCCATGTCATGAAACATCGCGCCGATGTACAACAGCTCGGGGTCATACTTGAGTTGCTTGCGCGCACCGGCCAGCGAGCCGAACAGGAACACGCGCCGCGAATGGTGATAGAGCAACTCGGTTTCGGTATCGCGCACAAGCTGCGTGGCTTCGCGCGCCATCATGCTGTCGGGAATGTGGATGCCTGCGATCGTGGTCATGTGATGTGCTCCATGAAAGACTTGAGTGAACCCGACGCGCGGTCTTTGTGACTCGATAGCGCGTTTGGTATGCTGGTCCGCGATGCTTTTTCTGGCTGCTTATTTGACCCGTCGAGCAGCGCGTCCGATGAAGCTCAGTATTGGTCAGCAAGCCGTCGCGGGCAATCGCCGCGGACCGTTGAACACTGCCAAACGCACCGCGTTGACTGCCGCGGGCCGCGGATTCCCATCCATCGTCAAAGGAGATCATTCGATGCCTACCGTCGCGATCGCGATCTTTCCAGGCGTGCAGGCGCTCGACGTCGCCGGTCCCGTCGATGTGTTCTCCGAAGCCAATCGCTTCATCGCGCCGCAGGATCGCTATGAGGTCACGCTGCTCAGCGCGGAGCCGGGTCCGCTGCGTGCGTCCAACGGCATGACGCTCGTCGCCGATGCCACGTTCGACCAGGCACGCCGGCCGTTTGATCTTGCGCTGGTTGCAGGCGGCCCCTCACTGCCCGATGGCGCCGCGCCCGACACACGTTTGCTGGATTGGTTGTCGCGAGCCGCCACACAATGCGAGCGTTTCGGCTCGATCTGCACCGGCGCGTTCGCGCTCGGCCATGCGGGGCTGCTCGACGCACGCAAGGTAACGACGCACTGGCAGCACGCGGCGCAACTCGCCGAGCAGTTTCCGCTAGCCCATGTCGATTTCGACCGGATCTACCTGCGTGACGGCAACCTGGTCACATCAGCGGGTGTAACAGCGGGCATCGATCTATCGCTTGCGTTGGTCGCCGAACATCACGGGCCGCATACGGCGCTCGCCGTCGCCAAACGGCTGGTGGTGTTCGCACAGCGGCAAGGCGGTCAATCGCAGTTCAGCCCTTACCTGACCGCACCCGCTGACGACACCTCGCCGGTCGCCAAAGTGCAGGCGCACGTCATGGAACGGATTCGCGAGAGCTTTACGGTCAAACAACTGGCGGACGTCGCCGGAATGAGCGCGCGGAATTTCGCCCGCGTGTTTGTGCAGGAAACCAGGGTGACGCCGCATGAATTCGTCGAGCGTGCTCGCGTGGATGCGGCGCGCAAGTTGCTCGAAAGCAGCGATGCCGCGCTCAAGGCGATTGCGTATGACTGCGGCTTCGGCACCGCGGACCGGATGCGCATTGTCTTCACGAAGCGAATCGGCGTCACGCCGATGCAATATCGCGAGCGCTTTCGCTCTGCCTGAGGCAAGCAGGATGGCCACACGAGCACGCGCCAGGAGTGCGGCTAGCGCGCCGCCGGAATGCGGCCTGAAGACCCGCGCCGCTGCAAGCATCAGACATAGCGTGAGAAAATAGCGGTCTTCTCAAGCGAACGATCACAAGGAACGACATGTCTGCCTCTTCTCCGATCCGTGCGATCGTTACCGGCCACAATCGCGGCCTCGGCGCGTCTCTCACTGAACAACTGCTGACGCGCGGCGTCGCGGTACTGGGTCTGTCCCGCTCGCGTCACGCCACGCTCAAAGAGCGTTTCCCGGCACTGCTCGACGAAATCGAGCTTGAGCTTGCAGATCCCACGCGCGTCGCGCAATGGGTCGCAACCAATGCACTGCGCAGCTTCGTCAGCGGCGCGCAGACCGTACTGTTGATCAACAACGCAGGCATGGTCCAGCCGATCGGTCCGATCGAAGGCCAGAACGCCGCCGACATCGCGACCGCCGTGAGTCTGAACGTGGCCACGCCGCTGATGCTGGCGAGCGCACTCGCCGCGGCCAGCGTCGACGCGACCGACCGCCGCATCATGCATATTTCCAGCGGCGCGGCGCGCAATGCGTATCCCGGCTGGAGCATCTACTGCGCGACCAAGGCCGCGCTCGATCATCATGCACGCGCCGTTGCACTCGACGCGAATCGCGCACTGCGTATCTGCAGCCTGGCGCCGGGCGTGATCGATACGAATATGCAGGCGGAGATTCGCAGCAGCGGCGAGGAACAGTTCCCGATGCGCGAAAAATTCGAAGACCTCAAGCGCAACGGCCAGCTTTCGACGCCCGAACAATGCGCCACCCAGTTGCTCGATTACGCCTTCAGCGATGCATTCGGCCAAGCACCTGTGGCCGACATTCGCGAGGTCGCGAAGCAGGCCTGATACGCGAGCTTCGTGCTCCCGTAAAACCTCACCTTTCGGCTGAAACGTCGAACCTCACACGCCGGGCGCAACCATCACGTCGCGCTCGGCCGCTCCAATCTCGCCGTGCGGCACGAACACATAGCCGCGTCCCCACACCGTCTGCACATAGCGCGGCTCGGAAGGATCAATCTCGATCAGACGCCGTAGCCGCCAGATCGATACATCGAGACTTCGCCCTTGATGCAGCACGCTATTACCGCGCAATTTCTCGTTGAGTTGCACGCGCGTGAGGACGGTCATCGCGTGATTGACGAAGATTTTCAGCAACGCGAATTCGGAGCTGCGCAGCGCGAAATGCTCGTTATCACGGCGCAATTCGCGTGCGGAGAAGTTCAGCTCGCAACGTCCGAAGCGGTACGGCGGCCGCGTTTCCGGCGCGCCTGGCGCGAGCGCGCCACGCCGGCGCAGCAGCACGCGGATGCGGGCGAGCAATTCGGCAGGGTCGGCGGGCTTGCTCATGAAATCGTCGGCGCCGAGCTCGAGACCGATCACGCGATCGATCGCCTTGCTGCTCGCCGACAGCAAAATCACCGGCACGTCGTTGCCGCTCATGCGCAAGTCGCGCAATACGGCAAGGCCGTCGCCGTGCGGCGCTGAGACGTCGAGCACCAGCAACGCCGGCCGCTCCGTCTCGACCACGTGCTTCAGTCCGCCGCAATGCGGACGTGCGGACACGCCGCAGCCTTGCCCGCGTAAAGATTCGCCCACTACTGCCGTTAAACCGGCATCGGCGCCAACAAAGAGAATGTGCTGACTCATCCAACTGATTCCAGGAGACGATCGGTTTTCAGAGACAGGCGATGGCTTGCGGGAATAGCAAATCCGCTGACCGCTTGTCGTCCGCGTCGCCATCTTCCCTGTATGCCGCTATTCTCAAAACGCGGAACAGCCCCCAAGGTTGGCAATTTCTTCCCAACTCTTTCAACGCAGAACGTGATATGGGAAAGCTCGCCAAGTCACCCTGCGATGCGCGCATCAGCTCCCGAAAAATCTCACCTTTGGTACGAAGCGAACGGGATCAGGCGCAAAGTGCCCATCGGAGCGCTCCCGAAAACGCTCACCTTTCGAGCTTGGGGGCAGGCCGCAAAGGCATGCTGGGCGGGCAACCGGTAGTTCAGAACCGGCTACTCCCGCAAACCCTCACCTTTGGAAGGGGTCGAGTAATCTGCATACCCAGGTAAGAGGCGACGTGTGTCAGGCACTCACATTCCGCGCCGATGGCGGATCTGCTCGGAAAATGCTGGCGGGAGTCGCCGACGGAATTGTCGGAAGGTGAAGAGGAGTGATGCGATGCAACTCACGTGTGCGCTGACGCATCACGCTCCCGAATATTCTCACCTTTGAGCTTTGTGAAGACATTCAAGACGCCGGCCGCCATCAGGGCAGCCGGCTCATTCAACCAGGCAATCAGAACTTGTGACGAATCCCCACCACTGCCACTTCCTGGCTGTTGGTCCCTGAATTCACGCCGTAACTGCCGATCGAGGCTTGCGCGATCACCACCTTGCCGCTCGCGTTCAGCGTGTTGCCGCTCGCCTTCTGGTAGCCCGCTAGCGCATACAGTTCGGTGCGCTTCGACAACGCGAAGTCCGCACCGAGGTTGACCTGGTTGTAGTGTGCCGAACTCGGACCCGTCAACGACGTGTAGTTATAGCCAACGCCCGTGCGCAAGGCCGGAGTGATCTGATAGTTGAAGAACACCGAGCCGTTGTTGAACTTGGCGGTGCTGCTGAAAGCGGAGAACGTGTCGTTCGCGTACTGCGTGTTCGAGTAAGCTGCACCGACCGTTGCCGCGCCGATCACATACTGTCCACCCACCCGCACGATCTGAATCGACTTGGCGCTCGCAAAGCCCGCGTTGATGACTGTGTTGAACAGCGAATCGGAACTGCTGGTCCACGTACGCACATTCGCCGTCGTCGTCGTGTTGCCGCCGTTCGCGTAGAAGTAAGCTGCGCCGAGCGATAACGGGCCGTTTGCATAGGCCGCGCCGAAGCTATACGTCTGGCCGCTGCCGGTCGCACCCGCAACACCACCCACGCCGTACAGCGCCTCGACCTGGAAGCCGGCAAACAACGGGCTCACGTACTTGACCGAGTTGCTTACGCGCAGACTGTTGTCGTAGTTGTCGAGGTCGCCGGGCGTGGCAAACACGCCGCCGAAGTAGTTGTCTTCCGTCAGACCTTGAACCAGATCGACCACCGGGTCGTATTGGCGCCCGAGGGTGACCGTCCCCCACGTGCCGCTCGACAAGCCGACCACCGCCTTGCGGCCGAATTCGCGGCTCCCCTGCCCAAGCGCGCCCGTACCGATGTTGAAGCCATTCTCGAGCTGGAACACAGCGGCGAGGCCACCGCCCAGGTCTTCGGTGCCCTTGAGGCCCCAACGGCTGCCAGACAGGTTGCCGCTGCTGAACTTCACGAGCGTCGACTGATTCTGACCGCTCGCGTTTTGTGCGTTGTGAACATAGGCGATACCGGCATCGACGATGCCGTACAGCGTGACACTGCTCTGTGCCTGAGCGCCGGCAGCAAGCAAAAGACCTGCGGGCAATGCGAGGAGAGAAAGACGTTTCATTTTTGGAGTTCCCGTATCAATGTTGTATTTGTTTAAATCTGGCGCAACGATACGAGAGGAATTTGTGTCGGCAAACTAACGAATTCTTCGATGAATATGAAAATGCCGGTAGCGTGGGCGCTTCTAAGGCCACGCGTTGGCGCGATGTCACGCCGGGATGGCGGACAACTCGGAAGGTGCGTATTTCGCGGTGGCGAGGACTTCGGCAGGAACGGGTACGTGCGCGCGCCGCAACAGCGCGCCACTGCGGAACATCAGCAGATCGCCCGGCTGGCAGGTGGTCCAGACTTCATCGGTGAGCGGCGTGGTGGCGATCACTGCCGTGCGATCCGCAGGCGTGCCACGCTCGGCGAAATCAACTGAGAGGTCGCCGTCGACGAGACGCGCGCTCGAAAACGGCCAGTGACGTATCACGTACGACAGACGCGTCGAGCAATACGCGAACTGTGCTGTGCCGTTCGAAAGCACGAAGTTGAAAATGCCATACGGGTTCAGTGCGTGCGTCGCCTGCTCGATAACGTCGAATACCGCGTCGACGTCATTCGTGTCTGCATGATTGGCGAAATGCGCGTAGAGGCGATTCATGATGAAGCAGAACGCCGCTTCGCTGTCGGTCGTGCCGACTGGTGCATACGGACCTTGCTCCGGTTCACCGAGCGGCTGCAGGTCGCCGTTATGCGCGAACACCCATTGCTGGCCGCGCAACTCGCGCATGAACGGGTGGCAGTTCTCCACGCGCGCGCCGCCTTGAGTCGCCTTGCGAATATGCGCGACGACGTTACGCGACTTGATCGGATGGCTCTTCAGAAACTCAGCCACCGGCGACTGATACGCGGGCTTCTCATCTACGAACACGCGGCACGCGCGATCCTCGTAGAACGCCACGCCCCAACCGTCCACGTGATGGTCAGTGAGACCTCCGCGTGCGGCAAAGCCCGTCAGCGAAAAACTGACGTCGGTGGGTTCGGCGCAGCTGAGGGCGAGCAGTTGGCACATGCTCGCAGACTAGCGTGTTTCAACCGCCGCCGTTATAGCGAATCATGCTTTGCAAATCACCGCCGCGCGGGCTCCCGAAAACCCTCACCTTTGGCCGGCTCGCCGCGGCGTGCAGCGTCTAGCTTGCCAGCTTGCGGAACGTTTCCAGCACCGCGTCGCCCTTGAACGGCTTGAAGATCCAGCCTTTCACGCCCGCCGCCTTGCCGCGCTCTTTCATCGCCGGGCTGCTTTCGGTTGTCAGCATGATGACGTTGACGGTCGTGTTCGCGAGTTCGCCGCGAATCTTTTCGACCATCGTCAGGCCGTCCATATTCGGCATGTTGACGTCGCTGATCACCAGCTTGATGCCCGGGCTGGCCTTCAGTTTCGCAAGGCCGTCCTTGCCGTCCACTGCCGTGTCGACATCCAGACCGTTCTTCTTCAGAAAGCCGGCCACTTCGTCGCGCACGGTGCTCGAATCATCTACCACCAGAATTTTCGACATGTTTGTTTCCTATGACAACATTCAGAACAGATCCAGTTCGCCCGCTTCGACCATCGCACCAACGTCGTCCGTGACTTCCTTGAAGTCTTCCGGCGACCAGCTCAGGCTGAACACAAAACGTTGATGCAGCTTGACCGAGCGGCCCGTCTGCGGGTCCGTCAGCGAGTACATGAAACACAGTTGCGGATTGCCGCTGCCGAACGAGATGTACTTGTGCTTGTGATTCACCAGCAGCGGCACCTGCACCTGGCTGCGCAGCCAGGCGTCCGCATCGCCGACATAGCGATTCTTGAACGACCCCCAGATCAGATTGGTCACTTCGCCGAGCACGCCATTCAGATCGCGGAAATTTGCTTCGCCGTCTTCCGCGTGCTCGCTCATCCGATAACGATCGATCAGTTCGAGAATCGGCGCCTCTTCCGCCTGCATCATCATGTAACCGCGGCACCACGCGCTTTCCAGCGGAATCAGGCTGAACACCTCGCCGAAGATGATCCGGTCGCGCACGATATAAGGCGTGTCGCACGTGATGCTCAGGTCCTTGAACACGTCGCCGAGAATCGCCTGCGTCATGTCGGCGATGCCGCGCACCAGCGCGTTCGGATAATCCAGGCTGAAGATGTATTCGTCGATAACTTTGCGCAAGGGCGCCATGTCGTGCGCGACGTAGGCCGCGCAGACCACACGGCGCAAGCTCTCCGGCAGACTTTCGACGCTCGGATCGTCATCCCGTCGGATGATGATCGGCAACTCGGGGCGCACCGCGTTGATCCTGATCGCAATCTCGGCGCTCGCTTCGGCTGAACCGCCGTAGCCTTCAGCAAACAGAACCGCACCCAGATCGATGTTCGAGCGCAGCACCGACTGCAAGCGGTTCTTGCCGACTTTCACGCCAACCAGATTGTTCTCGTCGCAAAAGCGCTTCAGCGCCGCTTTGTGCACGGGGCAATCGTCGAGCACCAGCACCTTGCTGACCGGCTTGTTCATGTTCATTTCGCGTTCCTGCTCGCTGCGGATATCGACGTCATGGTCAACACCAAACTCTCAAAACAACTCCAGCTCACCGCTGGATTCTTCGATTGCGCTCGTATCGGCCACGAAGTCGATCGGCGCATGGGCACACACGCATACCGTCGCGGCAAGCTGCACGGAACTGTTCAGCGTGACCGAATACGACGACAGCAAACCCGGCTTCAATGCCGGCAGATGCCCCAGACAACGCGCGCTCAACACATAAGGCGTCGACATGCCGAGGTCAGGGAAATAACGCAGCAGTTCCTGATTCATCGCGCCGCAGCACAGATTGCAGATTTCCAGAAACGCTTCCTGAAACGGCCGCTCGTCGCCTTCTTTCAGGTAGTAGCCGCGGGTGCTGTCGTTTTCGTCGAAGTGCAGGATCAGCAGCAGTCTGAACACGATCGACGAGATGGTCAGCACGACCACCTGAGTGTCCTTCGTTGCGCCCTCACCGGCCTCGCTGAGCGGCGCGATCTCACACGTATCGCCAGAATCCCGCGGCAAACGCGCCTGTGCCGCCTTGCGGAAAATGCGTTCGAAGCTGTCCTTCGCCTGGCTCGTGATCACGCCGGCACCTGGTGCAGCTTCGAGTGGAACTGATTGGCGAGCGATTCGACGCTGGAGAGCGACGCCGCGATCATCTTGCCACCCGCCTGGATGTCCTGGAACGTGGACGTGGTGGTCAGATCGTTGCGGTGCAGACTGTCGCGATAGCTTTTCGACAATTCCTCAGAACGCGCAGCGAGCGCCCGAACCTCGCTCGCCACCACCGCGAAGCCACGTCCTGCCGGACCCGCGCGCGCGGCCTCGATCGACGCGTTCAACGACACGATCACCACATGCCGGACGATCGACGAGAGCTCCTGATTCTTCGCGTGCATATCGTGGTTCTGCGTCATCAGCGAGATCATCTGCTCGTGCCAACGCTCGAACGTGGCGCCGAGGCTCTTCAGACGCGCGGCTTCGCCGGCGATCTGTCGCGCCTGATGCGCCCACCGGTCTTTGTCGTCAGTCGCTGCTTTCAACGTTACGCGCAGTTCGTCGACGCTGGCTGATTGCTGCCCCAGTTCCTCACGCAACTGCGCGGCCAGGGCTTCCATCTCCTGCGCGGCCTGTTCGCGTTCGCGGATCGCTTCGGCGTGGTCCGCCTGCGCCGCCGATAACGCCTTGATCCGTGCTTCTGCTTCGTCACGCAACCGTGCCGTCAGCCTCGCGCTTTGCAACTTGTGCACGACAAAAGCCAGCAGCGCGGTTACCGCGCTGCCCGCCATCGCCGCCAATACGTACTGTTGAATCACAACCTATCCTTCCGAAGTCCGTCGCGAAGCGCGTCAATCGGCGCTCCGACCAACGGTCAATCCGCCATCGCGTCGAGTTGCAGTTCACTGGCATCGCCGCGCGCCGCCACACCCAGCGTGTCGACGGCGAAGCTATCCGGCAGGCAGACGATCGTCTGGAACTGACGGAACGAAGCGCCCTTGTGATCGTCGGTGAAGCGCAGTTCGATGCGGCCGTTCTCGCGCCTGAGGAAGTCGCGCACCGCGTCCATGCCGACGCCACGGCCCGATACTTCCGTCACCGTTGCGGCAGTCGAGAAGCCCGGCCGGAAAATGAATTCGGCGATGGCTTCATCGCTCGGGTGTTCGTCGCTGCCGATCCAGCCGCGCTCGGCGGCAATGCCGCGAATCCGTTCGAGTGCGAGGCCGCGGCCGTCGTCGCTGAGTGTGATCTGCAGCGCGCCGCTGTCCACGCCCACTTCGATGTCGATGGTGCCGGCCGGCGTTTTGCCGTGTGCGCTGCGCGCCTCGGCGGCTTCGATGCCGTGGTCCATCGAATTACGCAGCAGATGCATGAACACGTTGTTTAACGTACCGCCTGCCTGGCCGCGCAGACGGTAGCCGTTGTCGTCGATGCGCACGACCGGCGCCGGCTTGCCCAGTTCCTGCGCCAACGAAGGCAGCGAGTCCAGCACGCCGGAGAGCGCGTCCCTCACGCTTTCGCTACCCAATGCGCGCAAGGTCTGGCGCAGCGCGTCGCGCATCGACTGCAATTCGTGGAGTTCGCCGGCGTTCGTCTTGTCCAGCATGCTCAAGGTCCGCTGAATCTGCTCCTTCTCGACCATCACATAGCGGCCCGCATTGCCGGCATTATTCGCTCCGACCTTGCTCTTGCGGCCGAGGCTATGTTCGTTGATCTTCGCGTAACTCTCGATCGCCTCGCGGACGCGCGTCAGCTCCTGCATCAGGTGTTCCTGATCCCACGAGCGGTCCGCGTCCGGTTGGCGCAGTTCGTGATAGCTCTGCTCGGTTTCATGGACGACGTTGGTCAGGTGCGCCAGGTTATAGGTCCGCGCATTGCCCTTGATGGTGTGCATGTTGCGGAACAGTTCGGCGATCGCCGCATGGTCCGCTTCCGAATGCTTGCGGATGATGCGCTCGTTCTCGCTGACGAAACCCGCGGAGCTTTCAATGAAGTGATGGAACTTCTCTTCGCTCACCGCGAGAATCTCGCCGATCATGTCGAGACGGCGGCGCTGTTCGCTGGCTTCCGCAGCAAGCTTGCGCAGTTCGGTAACGTCGCGCACGCACAGCATCAAACGCCCGATAACGTCGTTTTCGTCGGTGATTGCCGACCAACTGAGGTCGAGAATCTTCACGCGGCCATCGGGCATGCGCTTCGAAATTTCACCGACCAGCAGATGCTGATTGAACGCGAAGTTGATGCAGTCCTCGCCGAGGCATGCATGCGTGGCCGCATCGACTTGCGAGAGCACGTCCGAGCCGAGATCCGTATCCGAGAACACCAGATCCATCAGACCGCGCCCGGCGATGTCTTTCGTTTCGAAGATGTCTTCCAGATACGCCGAGTACTCCGAGTGGATTACGGCGCCGTCGATCACCGTCAAGATACCTTGCTGCATGTTCTGCAACATCGCCTGGATGTCGGCGGTTTTCTGCTTGAGTTGCGCCGAGCTTTCCTGAATCTTTTCGATCATGCCGTTGAAGGCGACGATCGAATGGCCGATCTCATCCAACCGGCCCACCGGCACGCGCCGCGTGAAATCCTGACTCGAAGCGATCTCGCTCATCATCGCTTGCATGCGGCTGAGCGGACGGGTGATCTGACGGTAGAGCAGCGTGCCGATGAAAGTCAGCAGAATGATCGCGATACCGGTCACGACGGCGATGGCCGTCGTAGTGGTGGAAAGCGTGGCGTTCAGTGCGGTGATCGCATCGTCTTTCTGGCGGTTCTTCTCAACACGCAGGGTTTCGACAATGCCTTCGAGTTCGTCGCGATACTGCGCGACGTTGGCGAACAGATACGCTTGCGCGAGTTCGTTCTTGCCGCCGGCCTTCATCTTCGCCGTCTCGGCGATTGCGGAAAAGTAGTTCTCGAGGCTGTCGTTGGCCTGGGAGACGAGACCTTGCTGGGCATGGCTCGCGGCATCTTTGCCTTGCAGCGCGAGAGCCTGCTGCAACGAGGCCTTTTTCTTTTTCAGTTCGTCTTGTGCCTGGGCGACCATGTTGGCGTCCGGCGCATAGACCAGGGTCATGGTTGCGAGCTGTACGTCTTTCACTTGCGAGACGAGGTCGGCGGAAGCCAGCGCGCTGGGGACGACGCCCTCGGTCACCTTGCGCACTTCGCCTGCGCTGCCGCGCGTTTGATACACGGCGTAGCCACCGATTGCCGACAAGGCGACGAACATCAAGACAACCAATAGCGTGATGCGATGACGGATAGTCATGTGAAACCCCCGGGGGTATGGCCTTCGCGTCCGCCCTCGATCGGGGTAGCGCGTTATTTGCTAATTCGAGTCAAGCTTGCAGCGCTGCCGAGTATTGCTGGCGCATATTACTAAGCGATGACTACAGAGCGGTTGGCCACACCAAAGGGATTAAATATTCTTCTAAAGTTTTTCGTTTCGACGCCGTTAACGGCCGTTGTTTCGCGCTCGCCGCGTCAGCGGATCGGCGGCAGATGCTTCGACGCCTCACGCAACGTGAGCGGTGACAGAATGTCTCGCGCGGTCATCAGAAAGCCGCTGACCGCGTGAGGCGCATGCCACGCATAGTCCCGCAAGGCCCAGCCGATTGCCTTGCGAATAAAGAAGTCCGGCTCTGCGGCGAGCGAGCGTGCATAACCAAACAAACGCGTCTCGTCCGTATCGTCACGCCAGCCGAGTTGATGAATCATCGCGATACGGCGAACCCATAACGATTCATGCTCGAGCGCCGCGTCCATGCATGCTTGCGCGTGCGGCGTCTGTCCGCGCGCCGACTTCAGAATGTCGCCGACCACACCCGCCAGCGGATCGATCGAATCCCACCACGCGCTGCGTTGAGCGATTGTTAGTAGATGCTCGATGTCCGCGATCGCCAACGTCTTCCACTTGCGCGCCAGCAGATCGGTAGCCGCGTATTGGTATTCGCGCTGCGGCATCGCCCATAAGACGTGTGCACACGCGAGCAGGTGTTCCGCGTTTTCAACAGGCAGCCGCTTGAAGACCGGCAATGTCGCTTTGCGCCGCAGCGGCGTCGGCACCCCGATGAACTCGAACTGGTCGCGCATGTAGGCGCGCATCGCGACGGCGCGCCCGGCATCCGCGTGCGGAGCCAGCGCTGCCTTGATTTCTTCACCGAAAGCGTCAGGCGTCATTGGGAACGCGCTCCATATGAATGGAAAGTAATTCGCAGATGACTGCGTTTGCGTTTGGGCAGGCCTCCCGAATCTTCTCACCTTCGAATCGAAAGTGCGTCGACAGGTAGCAACATTATCACCTCACACGCTCCCGAATGTTCTCACCTTTCGGCTTTCAGCTCCCCTCCCAACCGCCGCCTAACACCTTGTACAACGTCACGAGATTGGCCTGTCGCGACAGACTATCCGACGCCAGTTGCTGTTGCGCGGTGTAGAGCGTGCGTTGCGCGTCGAGGAACGTGAGGAAGCTGTCCGTGCCCGCCTTGTACCGCGCCTGAGCAAGCGTGTAGTACCGCTGTGACGACGTCACGTAGTCACGATCCGCCGCCACCTGATCGACGTACGTTGCACGCGCAGTCAGCGCGTTCGCGACTTCTTTGAACGCTGTCTGAATGGCGCTCTCGTAATCAGCGACCTCGATTTGTTTCTCGATCTTGGCGACGTCGAGCGATGCCTTGTTGCTGCCGTAATCGAAGATCGGCACTGACACGGTCGGCGCGAATTCCCAAGCGCCTGTGCCCGCTTTGAACAAACTTGAAAGCGTCGAACTCGATGTACCAGCCGAAGCCGTCAGCTCGATCTTGGGAAAGAACGCAGCGCGCGCGGCGCCGATGTTCGCATTCGCCGCCTTCAGCGCATGTTCCGCCTGCACGATGTCGGGACGACGGGTGAGCAGCAACGACGGCACGCCCGCACCGATGTCGGCGAACATCGTCTCGTCATCGAATTCGCGGGCGGGTGGAAGGTCGTCGGGAATCGGCGCGCCGAGCACGGCGACCAGGTTGTTGCGGTCCTGCGCGACGGCGCGCCGATAGGACGCAAGGCTCGCCTTCGCGCTCGCCAACGAGTTTTGCGCCTGCTGCACGTCGAGCATCGACGAATTGCCCAACTCCTGAATGCGCTTGGTCACGTCGTATGTCGACTGATCCGCCTTGACCGTGTCTTCGGTGATTTGCAGGAGACGTTCGTCGGACAGGAGCGTCAGGTAGTCGGTCGCTACCGTTGCAATCAGGCTGATCTGCGTACTCTGCCGCGAGGCATCCGTCGCGAGATAGTTTTCCAGAGCCTGACGCTTGAGGCTGCGCAAGCGTCCAAAGAAGTCGATCTCCCATGACGTAGTACCGACGCTCACATCGCTGGAACTGCTCGTCACGCCTGAAGTGCGCTCGCGAGTCAAGCTGCCGCTCGCGCTGATCGACGGCGCGAGCGCTGCACGCGTGATGCGGTATTGCGCTTCGTACTCGGCTACGTTCAACGCGGCGACGCGCAGGTCGCGGTTGTTGTCGAGCGCGATCTCGATCAGCCGTTGCAGACGCTCGTCGCGAAAGAAGCTGCGCCAGGCCATGTCGGCGGCAAGCGGCGGTGCGGTAGTTGTCGTTCCCGGCGTCGCGGTTCCTGAAGCCGTTCCCGAAGCCGCAGCGCTAGTGCTCTCATACGCCTCGCCTTTGGGATAAGCCACCGCAACGGGTGCCGCGGGCCGTTCATAGTGCGGGTCCAGCGTGCACCCCGTCAGCATGGCAACAGCGAACGCCACCATGCATGCGCTCAATTTGAGTCTCATCATTCAACACCTTCCTGTTGCTTGGCATCGCCGTGTTCGCCGAACAGGCGGCGCACGACAACAAAAAACACCGGCACGAAAAAGATGGCGAGCAGCGTCGCGGCGATCATGCCGCCCATCACGCCGGTGCCGATCGCATGCCGGCTCGCCGAGCCGGCGCCTGTGCTGATGACCAGCGGCAGTACGCCGAACACGAAAGCGAGCGATGTCATCAGAATCGGCCGCAGACGCAGCCGCGCGGCTTCCAGCGTAGCGTCGATCAGGCTGCGGCCCTGCGCTTGCAGGTCCTTGGCGAATTCGACGATCAGGATCGCGTTCTTGGTGGAGAGCCCGATGGTCGCGAGCAAGCCGACCTTGAAGTAGATGTCGTCGGACAGCCCGCGAATATGCGCACCCAGTACCGCGCCGAGCACCCCGAGCGGCACGACCAGAATCACCGCGATCGGAATGGACCAGCTCTCGTACAGTCCGGCCAGACAGAGGAACACCACGACCAGCGAAATCGCGTACAGGTAGATCGCCTGCGATCCGGCAAGGCGCTCCTGGTATGATTGCCCGGTCCAGTCGATGCCATAGCCGGCGGGCAGCTTCTTCACGAGCGCGTCGACGGCGGCCATCGCCTGGCCCGTGCTGGTGTTCGCACCGGTTTGCGCGGTGATTTCCATCGCCAGCGTGCGGTTGAAGCGTTCGATCTGCGGCGGCCCGAACGTCCATTTGCCTGTAGCGAACGCGGAGAACGGGACCATCTGGCCGTCGTAGCCTGTGGTGGTCGTACTGCTCGTGCTTGTGGTCGAAGTGCTCGTACTGGTACTCGTGCTCGAACTGCTCGTCGTGCTGGACTTCACATACCACCGTCCAATATCGGACGGCATCATCCGGTAAGGCGCATCGGCCTGCACGTAAACCTTCTGGATGCGTCCCGTATCGACGTAGTTGTTCACGTAAGTCGAACCGAACGCGGTCTGCAACGTGTCGTTCACGTCGGCGATTGAAAGTCCGAGCGCACTCGCCTTCTCGCGATCGATATCCACGTGGAACTGCGGTGTATCGTCGAGGCCGCCGGGACGCATGCCGGCTAGCGCGCTGTCCTGCGCGGCAAGCGCGATCAATTGCTGGCGCGCGGCCATCAGCTTGTCGTGACCCTGCCCGGCGCGATCTTCCAGTTCGAAGTCGAGACCGCTCTGCGTGCCGAGTTCCTGAATGGCCGGCGGATTGAGCGCGAAAATCTGTGCGTCGTGCGAGGCGGCGAAGTGCATGTTGGCGCGCTGGATGATCGCCGCCGCCGAACCGTCGCTGCCGCGCCGCGTGCTCCAGTCCTTCAGCTTGACGAATGCAAGGCCGTTGTTCTGCCCCGAGCCGTTGAAGCTGAAACCGGTCAGCGCGATGATCTTGTCCACCTGCGGCAGACCGAGGTAATACGCCTCGACTTGTTTCACGACTTCCAGCGTCTGCGCGGCGGGCGTGCCGACAGGCGCGGAAATCGACGTGATGATGATCCCCTGATCCTCGTCCGGCAGATAAGACGACGGCAGCTTCATGAAGAGCAGCGCTACCACGCCCCCAATCAGCAGGTAGATCACCATATAACGCATCGGCTTGCCAATCACGCGCGCAACCGCCGAGTCGTAACGATCGGTTCCACGAGTCAGCACACGGTTGAACCAGCCAAGCACGCCGCGCTTCGTGTGGTGCTCGACGTCCGCGCGCCGCAGCATGGTCGCGCACAGCGCCGGTGTCAGCGTCAATGCGAGGAACACGGAGAGCAGCATCGCCGCGACGATCGTGATGGAGAACTGCCGGTAGATCGCGCCCGTGGACCCCGAGAAAAACGCCATTGGAATGAACACGGCAATCAGCACGGTCGTAATGCCGACCAGTGCGCTGGTGATCTGCTTCATCGCTTTGCGCGTGGCTTCGACGGGCGATAGTCCCTCTTCCGCGATCAGCCGCTCCACGTTTTCCACGACCACGATCGCGTCGTCCACCAGCAGCCCGATCGCAAGCACGAGCCCGAACATCGACAGCACGTTGATCGAAAAGCCCACTGCCGACATCACCGCAAACGTGCCGAGCAACGCGACCGGCACGACGATGGTCGGAATCAGCGTCGCGCGCAGGTTTTGCAGGAACACGTACATCACGACGAAGACCAGCATCACCGCTTCGATCAGCGTTTTCACCACCTCTTCGATCGAGATGCGCACGAACGGCGTGGTGTCGTACGGATAGTCGACCACCACGTTGTGCGGCAATTGCCCGCTCATTTCGTTCAGTTTCGCGCGGACCGCTTTGGCTACGCTCATCGCGTTCGCACCGCTCGCCAGTTTGACCGCGAGCGAGGCCGCCGGCTTGCCGTTCAGTCGCGAGTCCGTGCTGTAATCGTCGCCGCCGACTTCGACGCGCGCAACGTCCTTCAGCATGACCTTCGAGCCGTCGCTATTCACGCGCAGAAGGATCGCGCCGAACTGCGCGGGCGTGGTGAGCAGGCTCGATGCCGAAATGGTCGCGTTCAGCGCCTGCGTCTTCGTGGACGGCGAGCCGCCGATCTGGCCGACCGAGAGTTGCACGTTCTGATTCGTGATCGCGGTGGTGACGTCGCCGGCAGTCAGGCCGACGGCCTGCAGCTTCACCGGATCGAGCCAGATACGCATGGCGTGCTGCGCGCCGAACAATGTCACGTCGCCGACGCCGTCGATCTGCGTGAGCGGGTCTTCGATCTGCGTTGCGATGATATTGCCGAGATCGATGGAATTCATGCTGCCGTCGGAGGACGAGAGCGACACGATCATCAGAAACGCATTGGCTGCCTTCGCAACCTGCACACCCTGGTCCTGAACCGTCTGCGGCAGCGACGAACTGGCCTGCTCGACTTTGTTCTGTACCTGTACCTGGGCGATATCGGCATTGGTGCCCTGCTGGAACGTGAGCGTGATAGTGGCCTGCCCGGCCGAACTGCTGGTGGACGACATGTAGAGCAGATGGTCGATGCCGCTCAGCTTCTGCTCGATCACCTGCGTGACCGTTGTCGCCACGGTTTCAGCCGAGGCGCCCGGATAAGTCGCCGTGATCTGCACGGAGACGGGCGCCACGCTCGGATACTGTTCGACCGGAAGCGTCCCGATGGAGGCGCCGCCGATCATCATGATGACGATAGCGATGACCCACGCGAGGATCGGTCGGTTGATAAAGAAACCTGCCATGAGTGTCTCGCTTTAGCTATGTGCGGCCGACGTGGTGTCCGCGGTGGCGGGCACGACCGAATTGGCGGGCGATTCGACCGGCTTCACAACACCGCCCGCGCGCGCTTTCTGCGATCCGGCGACGATCACGCGATCGCCCGCCTTGAGGCCGCGCGTGACGAGCCAGTCGGCGCCTGAAGCGGTGTCCGCCGTGACGGGCGTTTGCGTGACCTTGTTGTCGGCACCGACCGTCAGCACGCTCGCCGAGCCGTCGGATGCACGCGAGACCGCGAGTTGCGGCACCGTAATCGCCTGCTGGTTCACACCCTCTTCAAGCCGGGCGCGCACGAACATACCGGGCAGCAGCACGCCGTCCGGATTCGGGAACACGCAACGCAAGGTGACCGAGCCGGTGGTGGCGTCGACGGTGATATCGGAGAACAGCAGCTTGCCTGGCTGCGTGTACGTGCTGCCGTCTTCCATCACGAGATGAACGACTGCGCCGTCCGAGCCCGCCTGTTGCAACTGGCCACTGGCGAATTCTTTCTGCAGCCGCAACCAGTCGGCGGATGAGCGCGTGACGTCGAGATACATCTCGGTCGTCGCCTGGACCGTCGCGAGCGCGGTGGTCTGCTCCGCGGTGACGAGCGCGCCTTCAGTCACGCTCGATTTGCCGATCCGTCCCGCGATGGGCGCAACGACTTTGGTGTAGCCGAGGTTGATCGCGGCGGTCTTCAATGCGGCACGGTCGGCGACCACGTCGGCCTTCGCTTCCTCCAGGGAGGCGACGGCGTCGTCGTAGTCCTGCTTGCTCACGCCTTCGATCTTCGACAGTTCGGCGTAGCGGGTGGCCTTGGTCTGCGCGGCGCTCGCTGTCGCCTCGGCTTTGGCCAGCGTGCCGACGGCCTGGTCGTAAGTTGCCTGGTAGCTGGACGGGTCGATCTGATACAGCACCGCCCCGGCCGCAACCAGCGAGCCTTCCGTGAAGAGGCGCTTTCTGACGATGCCTTCGACCTGCGGCCTGACTTCGGCGACGCGGATCGCCGACAGTCGCCCGGACAATTCGGTACTCGACACCACGGCGTGCGGCGCGATCGTCTGGACGCCAACTTCGGGGATCAACTGTGGCGGGCCATGCGGCGCCTGCTCGCCGCAACCCGCCAGCCAAAACGTGGCGACAGCGACTGTGGCGGCAAGATAGGTGAATCTCGGTACACGCGAGGAAGATCCGGACGCGCTAGGATTATTCGGCATGCTGTGGGCATCCTTCGACTCAATTCGACAAAGGGCCGTCTGGCATGCGTTGTTCGCTAAAGCGGGGCGGGTGAAAACGTGTCGGTCGACCACGCGCCTGAATCTGCGCGCAAACCAACCCACTGAGCCCGGAGGAAACCGCGTAACGCCACCAGCGGCGAGAAGTGGCCCAGCATAGTGAGTGGCGTCTTACGG
Organism: Paraburkholderia sp. SECH2; assembly: GCF_030464795.1. Lineage (NCBI taxonomy): Bacteria > Pseudomonadati > Pseudomonadota > Betaproteobacteria > Burkholderiales > Burkholderiaceae > Paraburkholderia > Paraburkholderia sp. SECH2. Next base: position 21,266 of record NZ_JALPRH010000030.1, read on the forward strand.
TGGCTTAGACGAGGATTACGAGTTGTAACGAGGCGCGTGGTGTTGCGATGAATCGGACGGTGTGACGTTGACCGGCACGGCCTGCTTCACGCAGGCGGACAAAACCAAAGGCAGGCGCCGTAATAAACTGTAAGTGCAGATAAGAACCCGAAACCGCTGCCACCGCGAGATTCGCTATATTGCGACATGCGATAGACGCGCTCCCGCGCCGTCCGTCAATTGTCCTCATCGATCAGGGCCCAGCCATGTCAGACACGCCCATCCAGGTTTTACTGGTCGACGACGACGCCGACCTTCGTGACCTGCTCAGAACCTTCTTTCAACAACGCGGCATCGAAATGTCCGTGTTGCACGACGCGAACCATCTGGCACGCCGGTTGGAACGCGAACGGCCCTCGATCATCGTGCTCGATCTGATGATGCCGGGCGTCGACGGACTCAGCGCGCTCAGGCAATTGCGTGCGCATGGCGACACGATTCCCGTGATCATGCTGACGGCGCGCGCGGACGGCGTGGATCGCATAATCGGTCTGGAACTCGGCGCCGACGACTACCTCGGCAAGCCGTTCATGCCGCAGGAACTGCTTGCGCGTATTCATGCGGTGTTGCGCCGGCATGCGCAGCCATTGTCGGGGTCCACGGCTACGGCGCTCGAAAAACGTGAAGCACTGCGCTTCGGCCGCTTCCGGCTCGACTTCGCGAGGCGCACCCTGTTTCGCGATGACGAAGCGCTCAAGTTGACCGGTGGCGAATATGCGCTGCTCGAAGTGCTCGCCGCGCATCCAATGGAAACGCTGTCGCGCTCGAAGCTCGTCGATCTGCTGCATGGGCCGAACTCAGAAGTAACCGAACGCGGTATCGACGTACCGGTGTGGCGCCTGCGCCGTCTGCTTGAAGACGACCCGGCCAATCCGCGCCGGATCCAGACCATACGCGGCATCGGCTATATGTTCGTGCCCGACGCCAATGACGATGAAAAATCCCTTTAACACACTGTTTGGCCGGCTCTCGTTGATGACGGTGAGCCTGATCGTGCTGGTGCACATCACCGCAATCGTTCTCGTGGACCGTGACCGCGGCCAGATCGACGCGGGTCATGCACAACGCGCTTTAGTGCTCGCGGTTGAGGCGGAACGCGGCGGCCCGCTCGCCGCCTCCCAGGTCGCGGCAACGCTCGGTGTGTCCTATGTGAGCGCGCAAGACGCGATTCGGTATGGCTGTCCCGCGCCGTGTGAGAACACCTCGGGTCCGTTCGAACACGACTTGCGCGAGAAATTGCCAGCAGGCAGCCAGGTCGTATCTGACGGCGAGAACGGCACGGTCTGGGTCCACTACGCGGGCAATCCAGGCTGGCTCAAAATGCAAAACTCGACGCTGCCGGCGCGTCGCTTCCTAGGCGCATCGGCGACGATGCTGGTGTTGGCGGTGATCATCGCGCTGCTCGGCGCATGGCAATTGCAGCGGCCGTTGCACCGGCTGGCGCTCGCCGCGCGCGAGTTCCGCGTCGGCCATCGCGCGCCGGTCGTGGAGGCGAGCGGCCCGCGCGAATTGAAAGAGCTGATCGGCGACTTCAATCAGATGGTGCATGAACTTGCGCAGGCCGAGCAGGAGCGCGCAGTGATGCTGGCCGGCGTGGCGCACGATCTGCGTGCGCCGATCACCCGCATGCAGGTGCGCGCGGATCTGCTGCCCGACGAAGCGAATCGCCGTGGTTTTTTGCGGGACTCGGAGTCGTTGTCACGCATCGTCACGCAGTTTCTCGACTTCGCACGTGAGACGGCGGATACCTCGCCAAGCACCGGCGTCGATGCCCACTGTCGCCGGCACTACGGCGACGGCCTCGCGGACGATGCGCTCGTGCGCCTCGATCTGCAAGCCGGCGATGGCTTTGGGTTGCCGCTTGTCGACCTAGACCGGATTCTGACCAATCTGATCGAGAACGCCCTCACTTACGGCGAGCCGCCGGTCGAAATTTCGACGTCCCGCCGCGACGGCCAATACACGCTCGAGGTTCGCGATCACGGCGGCGGCATTCCGAGCGGTCAACTTGATCGTGCGCTGCAACCGTTCGTGCGACTCGATGAAGCGCGGAGCGGCGATGCGCACTGCGGGCTCGGGCTTGCGATCGTGCGGCGCCTCGTGCGATATAACGGCGGCGTTTTTCATGCCGATAACGCCGCCGCCGGCGGGTTCGTGGTGACGCTTACGTTTCCCGCCTAGTTTCTGGCTTGGTTTCCGGCTCAGCCCTGAGCAGCGTTGCCAGGAACGACGATCGCACCGTGCGGTCCGCCGCCACCAGGCCCACCCCCACCCCCGCCTCCACCGCCCCAACCTGGAGGCGGCCCCCACCAGCATCCGCTCAAGGTTGCGCTCAGTGCGGCCAGCGCCGCGATTGCCAACAGCTTCTTCATGCTTTCTCCATCGATAGATCTACGGTGACGCAAAGTCGTTGCTCGAGTGGCGACGACACGCGTTATCCGCAACTTATCAACGAGCGAAAGATCATGTTTTACGAGAGCGTTACAAGATGGCGAAGTTTGGCCGCTTCTGGTGCGCACAAGCTGCGGTGTGTATCGCCGTGCGGCGCAGGTAGCACGGCCTTTGCGACGTGACCCGACGCAAGCTGTCGCGCTCACCCTTTGTTTGTATATGGAAGAGGATGTAAGGAGATTGGCGGTATCGGTCTTGCTCTTGCACGTATCAGGGTGAGGTTTGGAGTGCTCGCTACATCACCGAAAGCGACCACGACGAGGACTCCCTGGAAATCCTCACCTTATTTAAGGTGCGCGCTCAGCGAGGCGATTTCTCACCTCCTGGAATCGCTCACCTTTGTGGATCATCTCCTGGAATTCCTCACCTTAGCGCGTCGCTGCCTGCTCCTAAGGTGCTGTTCGGCTCATGGAATGACTCACCTCTGAAGAAGATGATGTCGTCTCCTGGAATTCCTCACCATTCTTCACTGCTCGATGAATTCCCGGGCGAGCTTGCGTGCCGCGTTCGCAAACATAAGGATGTCCACACCGGTCGCGACGAACGTGCATCCAAGCTCGAGATAGCGACGTGCGAGCACCGGGTCCGAGGTCAACGTGCCGGCCGCCTTGCCGGAAGCAATGATGGTGCGCATCGCGGCTTCGATCGCGTTCTGCACTTCCGGATCGCCGGGCTTGCCGCGATGGCCCATCGACGCAGCCAGATCCGCAGGCCCGATGAAGACGCCATCCACGCCGTCAACCGCGCAGATGGCTTCGAGATTGTCGAGCGCGGTGACCGTCTCCGCCTGCACGAGCAGGCAGATTTCACTGTCCGCGATATCCAGATAGTCGGTCCGCGAACTCCAGCGCGACGCACGTCCCACCGCACTGCCCACACCACGAATTCCATGGGGCGGATAGCGTACGGCAGCCACGCACGCGCGAGCCTGATCCGCGGTATCGATCATCGGAACGAGGAGGTTACGTGCGCCGATATCAAGCAGGCGCTTGAGCAGCGCCGGATCACCGTTCACGGGTCGCACGACGGCTTCGGCGGAATACGGCGCGACCGCCTGCAATTGCGCAAGAATGCTGCGCACGTCGTTCGGAGCGTGCTCGGCATCGATCAACAGCCACTCGAAGCCGGCGGTCGCGCTGACTTCGGCCAGGTAGGCGTCGGCCATCGAAAGCCAGAAGCCGATCTGTCGTTGACCATTTGCAAGCGCCGCCTTGAATGGGTTAAGCGCTGACATCGACGTTGCGTTCATCACGATTTCTAGCCTCCACGGGGACTTGATTGAATTGAATGGGCTCCACCTTTCCGAGCAGGAACAGGTAGTTGAGGATCGCGATCACGATCAGCCCCGACGAGAACAGCAGCGCGGGAATGAACGAACCGGTTGCACCGACGATCGCGCCGGTGACGATCGGCCCGACCACGCCGCCCATGTTGGAGACGGTGTTCTGGATGCCCGCCACCCGCGACACCATGTTCCCCGGCGCGACATCGCCCGGTAGCGCCCAGACCTGGGATGCGGCGACGGTCGTGCCCGACTTCGCCACGCAGAGCAATGCGACGGCCACGAGCGGAGAAGTGGCGAACGCCGCGAGTCCAATGCTCGACGCCATTACCAGGCCGACGACGAGAAACAGTTTTCGGGTCGCGGTGAGCGACAACTTTCCGGACGCATACACACGATCGGAGGCCCAGCCCGCGAATACCTCGACGATCATCGAAAGAACGAGCGGTAGCGAAGCCATGAAGCCCATCTCCATCAGGCTCATGCCGCGTTCCTTGACGAGATAGGTCGGCAGCCAGGTGATGAAGAAGTACGAGTTGTAGTTGATCATGAAGAAGCCGATGCACATGGCCCAGATGTTCCGATGCGCGAACAGCCTGTGCCAGGGTACATCGGCGGCCACGCCCACGCTGTCGCTGCGCGACACTGTTTCGCCATCGCGGATATGGGCAAGCTCGGCCTCATTCACGCGTTTGTGATCCGCCGGCGAATCCCTGAACACGAACACCCAGACGACGCACCAGATGAGACCCAGCACACCGGTGATCGCAAAGGTGACCTTCCAGTCGAAAGTCGCCAGCAACCAGGCGATCAGCGGCAGCGCCACCGCGCCGCCAAGCTTGGACCCGCTATCGAAGATGCCGGCCACCGTTGCGCGTTCCTTGCGCGGAAACCATCGCGAGGCAATGCCCGCGTTACTGGGGTATGCGCCCGCTTCGCCGATGCCCAGCATGACCCGCAGGAGCACGAGGGACTTGAAGCCGGTGGCGAGTCCGGTGACGGCCGTCGCAAGCGACCACCAGAACACGGACGCACCCAGCACGATCTTCTGTCCGAAGCGATCGGCGAGCATGCCCGCAGGCAATTGCAGCAGCGCGTATGACCAGAAGAAGGCCGACATCACAATGCCCATCTCCATCGCACTGAGATGGAACTCCGCTTGAAGATGGGGCGCCGCGGCGGACAGCACCGTGCGGTCGATATAGTTGATGGCAATGGCCGACCACATCAGACCGGCCACCAGCCAGCGCACTTTGCTGCGTGGCGCCTGTTGCAAGGCTTGGTTCAATCTCTGTCTCCGCTTTTTTTGTAGGAATGACGTGGCGTTTCAGCTCACGATGCCCATATGCCAGGGCACAAATTCGTGATCGCCCAGCCCGAGCAATTCACTACGGGTGCGCTCACCCGACGCGGCCCGCAGGATGTGCTCGAAGATATCTTTCCCCATCTCATCGACTGACCGCTCACCGTCGAGGACAAGTCCGCAATTGATGTCCATATCGTCGGAGAGCCGCTTGAACATCGGCGTGTTGCTCGCGAGCTTGAGCGTGGGCGCGGGCTTCGAGCCGAACATGGAACCGCGGCCGGTCGTGAAGCAGATCAGGTTTGCGCCACTTGCAATCTGCCCGGTCACCGCAACGGGATCGTAGCCTGGCGAATCCATGAAGACAAAGCCGGCCTGATCGATCGGCTCGGCGTATTCGTATACGGCTTGCAGCGGCGTTGTGCCGCCTTTCATTGCCGATCCGAGAGATTTTTCAAAGATGTTGGCGAGTCCGCCCTTCTGATTACCCGGGCCGACGACACCGTTGAACTGACCGTTGTGGCCGCGCGTATAACGCTCCCACCACGCAAGCCGGTCGAGCAATTTCTGACCGACTTCCGGTGTCACCGCACGGCGCGTCAGCATGTATTCGACGCCGTGAATTTCGGGGGTTTCGGAAAGAATCGCCGTGCCGCCATGGCGCACCAGAATATCCATGGCCGCGCCTAGGGCCGGATTGGCTGTGATGCCCGAAAAGCCATCGGAGCCGCCACATTCCAGACCGATTTTGATGTGGCTCGCCGACACCGGGCGACGCTCGATATCGTTCGCCGACGGCAGCATCTTCTGTATGGCAGCGATCCCCGCTTCGATCGTTGCCCGGGTGCCACCTTCGTCCTGCATCACCAACGCGTGGACCGACGTACCGACATGAATCCCTTGTGAATCGAGCAGGTCGCCCACCTGATTGCGTTCGCAGCCCAACCCGACGATCAACACCCCGGCAAGATTGGGATGACGCGCATAGCCGGCGAGCGTCCGGCGCAGGACATCGAAGTGTTCGCTGGGCGATGACATCCCGCAGCCACTTGTCTGCGCGAATGCGACCACGCCATCGACATTGGGATAAGGCGCAAGCCGCTCCGGCGTAAACCAGGCGGCGATATTCTTGATAACGGTCGACGAACAATTGACCGATGCCAGAATCCCGATGAAGTTGCGCGTCGCGACTCGCCCATCGGGCCGAACGATGCCGTTGAATGTGGCCCGTTCAGCTTCTGCCACGTACTCGACCGGACGCACATCGAGACAGAAACCCGGATCGCGCTCGAAATCGATCAGCTCGACGTTATGAGTGTGGACGTGATCGCCCGCCTCGATGTCGCGAGCCGCGAGGCCAATGACGGTGTCGTATTTACGGATCGGCGCACCACGTGGGATGCGATAAGCGGCGACTTTGTGACCCGCGGTGACCTGCGCGCGGATGCGGATCGTCGCCTCGCCGATGCACAGTTGCTGTCCGATCGACAGCGATTCTCGCGCGATCAGTACATTGTCCGCAGCGTTAAGCCGAATCAGCGGCTCGCTCAACACCGTACCAGCCTGCGACATGCTGCTCTCCTGTCTCTCAAGTTCTGGGCGCACGCACTCGGGTCGCGCCAATCGCTTTTCTTCTAATCGATGTTACCGGTTCATGTAACCGGTAACATACGACGCATGGTAGTATGGTTTTGCCATAATCGCCAGCAACTTTTTTCGGGCCTGAGTGATCAACGTCGTGAGCAAACCGCCAACTACCCTGCTTGCCCCTGTCGAACGCAGCGCCTCCCGGCGCGCCCGCAAGAATTCCGGCCGCGTAACGCTGAGCGATCTCGCGGCGCTCGTCGGCGTGACGAAAGTGACCGTCTCACGCGCACTGAACACGCCGGAACTAGTTTCGGTCGATACGCTGGAGCGTGTCCAGGCGGCCGTCCGGCAAACCGGGTACACGCCTGACCTCATCGCCGGTTCGCTGGCGTCGACTCGCAGCCATCTCATCGTCGCGTTGATTCCGGCGATGGCCGGGAGCGTGTTTCAGGAAACCGTCGGCGCCCTGACGACCGAGCTTGCCGCGGCGGGCTACCAGTTGCTGATTGGGCAAAGCGGATACGACGAGTCGCGCGAAGACGCCCTGCTTGATGCGGTGATCGGCCGCCGGCCCGCCGGCATCGTACTGACCGGCGTTATTCATTCGCACAGTGCGAGGCAAAAGCTGCGCGCGTGCGGCATTCCTGTCGTCGAGACCTGGGACCTGACACGCGAGCCTATCGACATGCTGGTCGGCTTCTCTCATGAGAACGTCGGGAGGGCAGCCGCGGACTTTCTGAAGACGCGTGGCGTGCGGCGGCCCGCTGTCGTCACGCCCAGCGACCGGCGCGCGCAGGCCCGCACCAAAGCTTTCCTCAAAGCGTTCGGAAATGGCAAAGCAATCTCCTCCATTCCTGTCATGACGGTCGAGTCACCTGCGAATCTGGGCGACGGGCGACGGGCGCTGAAGGGCTTGCTCGACACGCACGCCGATATCGACGCCGTTTTTTGCGGCGCGGATATTCTGGCGCTAGGCGTGTTGATGGAAGCTGAATACCGGGATATCTCAGTACCAGAGAAACTGCGTGTGATTGGCTACGGTGATCTGAATTTCGCGAAGGACACCACGCCACCGTTGTCGACCATGAGAATCGACGGCACGAGAATCGGAACGCTTGCGGCGACCATGCTAGTCGATCGGATTGAGAATCGCGCTGGCAGTGAGCCAATCGTCGATGTGGGGTTCAGTCTGATCGAGCGGGAAAGCACTTAGTGTCGTGGTGCGCTGTTTGGCAACGGAAATCCAGAACTGTCTCGCGCCGCCATCCGTCCCCGCTGGCCCGGCAGGCACTCCCGACGCGCATCGTTCATTTCAGAGATGCCACATAGCGCACAACGTCCTGCAGGTCCTGAGCATTGAGAGGTCCTGGATACAGGCGCGGCATGATGCCCGACGGTTCCCGGATGCGCGCTTCGATATCGGCTGTCCGATACCGGCTTGAAATGCCGATCAGCGCGGGACCGACTCCACCTTCGCCGGCTTGGCCGTGACATGCAGCGCAATTCGCGGCATAGACCGATGCACCGTGCGCAGCCGGGTTTGCAATCCGGGAAGTCGACGAACTGTTGCCGGGTGCGCTAGCCGGCGACGTGCCGTTGTTCAACAGTGCAATGCTATCGGCCGGTTGACTCGGCGGCAGAGAAGCAAGATACGCATGAATCTTCGCAATTTCGTCATTCGACAGTATCTTTTCGCTGAAGACCGGCATCTGGCCTTGCGGATCCCGCACATAGGCCTCCATCGCCGGGAGCGGTATAACGCGTGGCGCCAGGGCAGGTCCAGTCGCGATACTGCCCTGCCCGAATATGCCATGACATTCGAAGCAGCCTTTCTGCATGAAGAGCGCGCGCCCTGCTTCGATATCGGTATCTGAATCGGCCTGCGACAAGATCGGCCACGCACAGGCAACAGCCGCTGCAGCGACCATTGCAATGCGGACGGTGCAACCGGGGAAATGAGCTTTCATCGTCAGTTCCGTTACCTGGGCTGCGTCAGCACATCTACCAGTGCAGGCTTGCCGCTCTTTACCTGCGTCATCGCGCGTGCAAGCGCGGGACCGAGATCGGCCGGGTTCGATATCGGCCCTTCCGCCCACATGCCCATGCTTTTCGCCATCGCCGCATAGTCGATCGACGGATCGTGAAGCACCGTACCCACTGTTCCTCTTTCAGGATGCCGGTCCCGGCGACTGGCCATACGCTGGATGTGCATAGTCTCCTGATGCCAGGCCCGGTTGTTGTGCATCACCGTGAGTAACGGCACGCCATGATGGGCGGCGGTCCACAGCACGCCCGGAAGAACCATCAGATCGCCATCTGTCTGAATGCTCACTGCTATGCGGCCGGCGTCGCGGTGTGCGAGGGCGGCGCCAACCGCAGCGGGCGCGGCATAGCCGACGCCATAGCCGCCCCCCGCACCGATGAACTGATAGGTCCTGGTGAAATCCCACAACCGCTGTGGCCACTGGCTGATAGCGCCTGAAGGCGAAACCAGCGCCCAGTCCTCATGCCGGATGGCATTCCAGACTTCCTGAGACAGGCGCGCGGTACTAATGGGGCTGCCATCCCATGCCCGCGTCGCGGCTTCGCGCGCATCGTTGCGCATCTTTTCAAACGCCTGCCGCATCGGCTGCGCGCGTGCGCCAGCGGCTTGACGTTGCGCCGGCGTCATCGTCGTTAGCACGGCATGCAGCAATCCGGGCAGCGATGCCTCCGCATCGCCGGCGATGGGTAGCGTGGGCGCGAAATAGCGTTCAGCGTCCTGCATGTTCGACTTGCCGTACAGGTAGGCAGTGGAAATGCTGATGACCTTGACGTCGTTTTTCGCGCGTCGCTTCGACGGGCGGCTAATGGTGTCCGGCACGCTTCCCGTGAGTCCCCATACATCGCCGACCTCGAGCGCCAGAATGACGTCCGCATCTTTGAGGAGCCTCGCCTGCAGCGAAGAATGGTTAAGGTAGTGGTTCGTGGGGAAATTCATGCGCCCGAGCAGATCGATGACGGGCGCATTAAGCGACTCCGCAAGCTTGACCAGCGTGTCCATGGCCGCCTGCGTCCGGACGGCCCGATCGGCCACAATGACGGGCGTCTTCGCACTACATATCAGCGAGGCGGCCGCGCCAAGGGCATCGGGGCTTCCCACGGGTGGCGAAACCTCGCGCAGCGGCGGTACAACGATATCTCGCGGGTCGGCAATCGGCTGCTCCTGCAGCTCGGCATCCACCACAATCAGCACGGGCTCCATGGGTGGGGTTACCGACATCGTGTAGGCCCGCAAAAACGATTCTGCGTAATGCTGAAGCGACACGGGGTAGTCGTCCCACTTCGTATAGTCACGCACCAGCGCGCCGAGATCCTGCGCCGTGTGATACCACTCCACGCCAGGGCGACGTTTCACGGCATCGGCAATGTTGCCCGCCAGCACCATCATCGGCACCCTATCGCACCACGCGTTGTAGATCGCCATCGAAGCATGCTGCAGACCGACGGTACTATGGACGAGACATGCCATTGGCTTTCCCGCGACCTTCGCGTAACCATGCGCAATGGCGGCCGATGCTTCCTCGTGCGTACACACGATGAGTTGCGGATGCGTATCGCCGGCATAGTTGACGATCGATTCGTGAATGCCCCGGAAGGTCGACCCCGGCATCGCCGCGACATAGTCGATGCCGGCGATCCGCAGCAAATCGACCATGAAGTCCGAACCGGGGTTGCCGATGTGTGCGGCGTCTGTGGCGGGCGCTTCGTCTAACGAGGGCGCCTGAGTCTCGGCGGCGGCCAGCGCCGTGGATGGCCTGCCCACTGCCGGCCCCTTGTCCGCAGCAGGTTGCGCAGCGCCGGCGCTCGGATTCACAAGCACGGCAGCCGTGCCAGTGAGGAGAGCTTCTTTCAGAAACGTTCGTCGGCCAGTCGTGCTGCTTATAGGTTTAATCGTCGAGCCGCTTGGCAAGATGGTCTCCGACTGAATGGACGCGTTCAGTTCCGTATGAATGTGTGATGGGAAGGCATGCAATGTTCGGCCACGGCCAGGCGTTTGAGCCTGGGCATTTTTGTGTAAGAATCGTCTGCGTCCGACATTTCGTTACCCAACCAGGACTCAAGGCTATTCAGTTTAGCCAGCTGTCTCACCGCAGTCACATGAGAAATCCTTGTGCGGTTCGCTAGATTTACTTGAGCAACGCGCTGGAGAGAAAGGTATGTGTCCTCAACCAGCCCGAGCGAGACAATGCCCACGCCGCTGCCCCCTCTCAACGCTCTGAAGGCATTCGAATCGGCGGCCCGTCACCTGAGTTTCACGAAGGCCGCTGCCGAACTGCACGTCACGCCTGCCGCAGTAGGCTTCCAGGTCAACGCTCTCGAAGCACATCTCGGGGTATCCCTTTTCGAGCGAACGAAAGGAGGGCTGGTGCTCACGCAGGCGGGTCGCGCCTGCCTGCCGAAGCTCCGGGAGAGCTTCCGCGTAATGCGCGAATCCATTGAACTGCTCGGCCGGTTCAAGGACAAGGAACCGCTAACCATCGATTGCCCGCCTTCTTTCGCCAATCGCTGGCTGATGCCGCGCTTGCATCGTTTCCTCGTTGAGTATGCCGATATCGACGTGCGAATCGTGTCGCGTATGCATGGTTTCGGGCTTGCGTGGACCCAGCAGGCAATGGAAGCGAACAACATTCGCCAATGGATGGCCGAAGTGGACGTGGTGCTGTTGCTAGGGAATGGGCAATACGAAAGCCTTGATGTCACGCCCATTCTGCCGCTCACGCTCACGCCGCTGCTATCGCCCTCGCTGGCATCACGCATCGACCTGAACCAGCCGGAGCAACTTGTCACGCTGCCTTTGCTATATGACGACAGAGGTGTGGTGCGCGGCGGCGAGTCGTACTGGAAAATGTGGGCGCAGTTCGCGCGCATCACCGCCCCCGACGAGTCCAGTGGACACCATTTTGCGCATGCGATGACCGCGCTGGAAGCAGCGGTCGACGACATGGGGGTGGTCGTCAGCGCACCCGCTCTAGCGCTATCCGAGTTGCAGAGTGGCCGTCTCGTCGCACCGTTCGCAGTGCTGTCCGATTGCGGCGTTGCCTATCATGCAGTTTCCGCAACGCCTCGCAGGAGTATCGATCTATTCGTTCAGTGGCTCGTCGACGAGGCCAGATCGACGACCGACGCGTTGAGCCTGTTGACGCGGACGTCGGCTTGATGCGAATCGGCGGCACGTCATGGCCCGCGGTCAAATTCGACACGCGCATTCCTCGCGCAGATGCTCGATGAACGCCTGCTGGACGGCGGTGCCGAGCCAGTCGGCACGCAATGTATACCCGACCGCCCGGCTTGCCTCAGGCGTCTCCAGTTCCAACGCGACCATCTCACTGCCCGGATAGGCCTCGCGAATCTGCGCACGCGACAGGAGCGTGATGCAATCGCTTTCCACCAGCATCGCTATCATCATTGCGAGCGAACTGGTCTCGACCACCAGCGGCGGCTTGACCGGCAGCCGGGCGAAAATCGCATCGATCACCGAGCGTCGCGGCACATTGCGCTGTGGCATGACCCAGTCGTAACCGGCGAGGTCGCGAGCTGCGACGGTTTTCTGCCCGGCCAGCCGATGCCCCTTGCGGACGGCGACCACGTAAGGGTCGGCGAACAACTCCGTCTCCTGCACCGACCCCGTGAGGCGGGGCTCGCGAAGCCCACCGATGATGATATCGATGGCGCCGACGCGTAGTTCGCGCAGGAGATGCGCGTGGGAGCCTTCATCGACTGTAACGCGCGCAGCGGGATAGCGGCCGCGCAGTCGTTGGATGGCGCGGGCGACGAGGCGTGGCGGCAGCAACGGCAAGACGCCGATCGCCACTTTCCCTGTGAGCTGCCCGCGCGCGTATGCCAGATCCTCACTCGCCTGTGCGATTTCGTAACGCGCCAGACTCAGACAGCGCGCGAATTCGATGCCTGCGGGATTGGCCGACACGCTGTGCACACGCCGCCGGTAAAGCGATACACCGACATTCTGCTCGATCTGCCGCGCTGCCCGATGCACAGCCGGCTGCGAGATGCCCAATAACTGTGCGGCCTCTGCCGCCGATCCCGCATTTGCAATCGCGACGTGGCAGCGCACCTGCGTGTCGGTCAGACGGCGGCAAATCTTACCCGCGTTCGCCGCCGCCGCTTGGCCAGTCAGGCTTGCAACGGCGCGCTCCATCTGGTCGAGCATGCGACGCACGCGCCGTTGCAGGATCACGCCCTCCTCCGTCAATTCGCTACCGCCGAAGCCACGCTCGAATAGCTGACCGCCAAAGCTCGCTTCCAGCTTGCTGATGGCGAGGCTCACCGCAGGCTGCGTGCGCCCCGCGCGGGCAGCCGCCTGTCCGATTCCACCTGCTTCGCACACCGCATCGAACAGGAAAAGCCGCCTTAATCGCGTCAGATCGTCATCCGACGGCGTGCGCTCAACAACAGCCATCGATTCTCCAGATTTGCTATGTGAAAACCCTTAGCTTAACCAGAATTTATGCCTTGCGGCTCACTTCATATTGGGGCCTTCGACTACATCCCACTTACAGTAACGTCCATCCGATCAAAAAAGTTTCCAGTCAGGAGCACGTTCATGTCTGTCGTTATCGACACGCACACTCACGCAATTTCCCCAGATAAACAACGCTATCCGCTCGCGCCGGTCGGCGGTCATCAGTCGGAATGGTCGGCGAAGCGCCCTGTTAGCTTTGAAGGCCTGCTCACCTCGATGGACGAAGCCGGCATCGATCGCGCGGTGGTCGTTCAAGCTTCGACAGTGTACGGAAACGACAATAGTTATGTGGTCGAAGCGGTACGGAGCCATCCTGATCGCTTCGCAGGCGTATTTTCGGTCGACGTGCTAGCGAGCGACGCCGTCACGCAGTTGCAGCGCTGGCTCGACGCGGGCCTCTCCGGGCTGCGCCTTTTCACGACCGGCAGCACGATGCCCGGCCAGGCGGGCTGGCTCGACGACGAGCGCTCGTTCCCGGTATGGGAATACGCGCAGCGCCACAACGTGTCGATCTGCCTGCAGATGACCGCGCAGGGGATTCCCGCACTCCTGAACATGCTCGCGCGCTTTCCGGACATTCGGGTGTTGCTCGATCACCTCGCACGTCCCGAACTCGCCGGCGGCCCGCCGTACGAAGCGGCCGCACCGCTCTTCGGCCTCGCGTCGCATCAGGGTGTGTATCTGAAGCTCACGAACCGCACGATCGCCGAAGCCGCGCGTGGTGACTCGACGCCCGCCGCCTTCTTCCCGCGCGTGCTCGACGCATTTGGCGCGCATCGCATCGCGTGGGGTTCGAATTTCCCGGCTGCCGAAGGCGCGCTGCCGCAACTGCTTGCCGATGCCCGCGAGAGTCTGTCGATGCTGCCCGTCGACGCGCGCGAAGCCATCTTCGGCGGCACCGCGCGCACGATTTACCCAGCGCTCGCCGCTTGATATGTACGCCTCGAACGAAACAGGAAGACAAGATCGTGAGCATCTCTACGCAACCGCTGCGCCTGAAGACTGCGTTGAAAACCTATCCGCACACGCAGGCGCTGAAGGCTGGCGAACTGACCGACCCCGCCGTCGAATTCGTGTTTGAGGACGTCGAACCGATTCACCGCGCGTTCGCACCGATGGCGCGCCGTCAGGTGTACGACGTCAGCGAAATGGCGATCGTCACGTATTTGCAGGCAAAAGCCTACGGCAAGCCGGTTGTGCTGCTGCCCACGGTCGTGGCCGCGCGCTTCCAGCAGGGCTGCATTATTTACAATGCCCAGCGTGGCAAACTCGATACTGGCAGTCTCCCGGGAAAGAAAGTCGGCGTACGGGCCTACTCGCAGACCACCGGCATGTGGGTGCGCGCCATTCTGGCGCAAACCTACGGCGTGCCGCTCGATCAGATCGAATGGATCACGGTCGAAGGCGCGCATCTTGAGGAGTATCGCGATCCGCCTTTCGTGCACCGCGCCGAACCCGGCAAGCAGCTGTTGCCGATGCTTCGCGCGGGCGAACTCGATGCCGCCATCCTCGGCAACGATTTGCCTGACGAGCAAGGGCTCGAACCACTGATCGACGACGCGGCCGCCGCCGACCTTGCATGGTACGCCCTCCATCGATATGTTCCGATCAATCACGTCGTAGTGGTAACGAAGGCGCTGGCCGATACGCATCCGCAAGCCGTGCGCGCTGTGTATGACCTGCTGTGCCGCGGTAAGGCATCGGTCGCTGCGGGGAACGCCGGCAAGCCGGACAAGCTGCTGTTTGGCTACGACGCGCTCCGCGGTCCGCTTGAGGAAACGCTTGCGTTCTGCGAGCAGCAACAACTGCTGCCGCGCAAGCTGAGTGTCGACGAAATCTTCGCCGACAGTCTTGGCATTCTGGGCGACGCCGCGCGCTAACGTCGCAGCCGTTCATTTCACCATTTTTGAGCGGACCCGAGTTCGCCGCCGCTTGACAAGGAGACATCATGAGCTTGCCCGGCGAGTCCGCCGCCCCGAAACCCAAGGCGCGTCAGCCGCTCTACCGCGACCTGTCTTTTCAAGTGTTGGCCGGTATGGCACTGGGCGTCGCCACGGGCTACTTCTTCCCGAAGTTCGGCATCAATCTGCAGCCCGTCGGCGACGCCTTCATCCGCATCATCCAGATGCTGATTGGACCGATCATCTTCTGCACCGTGTGCAGCGGCATCGCGGGCGTCAACGACTTCAAGAAGGTTGGCCGCGTGGCGATCAAGGCGCTTTTCTATTTTGAAGTGGTGACCTCGCTCGCACTGGTGCTGGGCCTCGTAGTCATCAACCTGCTCAAGCCCGGTGTCGGCATGAACGTGGACATGCACAGCGTGCACTCCGCCGCCGTCGACGTGTACATCGCGAAAGCCCATCACGTCGTCACGACGAGCGAATTCCTGCTGAATGTGATTCCACACACAGCGATCAGCGCGTTCGCCGGCGGCGACGTGCTCCAGGTACTGTTCTTCTCGGTGCTGTTTGCATTCGGCCTCGCCGCAATCGGCGAGCGTGCACAACCGGTGTTGAATCTGATCGACGCGATGTCGGGCTCGCTCTTCTGGATCATCGGCCTGACGATGAAAATCGCGCCCCTCGCCGCGTTCGGAGCGATCGCCTTCACGGTCAGCAAGTTCGGCTTCGGTACGCTGATCTCGCTCGGCAAACTCGTACTCGAGTTCTATCTGACCTGCGCGCTCTTCATCATGCTGATTCTCTGGCCGATCGCGAAAGTCAACGGTTTCAGCCTGCTGCGCCTGATGCGCTACATCGGTGCGGAGTTGCTGCTCGTGATCGGCACGAGTTCGTCGGAGACAGTGTTCCCGCAACTGATCGACAAGCTCGAACGGCTCGGCTGCGAAAAATCGGTGGTGGGTCTGGTTCTGCCGACCGCGTACACGTTCAATCACGACGGCACATGCCTGTACTTCGCCGCAGCCGCTGTGTTTCTCGCCCAGGCCACCAACACGCCGATGAACTGGCACGACCAGCTGGTGCTGCTCGCCGTGTTGCTGCTCACGTCGAAGGGCGCGGCAGGCGTATCCGGCGCGGCGATTGCCGTGCTGGCAGCGACGCTCGCCGCGTCGAACACGATTCCGGTCGAATCGATCGCCCTGATTCTCGGCATCCACAAGGCGATGTCCAGCGCGTTCGTGTTCACCAACATTGTCGGCAATAGCGTGGCGACCATCGTGGTGGCGAACTGGGAAAAGGCACTCGACCGCGTCGCGCTGCGCCATGAACTGAAAACCGGCTTCAAACCGGCCGACCCGCCGCCCGCCCGTCTCAACCAGACTAGCAGCGGTCAGGCAAGCAACTAGCGACATGTGCTCCATAGCCGGCGGCGCGGACGAAAGACTGCCGCCGGCTCAGCCGGAAATCGATAAACGGAGTTGGAAACAGAAAAGTTTATTTAGTCATACGAATCATACGGCAAAGCTATACCATCGCCAGCCGTTCCACAAAATACGACATTAGATTGGAGACATGCTATGAAAAAAAAGGTTTGGAGAACCATTGGATTTGGACTGTCGGCCGCAGCCGGCACGCTGGGTGCAATGCCCGCATATGCGCAGTCGAGCGTCCAGCTATACGGTACGGTAGACGGCGGCGTCCGTTACCAAACGAATGCAGTAAAAGGCGGTGGCACGGTGGTGACGATGAATTCGAACGGCTACTACAGTTCGAACAAACTCGGCTTCCTCGGGAAGGAAGACCTGGGTGATGGCTGGAACGCGCACTTCCAGTTGGAGAACGGCTTCAATCTCGGCAACGGGCAGTTCGACAATACCACTGGCATTGAATTCAACCGGCAGGCGTTCGTCGGCATCGGAAATACGAAGTACGGATCGCTCGATCTCGGCCGCCAATACACGATCTCGCACGACATCATCAGTATCTACGATCCGTTCGGCTTCCATTTCACGCCGATCCTGCCGTTGACCACAGCCTCGGACGGCACGCGCAACAACAACGACGTCAAGTACAAGAACGTTTTCGGTCCGCTGCTGTTCGAAGTGGACAATTCGCTCGGCGGCGTCGCGGGCGATTTCAGCAGCGGAGCAACGCGCTCAGTCGGCATGAGTTATAGCGCGGGTCCGGTTAGCGTCGGTGGCGTGTATGGGCATCGCAACATACTGACCGGCACGGCCTACATCGGCGACAGCTATTACATGGCCGGCGCCGCCTACAAAATCGGTCCGGTCCGACTGTCGGGCGGCTTCATGTCCGAGGATTTGCAGAATCCGGCCGCACCACACCAGGTAACAAACAACGCCTTTGGCGGCATCTCGTGGACCGTCACGCCGGACGTGATTTTCGACGGCGGCTACTACCAGACCACCGTGTCGAACGACAAGGCCAGCCGCCGCGGCCTGTCGGTGATTTCGCTAGCCTATCTGCTGTCCAAGCGCACCACGCTCTACGGCGAAGTCGACTACACGTCGTACAAACACGCGGTGGTCAGCACGCTCAACCCGGCCGGCGCGTCCAGTCAGACCGCGGTCACCGTCGGCATCGACGTTCTGTTCTAGTACGTCAGATTCATACCCGGATGCGCGTAATCGATGCGCGCGCCGAACTTTCCAGGAGCCACCGAT
The DNA here is from genome assembly GCF_030464795.1 of Paraburkholderia sp. SECH2. NCBI lineage: Bacteria > Pseudomonadati > Pseudomonadota > Betaproteobacteria > Burkholderiales > Burkholderiaceae > Paraburkholderia > Paraburkholderia sp. SECH2. Next base: position 39,036 of record NZ_JALPRH010000030.1, read on the forward strand.
GATCATCGATATTCACGGACACTACACGACCGCGCCCAAAGCGCTGGAGACCTGGCGCAACCGCCAGATCGCCGCGCTCGGCCAGCCGTCGAGCAGCCCCAAGCCTTCCGAACTGAAGATCAGTGACGACGAACTGTGCGAATCGATCGAGACCAACCAGCTGCGCTTGATGCGCGAACGCGGGCTCGATCTCACGGTGTTCAGTCCACGCGCGAGCTTCATGGCGCATCACATCGGCGACTTCGACGTATCGAACACCTGGGCAGCAATCTGCAACGAGTTGTGCTATCGCGTGAGCCAGCTGTTTCCGCAGAATTTCATTCCGGCGGCGATGCTGCCGCAGAGTCCGGGTGTCGACACGGCGACGTGCATCGCCGAATTGGTGAAATGCGTCGAGCAGTATGGCAACGTCGCAATCAACCTGAATCCCGATCCTTCCGGTGGTCACTGGACGAGCCCTCCTCTGTCCGACCGCTACTGGTACCCGATCTACGAGAAGATGGTCGAATACGACATCCCCGCGATGATTCACGTGAGCACGAGCTGCAACGCGTGTTTCCATACGACCGGGGCGCACTACCTGAACGCGGATACGACGGCCTTCATGCAGTGCCTGACGTCTGACCTCTTTCATGATTTCCCCACGCTGCGTTTCGTGATTCCGCATGGCGGCGGCGCGGTTCCGTATCACTGGGGACGTTTCCGTGGTCTCGCGCAGGAGATGAAAAAACCGCCACTGGAGGACCATCTGCTCAACAACGTGTTCTTCGACACCTGCGTGTACCACCAACCCGGTATCAATCTGCTTACGGAAGTGATTCCCGTCGACAACATCTTGTTCGCGAGCGAGATGATCGGCGCGGTGCGCGGTATCGATCCGTACACGCAGCACTATTTCGACGACACGAAACGCTACATCGAAGCCGCTGATATGAACCCTGAGCAGCGTTTCAAGATTTACGAAGGTAACGCGCGCCGCATTTATCCGCGGCTGCATGCCGCGCTCACTGCGCAGGGACGTTGATCATGTATGAACTCGGAGTCGTTTATCGCAACTTCACGCGTGCGGGCTGATCGTCGATGCGGGTGTACGCGACGCGAGGCGAACGAAGCGCAGAAGCGCCCGAAGCTTGCCTCGGGCGTGCTGGGACTCGACATATATCAGATGCGCGAACCGCTGGAGAAGCCCGGCTTGCGCTATATCGACTGACGCCGCCCGCGCGACCCTCAGTGCAAGGTTTCACGTCTGGCGAGCGGCTTGAACAGGCGGCTCCATGCCACGCTGACGAGGATCGTCGCGCATCCACCGAATACCACCGAACCGATGACGCCGAACGCCGCGGCAGTCGCCCCGGATTCGAATTCGCCGAGCTGATTGCTCGCTCCGACGAAAAGGGTGTTCACAGCAGCGACACGGCCGCGCATGCGATCGGGCGTTTCCAGCTGGACCAGCGTCTGCCGCACGACTACGCTGATCGTGTCGGCACCGCCTGCGACCGCCAGCAAAGCCAGCGACACAGGAAACGAGCGTGAAAGCCCGAAGGCAACAATGCACGCACCATAAACGCCGACAGCGATCAGCAGCTTCTTGCCGACGCCACTGCTGATCGCACTCCGGGACAGCACGAGGCCCACGCAAAGTGCGCCCACCGCCGGCGCGGAGCGCAGCAAGCCCAAGCCTTGCGGACCGACATGCAGAATCTCTTTGGCATAGACGGGTAACAGCGCCGTGGCGCCGCCGAACAGGACCGCGAACAGGTCGAGCGAGACACCGCCGAGCAGAAGCGGGTTGCTCCAGACGAAGCGCAAGCCAGCGAGAAGCGTCTCAGCAGTGACAGGCTCGCGCGGTGGCGGAACATACTCGTAGCGTATGAATATGCACATCACGGCGCTCATGCAGAAGAGCGCGGCACAGGTCGCGTAGACGGCGTTGACGCCGATCGCGAAGAGCAAACCACCCAAGGCAGGGCCTGCGATCACGGACACCTGCTGACCGACGGTGCTGAGCGCCGTCGCCTGCGCTAGCAACGTCGGTGGAACGAGCATCGGCAACAGCGCTTGCTGCCCCGACATCTGGAATGGCCGGATCGCGCCGAGCATCAACGAGAGTCCGAGCAGCACATCGCGTGTCACGATATGCGTAACAGTCGAAACGGCCAGGAACGCGGCCACGGCGGCTTGAGCCGCGAGACAGAACGCAACGAGCCGGCCGCGATGCATGCGATCGGCGCAATGCCCGGCGACGAAGGTCGTGGCGAGCGCGGGAACGAACTGGAACAGTCCGACAAGGCCGAGATCCCACGCGCTGGACGTGAGGTCGTACATGTGCCAACCGATCGCGAGCATCAGCATCTGCTGGGCGGCGATGGAGCCGATGCGAGCCGACCAGAAACGCGTGAACGACGCGTGGCGCAGCAGCGCTCTCATGCTGCCCGCGACGCGAGCGAAGGCGACGTGTTGCATAGGGGCATCATGCGCGCCCCTGTTCCAGCGATTCGCGAGCGACGTCAGCGTCCCGCACGTTACCGGACACCAGCTCATCGACGACGATATTACGCAGCGTTCCGATGCGCGAAATCTCGACCTCGACGACATCGCGGGCTTTCATCCACAGAGGCGGATTGCGGTACGCGCCGACCCCGCCTGTCGTTCCGGTGATAATCACGTCGCCCGGCGACAGCGCGCAGAACGTCGAACAGTATTCGATCAGTTGCGGCACAGGGAAGATCAGATCGTCGGTGGTGGCCTGCTGCATGACCTCGCCATTCAGGCGTGTGGTGAGCGACAGCCGCGACGGATCCCCTACTTCGTCGGCTGTCACGAGCCACGGCCCGAATCCGCCGGTGCATGGAAAATTTTTCCCCGGTGTGAACTGCGACGTGTGACGCTGCCAGTCGCGAATGCTGCCGTCGTTGTAGCAGGAGTAGCCGGCGATCATGTCGAATGCGTCCGCCGCCTTGATATGGCGGCCATGCTTGCCGATCACCACGGCGAGTTCCCCTTCGAAGTCGAGTCGTTCCGATGCGAGTGGACGCACCATCGGCCCTTCATGAGCCGTCTGCGATTGGGCAAAACGCACGAACAGCATGGGCTTGTCCGGCACTTCGCGCCCGGTCTCTTTCACGTGAGACAGATAGTTGATGCCGACGCACAGGATCTTCTGCGGATCGGGGATTACTGGCAGCAGTTCGACATTCGTCCAGGCGAGTCTGTCGGTGGCGCTTGCAGCGTATTCTGCAAGCGCACCGAGCGAGCCCCGTTCGAGCGCTTCTCTTAGCGTCGCGCCAAGCTCGTGCGCAGCAGGCGCCGCGTCGACGATGCCATTCTCTGTGACGACACCATACGAGTCATATCCGAAAGTACGAAAACTGGCGAGTTTCATGTTGGGGCACGTCCTATGGAAACAGAGTCGGCTTTGGCGTGCTGCGCGCGCATCGCGCTGAACCGCTGATCGGGTGTCGCGACATCCGGATCGGTCACCAGTTCAAGCAACGCGGGACGTCCCGCCGACAACGCGCGTTCGAGCGCGGCGTCGAACTGGAATGTCGTCTCGACACGCTCCGCATACGCGCCAAACGATTCTGCAAATTTCACGAAGTCCGGATTGGTCAGTCCCGTTCCCGACTCCCGTCCGGGATAGTGCCGCTCCTGATGCATGCGTATCGTTCCGTATATGCCGTTGTTCACGACAATCACAATGACATTCGCCCGATAGCGGATGGCGGTCGCGAGTTCCTGCCCATACATCAGAAAGCAGCCGTCTCCGGCAAACGCGACCACCGGGCGATCGGGGTACGCGATCTTTGCCGCAATCGCCGCCGGTACGCCATAGCCCATCGCGCCACTGGTCGGCGCGAGCTGCGAGGTGAAGCCCCGATAGCGGTAGTAGCGATGCACCCACACCGTGTAATTGCCCGCGCCGTTCGTGATAATCGCGTCGTCGGGTAGCCGTTCGCTTAGCTTCTGTACGACCTGAGCCAAGTCGACCTTGTCGGCGCCCGGCGCTACGCGCGGCGTCGTATGCGCCAGATACTCGGCGCGCGCGTTTGCAAGCCATCGGTCGCGGCCGGCCACAGGAGGCAGACGCAACGCGGAGAGCGCCGCTGCGAACTCTGCCATGCCGGCCTGAATGGCGAGCTCAGCCTGATAGACACGACCTAGCTCTTCAGCGCCCGTGTGCACGTGGACGAGACATTGACGCAGCTTGGGCACATCGAACAGGCGATAGCCGCCCGTCGTCGATTCGCCCAGACGTGGCCCGATCGCCAACACCAGATCGGCGTTGCGGACACGCTCCGCGAGCCGCGGATTGATGCCCAGTCCGATATCGCCGACATAATTCTCGTGCCGGTGATCGTACAGCGCCTGGAAACGGAAGGCGACGGCAACGGGCAGTCCGTGATTGCGCGCGAAGGACGTAAGATCGTCGCGCGCCTGCTCCGTCCACGCTCCACCCCCAACGATCAGGAGCGGCCGCTCCGCGCGCACGAGCAACGCCTGCAAACACTCCATGTCCTGAGCGCGGGGCGCCGCGTGAACACCGGTGCGCAACGGCAAGTCATCAACCTGCGCCTGTTCGACCAGCATGTCCTCCGGTAGAGCCAGAACCACTGGGCCGGGCCGACCTGACATCGCGGTGCTGAACGCCCGTGCGACATATTCGGGGATACGCGCTGCGCTCTCGACCTCTGCCACCCATTTGCAGAGCGGGCCGAACATGCGCCGGTAGTCGATCTCCTGAAACGCCTCGCGCTCTTCGTGGCCACGCGCGACCTGCCCGACAAACAGGATCATCGGCGTGGAGTCCTGAAACGCGGTGTGCACACCGACACTCGCATGTGTCGCACCCGGGCCGCGCGTAACGAAGCAGACGCCCGGCCGGCCGGTCAACTTCCCGTATGCATCGGCCATGTTGGCCGCGGCGCCTTCGTGACGGCACACGATATTGCGCACGCTGGCCGTATCGTGCAACGCGTCGAGCACCGCAAGAAAGCTCTCGCCGGGCACACAGTAGATTGTGTCGACCTGTTGCGCGACGAGGGCATCAACCAGAATCCGCCCACCTCTGCGCGGCGTCGCCACGAGATTTGCTAGCGGAGCGTCGGCGCCGTTCGTGTTCGTGCTCGGCCGCGCCGCGGGTTCAACCTGCTGGATTGTCATCACTGTCTTCTCTCTGTCAGCGGCGCGGTATGCCCGCCTGCTGAATCACGTCCCGCCACTTCGCGGTATCGATCTGGACGAGGCGGGTCATCTGATCCGGTGTGCTCGCGCGGCCCTCGGCGCCGAGCATCAGCATCTTGCGTTTTACGTCCGGATCAGCAAGTGCGACCGCGGCTGCGGATGCGAGACGGCTCACGACTGCGTCGCTCGTCTTCACGGGAACGCTCAGCCCGCTCCACGACGTCGCATCGAAACCGGGGAAACCGCATTCTGCAAGCGTCGGCACTTGGGGCAAGCCTTTAAAGCGCGCAGGCGACGTCACCGCGAGTGCACGTATCGCGCCCGATGACACCTGACCAAGCACGGAAGGAATGACCTCCACCACGGCCTGCACGGAGCCACCCCGCAACGCCGATAGCACTTCACTCGTGGTTTCGAACGGCACGATCTGGATGTCAACGCCCGCCTTCATACGGAACAGCAACGCGACGAGATTCTGCGTGCTGCCGGCCGACACCGTCGCGATGTTCAGCTTTCCCGGATGGGTTTTCGCATCGGCGATCAGATCGGCAACACTCCGATACGATGCGTGGCCATCGACAAGAATCGCAGGAGTAAAGAACGAAACGGTCGATACGTGTCTGAAGTCGCTTATCCGGTAAGGCAGGCTGCGAAACAGCACGGACGAGATGTCCGCACCGTTGCCACTGAGGAATACCGTGTAGCCGTCTGGACGCGCATTCGCGACCATCGTCGCCGAGTTCACGAAGCCCGCGCCCGGACGGTTCAACACGATGACCGGCCTGTTGACGATCTGCATCAACTTCTGGGCGAACAAGCGCGTTGTCAGATCGCCGGCGCCCCCCGCCGCGAACGGCACCACGATCGTCACCGCATGCGAGGGATAATCGCTGCCGGCGTCTGCGGCACGCGCTCGAGGCGCAACGAAGATCGACTGGAAGCAGCAAGCGAGGAATAGCAGCGCCGCGACACGTACGCTGCGCCAACCCGTTGCCGAAAAGCGCGTGCGCGACGCGCTCAAAAGAGCGGAACCCGTCATCACCCGCTTATGCTCCCAGAACGCGCGTCGTGTCGTCGAACAGTTCGTCGACAGTCAGACGGCGGTCGATCAGCTTCTGATCGACGCAATAATCGATCGCCACCTCGATGTTGTGTCTGTTCGCTTCGAGTCCGAATGCCGGTTCGGTTTTGCCACCTTTTTCCGCCGCTACACGGCGACTTTCTTCCAGTAAACGGAACACTTCACATGCCGCTTCCGGATGGGTGTCCATCAGCGACTGCTTCGCGACGATCATGTGATTGATCTGGATTGCGTGATTGCGTTCGTGCCACGCCTTCGCTTCCGCAGCGGGATCGGGAAAGAGCGTCTTGATGCGCGGATCGTTCTTTGCACCGTCACCGATGATCGCCGCGTCGATCTGGCCGTCGAGCAGCATCTTTAGCAACTCCTTGTCATCAGGCGCGCGTTGGACATTGGGCGGATCGACGAACTCGGCGACGTGCGGCTCTTCGAACGTCGTCCACTTGACACTCGCAAGGTCAAGTCCAAAGTCGTTCTGCAGGATGCCGCGCACCCAGGTCGCGGTCGTGACCGAGTACGAGCGCATGCCGATGCGCTTGCCGTTGAGGTCATGCGGCGACAGAAGCCCGCGCTCCGCGTTATAGACGATGTACGGATGTTGGAAGCGGCCGATCATCACGGCCGGCAGCAGCACGAGTGGCTTGCCACGCGCTTTCGCCATCAGGAACGTGATGATCGCGAGTTCGGCTACGTCGAACTCAAGGTCGCGCACGACACGCTTGAAGGCGTTGTTCGGCCGCTGCACCTCGGCAAAATCCAGTTCCACGATTTCTGAGCGAACCGTACCGTCTTTCAGGGCCTCCGTGCTCGAATAGGTACCGAGCAGCATATGCAAGGGAATACGTGGCTTGGCGTTCACAAGCGACTCCATTATGCGAGGACCGGGTAGAGTTGGGAGGCGGTGCGATTGAAGATCCACTCCTTGTCTTCTTCCGGCAGCCATTCAATCGCCTGCATGTTGTCGGTGACGATCTGTTTCAGCGATCCAGGCGACGCCGGAAAATTCGAACCCCACGCAATGCGTTTCGCGCCGAACTCCTTGACGACACGCGGAAAAAAAGATTCCGGCGTCGCCTTGCCCGCGCGCGCGTGGCGAATGACCACGCTGCTCAGTTTCAGATAGATGTTTTCGTGCTTAGCGAGACTGAACAGCAGCTCGGCTTCCGCATACGGCGCGCCTTCTTCGAGGTTCGGGCTCAGCAGGTGATCGACTATGATGCGAACCGTCGGGAAGCGCTCGATCAGAACGTTGAGTTGCGGGATGCCCTGAATTCGCGCCTGCACGCACACCGGCAGATTCAGCTCAGCCGCGCATTCCCAGCCGGCAAACGAGCGCGGGTCAGCAAGCCAGTCGCCCTGCCCTTGCATCGTGCTGCCTGCTGTGAACAGACGCAGGCCCGTCATGCCACGCCCCACCCAATAACGGATCTTGCCGGCGGCATCCGGCGCAAGCATGTCGACCGAGCAGACGCCCGTGAAACGATCGGGATGAGCGGCGACCGCATCGGCGCAGTAAGAGTTGTCAAACCCGTAGCAAGTCGATGAATGCACGATCGCCGCTTTCGCTATGCCGGCTTCATCCATTGCGCCCAGCAATTGCTCGTAAGAGGTTGGACGCTCTTGCGACCAAACCGATTGCTTGCCGCCCAAAGGATCGCGCGGATACTTTTTCTCGTCGGTCGAGATGACGTGCGGATGGATGTCGAGAATTCTCGTCGGCATGTTGTGCTCTCCTGATCAAATTCTGGAAAAAAGCAATCCCCAGCCCCGGGCACGGGACCCTGCGGTCCGGCGCATCGGAAGTCAGAGATACGACTATCGGAAGGAAGGAAAAAAGTGCGCCGTTTTGCGGCGAGGGATTAGCGTCGCGTACTGCTCAGGTCGACAACGCCATAGATATCGTTCAGGACGATCAGATATTCAGGAAGATTGCGCGCGTACGTCTTTCCTGCATCCTTCGTCGCACGGCGGGTCGCTTTCGTCCAACGCAGCAGATTCATGATCCAGATACGCATGGTGTCTCCTGTCTTTGTCCTGTTTCGGCGCGATCCCGCGTCCGATTGGTTGACTACTGCCTGCCCCTCATGCGGGGGTTGAGTCGAGGCGGTGTCATCATCATCGTGCCGTCTGCTATTGCCGTCTATTGAAATAAAGGGTTAAGGCGTTAACCGGCGAGTTAACACGCAGCGGGCTTTCCGGTCGTTAGCGCATGGAGTCGTTTCCTGCGAGCAGCAGGCAGAGGTCCCGTTCGCCAGGAACGGGCGATGTCACGCTTACAACGATGCCTCATTCATCCGCGTCCACGGCAGGCAACGGGTCTGGCGCATCGGGCGAGACCATCCCTGGACACACTTTCTCCAGACAGCGCAGCAGAACGGTCGCACTCGGCGCAAGAGGCTTATCGGCGCGCCAGACAACACCGAGCGGTCGTGTCACGAGGCTCAGATCGAGTGGCAAAACGTGGATCGGGCTCATGTCTGCGTACGGATACAACATGTCCACCGTATGGAGCGCGATTGCGTCGTAGATCGTGATGTAGGCGCGAATGAGATGGGTCGACAGCGTTTCGATGTAATTCAACGGCATCGGCAAGCCGTGGCGCGCAAGCGTATTTTCAATTGGCTCGCGCAGCAATGATCCGGGCGGCGGCAGTATCCAGGGGAATCCTTTGAGGTCGCTCCATTCCAGCTTCTTTTTACCAGCCAACGGATGATTGGGTCCGGTCACGAGCTTGATTGGCGTGTCGAGCAGAACCTGCTCCTGCAAGCCTACCGTGTCCGACCGGTTCGGCAAGCGCCCAACTATCAGGTCGAGGTCGCCGCGGCGCAACTCCTGCAACAACGAAGTCATCCGTCCTTCGGAGATCGATACATTCGTGTACGGTGAATTCTGTTTGAGTAGCGCGAGTGCCTTCGGCATGATCGTGGAGATCAAGGTTGGTAGCGCGCCGACATGCACTTTGCCCGCACTGCCCGTTTGAAGCGCCTTGATCTCTTCGGCGGTCTGATTCAGATTGCTGAGTACGATACGTGCATGACGGACAACGCACTCGCCATAGGCAGTCGGCCGCAGGCCATTGACCGTGCGTTCGAAGAGCTTCACACCGAGCGCATTCTCGATCTCGCCTAGCGCTTTCGACACGGCTGGCACAGTAATGTACGAATTTGACGCAACCTGCCGCAGATTGCGAAAATCATTGACAGCCACGAGCAGGCGCAAATGGCGCGCCTTCAGGTTGACCGTCAGATACCAGTCCAGTTGACTCATCGTATCTCCGGGTTCGTGCCAGCACGAACCGTTTGCACGCTATTTGTCGTGGCCGCGTCCTGCCGGAGCGGCAATCGGACGATCCCGATAGGCCGCCCGCTCACTGTGCTGCGATTCATCCATCGTCGGCGGACGCGGTAGTGTTTCGGCACTGCGCTTGCCGCCGACCCGACCGCGCAATGCAAACCAGGCTTGCATAAGCAACAGCAGCAGCGAGACGGCCAGAAACGCCGCACTGATGGGCTGATCGATGAAAATGCCGAGACTACCGTGCGATAGCAGCAGCGCGCGGCGGAAATTCTGTTCGACCATCGGTCCCAAAACGTAGCCGAGCATGATCGGCGCGATAGGGAATCGCAGCACAACGAAGACAGCTCCCATCAGACCGAACACCAGTACTTCACCCACTTCGAACAGCATGTTGTTAGTACTGTAAACGCCTACGGTAATAAAGAATAGCGCAGCTGGGAAAAGGTAGCGATACGGCACCCGCAGCACACGCACCCATACCTGGATCAGCGGCACATTGAGCAATATCAGCAGCACGTTGCCAATCCAGAAACTCGCAATCAGGCCCCAGAATATGTCCGGATGGTCACCGAGCAGTTGCGGTCCCGGCTGGATACCCTGAATGAGCAATGCGCCAAGCAGCAGCGCCATCACTGGATCGCCGGGAATGCCAAGACTCATGGTCGGGATGAAATCGATTTGCGTCTTCGCATGAGATGAGGCTTCTGGACTTGCGACGCCTTCGATAGCGCCGTGGCCGAAACGCTCGGGCTGCTTTGAGATTTTCTTCTCGAGTGCGTACGCAATGAAGGTGGTGATGGTGGGTCCGGTACCGGGCATCGCGCCGAACAGCGTTCCTACCGATGTGCCGCGCACGATGGGCCAGAATGCCTGGCGCAATTCAGCCGCACTCGGGCGCATGTCTCGCATGCGCAGCTTCATTCCCGTTCCGACCACTTGCATACGGTTCACATTGCGCAGGAACTCCGCAACGCCGAACAGACCCAGCGCAAGCGCGACGAGTTGAATACCGTCTGCAAGCTCCGTGAAACCAAACGTGAAGCGCACGGTTCCCGACGTTGAATCTGCGCCGACCACGCCAAGAAGGAGACCAACGACCGTCATTGCGACCCCCTTTACACGAGAGCCACTCGACATCGTGCCACCAGCGATCAATCCCAGCAGCATGATGGAAAACAGCTCGGGCGGACCAAACTTGAACGCAACGCTCACAAGTAGCGGTGACGCGAACACCATCACGACGATACCGAATGATGCCGCTGCGAACGACGCGACCATCGTGATGCCGAGCGCTGTACCGCCTTTGCCCTGGCGTGTCAGTGGATAGCCATCCAGACAGGTCACTGCATGGGGCGGATGACACGGGAGATTCAACAGGATCGCGCCAATCGCACCACCGTACTGCGATCCGTAAAAGATGCCCGCAAGCATCAGGATTGCCGGCACGGCGTGCATCGAATAGGTAAGCGGAAGCAGGATGGAAATGGCGGAGAGCGGCCCCATGCCCGGCAGCACACCAATCAGATTGCCGACTAATACACCGACGAACGACCAGATGAAATTATGCGGCTCGAACGCCACGCCGAAACCCTGCCACAAAGCGGCAAGAGATTGCCCGATCATGCGTCACCCCCACGTAAACAATGGAAACTGCAGCTGCAACGCCCACCAGAACACCACAACACAGACAATCGACATCGCGACTGCCAGCAGCAGCGCGTTCAACCACGAGTTGTCCCGGTCACCCAGCGCCGAGATAAATACGACAGCAAAGGTCGCAGGCAGAAGGCCGCCATACTTTCCGAGTACAACGAACGCGACCACACTGCCGAGAATGCAGAACCAGCCGCGCCACTCTAACGACTTCTTCTCGTCTGTTGCGGCTTCGTGGGGCACGCGGTGCGCGGTAGCCGCGATCCAGGTTCCGAGCAGCACGAGAATCGCGCCAAGCGCGACTGGAAAGAAGCCGGAACCCATCGCGGTAAGCGAGCCGATCTTGTAGCTTGAACCTTGAACGATCGCGCCGAGACCGATCAGCATCATCAGTGCGCCGCCGTAATATTCGCGTGCGTGGGCGCCTCGCCATCGTCCTTTACTCATCGTGTTCATACAGATGCCTCCTCCCTGCGTGTGTCGCTATGCTGACGTTGCATCGGTGTCGGAACAGATCGATGTCGGTCGCAGTGGCAACCGGCCCCATCAACCAAATCCGGCAATCTCATGCGGCACATAGGGCGCCTGCAATGCGGCGATCTCGTCCTGTGAAAGCTGGACGTCGAGAGCCGCGACCGCATCTTGCAGATGTTGCAATTTCGAGGCACCGATGATTGGCGTCGTCACGCCACGCTTGTGCAGAAGCCATGCGAGTGCAACCCGCGCATGCGGCAGCCCGCGCGCGGCCGCTACGGCGCCGAGAGCGTCGACTACCTTGCGATCCTGCTCTTCGCTGGCCGAATAGATTTTTCTGGAGAACGCATCCGTGCGGTCGCGTACGGTGGCTGGCGTACTTTGCCACGGCCGCGTGAGCTTGCCGCGCGCGAGCGGACTCCAGGGCATGACCGCGATACCCTGGTCATTGCACAACCCGAGCATTTCGCGCTCTTCTTCCCGATACAGCAGGTTCAGATGATTCTGCATCGATACGAATCGAGTCCAACCGTTCAGACGTGCGACATACAACGCCTTACTGAACTGCCATGCGAACATCGACGATGCACCGAGATAGCGCACTTTGCCGGCTTTGACGACATCGTGAAGCGCCTCGAGGGTTTCTTCGATCGGCGTCGTGTTGTCCCATCGATGCATCTGGTAGAGGTCGATGTAATCCATACCGAGGCGCCGTAAGCTGGCATCGACCTCGGCCATGATTGCCTTGCGCGAGAGGCCGCGGCCATTGGGATCCCTGCGCATCGGCCAATAGACTTTCGTTGCGATGACAACTTCATCACGCTGCGCGTACTCGCGGATCATCTTGCCGAGGATCTGCTCACTGGTTCCGGCCGAATAACTGTTGGCGGTATCAAAGAAATTGATACCGGCCTCGAGCGCTGCCTGAAAAATAGGCCTGGCGCGCTCTTCGTCCAATGTCCACTCATGCGTGCCGGACTGCGGATCGCCGAAGCTCATGCATCCGAGACACAGACGCGACACCTGCAAACCCGTGTTGCCGAAATTGACATACTTCATATGCTCACACTCCTGATCGGAAGAACCATTGCTTGTCAGAACAGGTGGTTAATGCCTACCGAAAAAGCCGACTGGTGAGGAATACCGTTTGCATTGAGCGTCTTGTTGGTGATGTAGCTGCCGCTAAATTTGATGTAATCCACCTCAGCATAGAGGCGCGTCTGTTTCGACAGCGCATAGGTAACGCTCGCAATACCCTGACTGCGCTTCCCGCTCGAGTTCGGCAAATCGGTGATGTAGTAAGCGCCTCCGAGGCGCACGAACGGATTCAGATCGTACGTGATACCCCCCCAGTAGTTCAGCGTGCGGACGTCAGCTGCGGGCGGGGTCGCGTCCTGGTTTTCGTTCATGTATCCGCCAGCAAAGCGCAAAGCGCCGAACTTCAGCTCCGCGCCCGCCGTGAAATAGTTGTCCGGTTGATACGTGGTACCAACCTGTATCGTGCGATATTCGTATGCGCCGCCGACATTCAGCCACCCCCACTTATACTGGACGCCCAGGCCGCGAGCAGAACCGGCATTGAAGTCGCCTGCAACACCGCCGAATGAATTCTCTGCGCGGAAACGGAACGGCCCATACTCACCGCTGTATTTCGCATCGTTGTTGAAGCGGAAGCCGTCGGTAGCCGGCGTCACTGGCGTGATCGCCGGGTATGAGAAATTGAATGGATCGTAGTCGAACACCACGTCGTGGGCGACTGTGTACTGACGGCCAAAGTTGACCGAGCCAAACCATCCACCGAGACCCACATACGCGCCCCGGTTGAACAGGACGCCAGTGGTATTGTCGAGTGCGCCATTGCCGAGGTTGAAGCCGCTCTCCAACTGGAAGTGAGCGTCATAGCCACCGCCCAGATCTTCCCGACCGACAAAATCGATGCGGTTGGATGTGAACAGGCCATTCGAGTTCATCGAAAACTGATTTCCGGCTTTTGAATTCGTATAGCGGATGCCGCCGTCTATATCGCCGGCGAGCGTCACACTCGATTGTGCGTGGACCACGCTGGCGATTGGGACTATGGCGAGAAGCAGCGCAATATTCTTTATCATGCGGTCTCCGTAATATATATACCGGATATTCACCAGATGACGTCGGCCCCAACCAATGGAGGACCTGATCAATTGATTTTCTGTTGAATCATGGATCAGCCCAGGTGGACCATCCTTCCGCCACATATATCGGTATGCTTATTATTCTCCATGATGCATTTCATCGTTTGTCTCCACGCTGTAGTCCGAACCGCAGACTCAGCTTTTCTGATTGTATGGGCGACGTTCTGAGAGGAAGTCGCACTCATCCGATACCTACTACTTCAACTTACTGCTTCATCCTGCTGTAAACCTTCTGCGCATTGGCGCTAAAAATCTTCCGCTTGTCATCCGTGCTCAACCATGCGACCTGATCGATATAGCGACGGGTATCGTCGAAATAGTGACCGGTCTCGGGATCGATACCGCGCACCGCGCCTACCATCTCGGACGCGAAAAGGATGTTGTCGGCAGGGATGACCTTCGTCAGCAGATCAATACCTGCCTGGTGATACACACAGGTATCGAAATACACGTTGTTGAGCAGCAGTTCGCTGAGTGGCGGCAAGCCCATGTCCTGCGCCAGACCACGGTAACGTCCCCAGTGATAGGGCACTGCGCCGCCGCCATGTGGAATCACGAATCGTAGCGTCGGAAAGTCCTTGAACAGTTTCGAAGTGAGAAACTGCATGAATGCGGTGGTGTCACCGTTGATGTAATGCGCGCCAGTCGCGTGGAAATTGGGATTGCACGAGCCACTTACGTGAATCATGGCCGGTACGTCGAGATCCACCATTTTTTCGTAAAGGGGATACCACCACTTGTCGAACAGCGGTGGATCGGCCCAATGGCCACCAGACGGGTCCGGATTCAGATTGCAACCGATGAACCCGAACTCTTCGACGCAGCGGGTGAGTTCCGCAATGCAGTTGTCGGGACGAACGCCTGGGCTTTGGGGCAGTTGGCATACGCTGACAAAGTTTTGCGGATAGAGCTCACTGACGCGATAGATAAGCTCGTTGCAATGCTCCGTCCAGTGGCGGCTTGTTGTCTCATTCCCGATGTGATGGCCCATGCCGACCGCACGCGGCGAAAAGATCGTGCGATCGGTGCCGCGCTCGCGCTGGATCTTGAGTTGCGCGGTTTCGAGGCTTTCGCGAATCTCGTCGTCACTGATGTTCAGATCGCCCTTCTCCGGCTCATGGTCCTGCCCGCACAAACAGCCAATCTGATGCTTACGGAATTCGTCCAGCTGGCGCGGTGCGGTGGTGTAATGCCCATGACAGTCGATGATCATTCCGATTGTTCCTCTTTGTTGAAACCAGGGCGCCTGGCGGTGTGATGCGTGGTCGGATCAGACCGCCTGTGGATCGACAAACAGCTCGTTGATGCTGTAATGCTTTGGCAACAGTCCCTGCTGATACGAGTACTGAATCAGTGCCTCGATCGCGGGACGGTTTGGCGCAATACCGAGCGGCAGTGGATCGCCGACGATCTCCGACATTGCCTGGTAGTGCCGATCGGTATCGGAGTTGGCGATGCCGTACTTCAGTTGCTCCAGCCACAATTCTTTCGATTTGACGAACGCGTCGAATAGCGATTTCGCCAGCCACGGATGCGCAGCGAGCAATTCGTCCTTGACGACGATCAGGCCGTGAACCGGATAGATGCCCGTGCGGTAGTACCAGTCCCTTTCCGCTGCAAGCGTGTCCGGAAACATCTCGATATAGCTCGGCGCCCGTTGCACGCTGGATGCATCCCATCCTTCCTTGGGCGCGCCCGAGCGCCCAATACCGGCTGGCCCAGTGAATGCGGCCTGCAGGCTACCGTCCGCCATCATGTTGACGAGTGACTGTCCTTCCGGTGCGTGCACGACATTCGGCGGCAAGCGCAACGACGTCACATGCTCTTCGTCGTCGACCACCCACGTCACCTTTGAAACATCGACACCGTAGTCGTTCTGCAGAATGCCGCGCGTCCAGATTCCCGTGGACACCGAATACGCCCGCACGCCCACCTTCTTGCCTTCGAGATCTTTAGGCTCACTGATGCCCGAGTCGCTGCGAAAGACAAACCCGCCATGATGAAAGCGGCGGAACACGAACACTGGCAGGGCCTTGAACGGCGCGCCGGCCGCGCGCGCGATCATGTAAGTGGCAGGCGCCATTTCGCACACGTCGAATTCGACGTCTCGCACCATGCGGCGGAAAGCGGCGATGATCGGACTGATTTCGACGAAGTCAGGTGCGACGCCTTCAATCGGCGCGCGACCGTCCTTAACTGCAGCCGTGTGTCCATAAGTGGCAATTGCGATCTTGAGCGGGAGATTCTCGTTTTGCATGAGTCGTTTCCGTTTAGGGTTGGGCTATTCGGCCAGAGACCGGCCGCAAAATTCGGAAGGATGCGGTATGTCAGCTGGCCGCGTCGAGTTTCATCGCGTCCTCGTACGTATCGACGTAGGTCAGCCCAAGCTTTTCGAGCTGCGGACGCATTGCATTGATATCGAGTGACAGCTCACCCGCTTTCAGGCGCTCGCGCGAGCGGCTTTCCTTTTCAAGGCGCTGTGCCGACGCCCTGGCCACTGTTTCAGCAATTGCACACGGTACGATCACCACGCCATCGTCATCGGCCACTACGACATCGCCCGCGTGCACTGTTACGCCGGCACACACGACTGGCATGTTGACGTTACCCAACACGGCCTTGACCGTCCCTTTCGCCGAGATCGCGCGCGACCAGACCGGAAAGCCCATGTCCTTCAACGGACCCACGTCGCGGCAGCCCGCGTCGATCACGAGGCCCGCTGCGCCATGGCTTTGCATTGACGTGCCAAGCAGCTCGCCGAACATGCCGTCAGTGTTGTCGGCCGTCACCCCGACAACCATGATGTCGCCCGGCCGACATTGTTCGATGCCAACGTGAATCATCCAGTTGTCGCCGGGTTGGGCGAGCACCGTGACTGCGCTACCGGTTGCGGCGGCGCCTGGATAGATCGGCCGCATGTAGGGCTTCATCAGTCCAATGCGCCCCATCGCTTCATGCACAGTCGCAGTACCGGCAGTACGCAGAATGTCGATTACATCCTTGCTTGCCCGATCAAATTTTCGTACTACTACGGTTTTCATGGCATCGACTCCTATTGGTCGAATAATGCTCAATTCCTCATTGAAGCTGGATACTTGCCCTCTGGATGACGCCCTTCCATTTTTCCTGATCGGCTTTCACGCGCGCCGTCATTTCGGCAGGCGTGCTCGACTGCGCTTCAGCACCGAGATCGAGCAGCTTTTTCTTTACGTCCGGCGAAGAGACTGCTGCGGCGACGTCCTTGGCCAGCGCGTTGACGATCGCGTCCGGTGTATTCCCAGGCAGACTCAAGCCATTCCACGACGTAGCCTCATAGCCTTTCAGACCGCTCTCGGACATTGTCGGCACATCAGGTAATCCGGAGAACCGTTTGCCGCCGGTCACGGCGAGCGGAGTCAACGCCTTCGACGTGATCTGGCCAATCACGGACGGCATGATCTCGAACGCGGCCTGAACCTGATTGCCGCGCAGCGCGGTGACGACCTGGCTGGTCGAATCGTATGGCACCACCTGGGCGTCGATACCCGCCATCGACTTGAACAGATCGGCGGCGAGATTTTGCGTGCTGCCAGTCGAGATCGTGCCGATATTCATCTTTCCAGGATGAGTCTTCGCATAAACGATCAGGTCGGCAACAGACTTGTATGGCGAACTTCCGTTGACGAGCAGCACAAGATCAAAGAACGAAATCGTCGACACATGCTTGAAGTCCCCCATCGAGTACGGCAGGTTCTTGAATAGTTGTGTCGCCACTGCCGTGCCATTGCCTAGCAGAAATGCGGTGTACCCGTCCGGCTTGCCGTGAGCGACCAGCGTCGCTGAATTGACGAAGCCTGCGCCGGGCCGATTCAGGATGACGACCGACGCCTTGGTCAGTGCGGTCATTTTTTGCGCAAAAATGCGCGCTGTCAGATCGCCGGCGCCTCCCGGACCATACGGTACGACGATCGTAATCGTGCGGCTCGGATAGTCGTCTGCGAATGCATTCAGGGATGAAATCAGGCACAGCGCGGCCAAACACAGCCGCAGATAGCGAGCTATCTCGCAAGGCATGTCGTCTCCTTTATTGATTGCGGTACCGTTTTCCCGCAACACTTTAATAATCATCGGAAGCGACACTACCGCTTGAGCATCTGCACAAAACATCTTCAGCGGCTTTGACAGCGGGGAATTTCATCCCAGGGCTTCGCCTCGGACTTTCGATGAAGCTCGTTGCGCCGCCGCGCTAAAGGCTTGCTTCCGTTGATTGAATCGTCTCACTGGGACCCAGCAACGTCTATTGAATAAAAGCCGCGACGAGTTAACCGTTTGGTAAAGTCGTAAGCAGATTCGCGCGAGGGAGGTGGGTAAGACCGCTGCGCCTAAACGTGTTCTGTTGCCGAGGCCTCAAATGCATGAAAACGCTCAAACTCAATGAGGCGGTGCAATCACGTGTCGAGGTGAGGCTTTTCGGGATGGTGAGGAGTTCCAGGAGCTGACCGTCGGCGGCCATGACCAAGACTCCCTGGAAATCCTCACCTTATTTCAGGTGCGTGCTCAACGCGGCGATTCCTCACCTCCTGGAATCGCTCACCTTTTGCGAGCGCTCTCCTGGAACTCCTCACCTTGGCGTGGTTTTGCTTGCTCCTACGGTGCAGTTCAGCCCGCGGTACGACTCACCTCTCGCTGATATGGCGACATCTCCTGGAACGGCTCACCTCTCACCGACGTGATGTGATGCGCCCTGGAAAAGCTCACCTTTCGTTGAGGTCGTTGCGTCTCCTGGAATTCCTCACCATCCTGGAATCGCTCACCTTTGCAGACTAGAACTTCACCTTCACCTGAAACCCGATCGTGAATGGAAGATTGTCCGAGGGGATCGGCGGGATCACAATGAAGTTAGCCCCAACGCGCTTGTAGTCGACCATCACGATCGGCGCGACCACCGGCCCGATCGTGTGGTTGCGGCCGAGACCCCAGTTGCCGTAGTTATAGCCCGAGATAATCCCGCCGATCGCCGCGATCCGCACAATGCCCCAGTGCGCGAACTCGGGCGCCCAGACACCGCCGCCATAATAAGAAGGGCGCCGCAGCGAATTGCGGAAGCCGCCGGCAGTCACCGCCCATTGATTGTTGAGCCAGCATTCGACGCCAAGGCCAGGATTGAACTGCTCGAAATGGGTATTGGGGTCGGGATTGATGTGATACGAGCCAAGCATGGCGTCGACCCATATGCCGCCCTCGCACCAGTTGCCCGCATGCGCAGCGGACGCTGCGGCGAGGCTCGCGACGAGCGCTACGGCCGCGTGTCGAATCTGCTTTTTTGTCTGACGAAAATGCATGTATTCTCCGCCACCGATCGAACGCCGGTGTCATCTGTGTTCTAGGTATTCTTGCTTGTCGTCCGTCGCGCACTGTACCTCAACCCGTACTGGCGATGTGGAGGACACGCTCGGGCGCGCGGGCACGGGACGTGCCCCACGACGCAGACGCAACGATAACGGAGAACCGATGGCAGAGCGGTGAACACACGGCACGTGTCCACCTTCGATCGCTGGGAGAGGTCTAAAGGCCGAGGTCGGACAAGCCGGGATGGTCGTCAGGACGGCGGCCGAGCGGCCAATGATAAAGACGGTCGGCCTCGCGGATCGGCAGGTCGTTGATGCTGGCATGCCGGCGCGCCATCAGCCCGTGCTCATCGAACTCCCAATTCTCATTACCGTATGAACGGAACCAGTTGTTGGAGTCGTCGTGCCATTCGTAAGCGAAGCGCACAGCGATGCGGTTATCTGTGAATGCCCATAGTTCCTTGATCAGGCGGTAGTCGAGTTCCTTTGCCCATTTGCGGCGCAACAGGCCGACGATCTCCGCTCGGCCATGCGTGAACTCGGCACGGTTGCGCCAGACGCTATCCGGTGTGTATGCGAGCGACACGCGTTCGGGGTCGCGGGTATTCCAGCCGTCTTCCGCGGCGCGTACCTTCTGGATCGCGGTTTCGCGTGTGAAGGGCGGAAGAGGCGGGCGGGTTTCGATCGAGTCAGCCATGGTGTGTGTTTCCTCAGTCAGGTTTCTGTGCGCCGGGATGGCGGTCGTTTGCTTCGGGCTTCACTTGGGGACTTGCTCGCGGACTTACCTGCGAGTGGGTTCGATTCGCTTGCGGACTCGGTATTGAGCAAGGCTTCGGCGGCGGCTCGCGCGTCGAGCGCGGCGTCGGCCTCGCCGCTCACCAGCGCCACGGCAATGGCGCCGTCGAGCAGGATCAGCCATTGGCGCGACAAGCGCGCGGTGCGGCGCGCGTCCATGCCCGATTCGGCCGCGTAGTCATCGCACTGGGTTCGCACGAACACGAGCAGGCGCTCCTTGTGTTCACGCGCGACGATCCGGATCGGATCCTCCGCGGAGGCGATTTCGCCGGCCGCGTTCAGAAACGCGCAACCGTGAAAGTCCTCCGACGCAAACCATTCGCGCAGCACATCGAACATGCCGAGCAGGTGTGCGCGTGCAGTCTTGCCGTGCTGCAACGTGCCCGCGATAAACCAGTTCATCCAGCGTTCGTCGCGCCGCTCCAGCGCGGCCGCGACAAGCGCGTCTTTCGATTCGAAGTGCGTGTAAAAGCTCTTACGCGCAGTACCAGATTGCTTGACGATCGCATCGACACCGGTGGCATGGATACCGCCGGCGTAGATCAACGCCTCCGCGGCATCGAGCAGCCTTTCACGCGCGCTGCCGGATGCAAGCAATTCAGTTGGGGTTTGAGTAGCCATGTGCGAAGGGTAGAACGATCATTCTCCTTCGTCAAGTTTTTGTGCGCTTCGGCGGATTGCTGCGCTTGCTGTTATCGTGATGCTGGTCGACCAACCGGACGAATTCCATGAGCTTCCCTGTTGTCCGCATCACCTTGGTACGCGCGTTGCTCAGCGCAGCGCTGCTGACTTCGATGGCCTGCACGCCTTTGCAAGTGCTTACCCATACGGTCAGCCAGAACGAAGCACGCGTGCCGCCTGGCCGCTACGATCTCGATCGGGACCATTGCAGCATCACCTTCGACATCGATCACTTCAAGTACTCGCGCTTTACGATGCGCTTCGATCGCAGGCAGGGGCAACTCGACTGGAACCAAGGCGGGATGGACAAGAGCAGCGTCGCGATTACGATCGATGCCGCGAGCATCGATACGAATGTGCCGCTACTCGACAAGATGGTGAAAAGCGACAGCATGCTCGACGTCGCGCGCTATCCTGAGCTGCGCTTCGTCAGCACGCACTTTGAGCGCACCGGCGATTCGCGCGGCACGTTGACCGGCGATCTGACGATTCACGGCGTGACGCAACCTGTGACGCTCGATGTGACCTTCAACGGCTTCGCGCCCGATCCGCTCACGAAAAAAGATACACTCGGCTTTTCCGCGGAAGGGCATTTCAGCCGCGCGAAGTTCGGTTTGTCGACATGGTATCCGGCTGTCGGCGACGATATTCATGTGCGTATTCAGGCTGAGTTCGAAAAAACGCCCGCAGGCGCGTGAGCGCGGTGCGGGCGTTTTGTTTCAGCAGTTGCGCTTGAATGCAGCGCTTTTTCAAATCATGCAGCGGTCCAGTCGAGAATGACCTTGCCGCTCTCGCCTGAGAGCATCGTGGCGAACGCTTCCTGATAATCGTCGACCTTGAAGTGGTGCGTGAGGATCGGCGACAGATCCAAACCACTCTGCAGCATCGCGACCATCTTGTACCAGGTCTCGAACATCTCGCGGCCATAAATGCCCTTGATTTCGAGGCCTTTGAAGATCACCTGGGTCCAGTCGATAGCGGTCTGCGCAGGCGGAATGCCGAGCAGCGCAATCTTGCCGCCGTGGTTCATCGCTTCGAGCATGCTGGTGAAAGCGCTCGGCACGCCTGACATTTCCAGCCCGACGTCGAAACCTTCGGCCATGTGCAGATCAGCCATCACGTCGCGCAACGATTCACGCGAGACGTTAACCGCACGCGTCGCGCCCATCTTGCGCGCGAGTTCGAGGCGATAGTCGTTGACGTCGGTAATCACCACATTGCGTGCGCCAACATGTTTCGCAATCGCTACCGCCATGATGCCGATGGGCCCGGCGCCGGTAATCAGCACGTCTTCGCCGACCAGGTTGAACGACAGCGCCGTATGCGTTGCGTTGCCGAACGGATCGAAGATCGCGGCGAGATCGTCGGAGATTTCAGGCGGGATCTTGAACGCGTTGAACGCGGGAATCACGAGGTATTCGGCGAATGCGCCTTCGCGATTCACACCAACGCCCACCGTATTGCGGCACAGATGCCGGCGTCCTGCACGACAGTTGCGACAGAATCCGCAGGTGATATGCCCTTCGCCCGACACGCGATCGCCGATCGCAAAGCCGCGCACTTCCTGACCCATCTCGACGATTTCGCCGACGTATTCGTGGCCGACATGCATCGGTACGGGAATCGTCTTTTGCGCCCAGTCGTCCCATTTCCAGATGTGGATATCGGTGCCGCAAATCGCGGTGCGCGTGATGCGGATCATCACGTCGTTGTGACCGACTTCGGGTTTCTTCACATCCGTCAGCGTGAGGCCCGGTGCGCGTTCGAGTTTTGCCAATGCTTTCATATGCGCCTCCGCTTCAGATGACACCGAGTTGACGGCCGACGCGCGCAAATGCGTCGACAGCTCGATCGATTTGTTCCGGCGTGTGCGCGGCGCTCATTTGCGTGCGAATGCGTGCGCGGCCTTTGGGCACCACGGGGAACGAGAAGCCGATCACGTATACGCCTTCCTTCAACAACGCGTCGGCCATGTTCGATGCGAGTTGCGCGTCGCCCAGCATGACCGGAATGATCGGGTGTTCGCCGGGCACGAGCGTGAAGCCGAGCGCGCTCATCGCGCGGCGGAAATGCGCGCCGTTTTCGCGGACGCGCGCACGCAGTTGCGCGCCTTCGTCACTGGCGAGCAATTCGAGTACTTTCAGCGAAGCGGCGGCGATGCTCGGTGTCAGCGTGTTGGAGAACAGATAGGGACGCGAGCGTTGACGCAGCAAATCGATGACTTCCTGGCGCGCTGCAACGTAGCCGCCCGATGCGCCGCCCAATGCCTTACCAAGTGTGCCGGTAATGATGTCGACGCGCGACAGCACACCGCAATGTTCCGGCGTGCCGCGCCCATGTTCGCCGACGAAACCGACCGCGTGCGAATCGTCGACCATCACGAGTGCGCCGTAGCGGTCGGCGAGATCGCAAATGCCTGCGAGGTCGGCGATGATGCCGTCCATCGAGAAGACGCCGTCGGTAGCGATCAGCTTGAAGCGTGCGCCGGCGGCATCCGCTTCTTTCAGCCTGGCTTCGAGATCCACGAGGTCATTGTTCTTGTAGCGAAAGCGCTTCGCCTTCGACAGCCGCACACCGTCGATGATGCTCGCGTGGTTCAACTCGTCGCTGATGATGGCGTCGTTGTCGTCGAGCAAGGTTTCGAACAGACCGCCGTTCGCATCAAAACAGCTGGAGTAGAGAATGCAGTCGTCAGTTTGCAGAAATGCGGCCAACGCTTTTTCGAGATCCTTGTGCACTGTTTGCGTGCCGCAAATGAAGCGCACCGACGCCATGCCGAAGCCGTCGTTATCCAGGCCTTGTTTCGCGGCCTCGATCAGGCGTTCGTCGTTGGCCAGACCAAGATAGTTGTTCGCGCAGAAATTCAGCACTTCCGTGCCGTTCGCAAGACGCACGTCAGCCGACTGGGGGCTGGCGATCACGCGCTCGTTCTTGTAAAAACCGTCGGCGCGGATCTGCTCGAGTGTGCCGCGCAGATGGGCGAGGTAAAGGTCACGCATGAACCAGACTCCTGAAAGGGTGGTGCACCCCGACATGTCCAGCACATGTCCGGCACTTGCGGCATGTTCGACGTCGAGGCGGGCTGTTATAGTCGGTTGTCAGTTTTATCGGATATTTTCGTTTTTCCGAACTAAAATCCGGTATGTCGAACAACTCTAAACGATAGGTCAGTAAATGGCAAGTTCGGGAATCCGCCGCGCAGCAGCCAACGCGGCACCCATTTCAGGCGCGAGTCCGGTCCCGGCGATCGCTGCGCCGCCTCGCGTCGGCGAGCAGATTCAGCGTCTGCGCGCCGAACGGCGCATGACGCTCGACGACCTGTCGCGCGCGGCCGGCGTGTCGAAATCGATGCTCTCGGAAATCGAGCGCGACAAGGCCAATCCGACGATCGCGGTCGCGTGGCGTCTGACGAACGCCCTCGGCGTCAGTCTCGATTCACTGTTCGCGCCGCAGAAGGCGCCGGAGGCGATTGCCGTCTCCGGTCCGCACGACATCCCGACTTTGAGCGGGCACGAGGCCAAGTATCAGTTGCGAGTCTGGGGTCCGATCGAATTGGCCGGCAAGTTCGAGTGGTACGAGTTGACGTTGCAGCCGGGTGGGGCGCTGGTGTCGAACGCGCACGAACCCGGCACGCGTGAGCATTTGACGGTGCTGCAGGGATCGATAGAGATCGAGGCGGCGGGCGCGACGAAGCGGCTCAAGGCCGCGGACACCGCGCGCTATGTCGCCGACGAGCCGCACGCAATCCGCAACGCCGGAAAGGGCGAGGCGAAAGCATTGCTAGTGGTGATTCACGGCTGAGGGGTAGGCGCACCGTTGCAGGTTGATGTCTGAATTGGACTGAATTGTCCGTTCGGCCGAGGTTGCGCGAGACACTGTATATTTGTACAGTACAGGGTGTCGACTGGAGCCGATAATGAACGACCTGACCACCGAACAAGCCGAGCATGCTCTGGCCGCGCTGCGCTATCAAACCGCGGCGCGCGATCTTGAACACATCGTGCGCAACATCGCCGCGCGCTACATCGTCCAGCAGGTGCCGCTCTCGTGGCGCCTGCTTCATGCAATCGAAGCCGAAGCGTTGGCAGACCTCGGGTTTGCGAGCCGGCACGACGCGATCATGCTCGGGCTCTTCCAACGGCCGTCCGAGTTGCCTTATCCGGAAACGGATGAGGCGGTGGATTTTGGTACATCCACGGCATTGCCTGCAGTATTTGCCTTTGCCGTCTCGGCCTATGAAGAGGCGGCACGGCGCGCAGCGCAACCCACTTCTAAAGACGCGCCGCTAAAGCACGCACGGGCGTGGGGCGACTGACTCAGGCGCTGTACTTTCATCGGTTGCCACCTACACAATATGCGCAACTAACGGAAGAATAGCCTATGTCGCCTCCTAATCTGTCCGACCCGGTTCCACGCCCTGCACCGTCAACGGATCTCTTCGATCAGGAACGGGAAGACTGGCGCCGCGATCCGCAAATCGCGTTCGACGCGTGGCTTGCCAAGCAACATTTCAGACGCTCTTCTGCTGAAGTCTATCAAGCACAGTGGGGGCTTTTCCTCGACTGGCTTGCGGTTCGCCAAAAGAGTCTGGTCACGGTCGACACGCAAACCATCGCCGAATTCGTGGCCGGCCTTGAGATCCGAAAACCGCAACGTGTCCGGTATTTGCGGCTCATTGAACGGGTGCTGGATCACGTGCGCGAAATCGAATCCGCGTCGACCAATCCTGCACGCTTCATTGCTCAGGATGGCGAAGCAGCATGGCGGAATGCACGCGATAACGAGCCGACCGGGTTTCTCAATCATGCAGAACGCGCAGCGCTCATTGCGCATCTGTTTTCGCCGTTGCCGGTTTTGTCCATTGCGCAGCGCTGGAGAGAGCGGCGTGACCGCGCGTTGATCGCTGTGTTTCTCGGCGGCGGTATCAAGACCGGGGAAGCGGCAGCACTTACGGTTAGTTGCGTGAACGTCGGATCGCCGTGGGTCACAATCGAGTCCTCGAATCCGATGCTGACGCGCCGTACCCGGCTCGCACCCTTCGCGGCGGCCGTTCTCGACGCTTGGCTTGCGGAACGGCGCCTTTCCGAACTGGCCGGCAATCTGGTCTTTCCCGCTTCGCCTTCAGGACGCCCAATGCACAAGGCGACCATGCTGCGCGGCGTCGATGCGTTGATCGACGCCGCAGGCATCGCCGCGTCCCGAGCCTCACGCGCCAGTCCGCAAACTTTGCGCAACACCTTCGCGGCAGATCTATTCGAGAGTGGAGTTGAGGCGGAACAGGTCGGGCAATGGCTGGGATTTGTCCAGGCCGTGTCTGCCAACCGTTTGTACCGGGCATGGCAAAGGTGGATGGATCAGCAGGATTCGCCAACAGTGGATAAACCGGATCCAGCTGCTCCGCCATTGCCCGCGCCTAGGCGTGACGGGCGTTTGACGAGGAAAGGGTGAGTGAACGGGTCCTGAAAATACTCACCCATCAGGTCCCGAATTTCCTCACCTTTGGCGATTTATCTGTTATGACGCGTGCGCCGAGGGTCACGCCGATGCTGCAATCGAGCCACTCGACAAAAACCGGCTAACCGCCTCCAGCCTTGATTCGCCGGGTCCTGATGAGTGATCGCATTCCGGACACTGCAGCTCGAAGCGGTGATCCACTTGCGACAACTCGGGCTCACCTTCCTCACATTTTGGGCAACGCAGCGGCAACGTGACATGGCCGTCCGCCGCAGTACCGATCGCTGATAGCTCGTCGGTCGTGAGCCTGCCGGCTTCGACTAGCGAACACAACAGGTTCGCGACGGCGGGATCGATGTCCTGCTGGCCGCGCAGCGCCGCGACTTCTTTCGTCAAAACATCCACTTCATCCGACTGCTCGCGCAGTTGCGCGTCGAGCCGATCGCCACGCGCCTTGGCTGCAGCGAGCTGCTGAATAAACTCGAATTCCTTGCGGCTGGCGTCACGCACCCCCGATTGGTAGGTGGCCGCCATGCTGCGCAAGGAATCGAGTTCGACCAGCATTGGCTTCACACGGCGCTCGGCTTCGGCGACGGCGTCCTTGATCTGTTGCGCATAGTGCTCGGTGCTTTGGCGCAATTCGACATGCAGCGCATCGATTCGGTCGCGGAGCGCCGCGTTCGTCGCCTGTTCGGTATCGAGGCGTTGGCGCAGCGTTTCGTTTTCGCCATCAAGTCGACGGACCGTGGCCTGCAAGCCTTCCTGGTGAGCAGTCCCATGTGTGGTGGCGCTGGATAGCTCAGTCTCGAGTGCGCGAACACGTTCCCACGCGGCTTCAGCTCTGAGTTCGCTGCGCTTGATCGCTTCTTCCGAAACGTCGCAGCGAATTTCCGCTTCCCGTGCGCGTTGGTCGGCGAGGGTGGCTTGGGCGCGAATTTCCTCGCGTTCGCTGTCGAGGGTAGAGCGGGCATGCACGACGGCTTCTTCGAAAAGGGCGCCTAATAATTCTCCGGCGCGATCTTCTAGTGCTTTCGGGATAGCGCCGGCGCCAACTTTGACGCGCGACACCGTTCGGATCCGTTCCCAGAAGTGGTCGATGTCCTTTGGGATGTCACTTGCACTGCCTGTTTGTGTCAGGTCGCGGACGGCCGCCATGGACGGGCGAATGCCCAAATCGAAGAAAAGTCGTTTGCAAGCATGCAGCGATAGTTCTTGCCGCCGTGCTCCGCTAGCCCTCAACGATTCAAGCTCGTCATGGATGGCTTGCCGTTCCTGGTCCAGATTCATGTATACCTCGATGTCACTCGAATTGGATGAATCATAACAATTTACGTATTGTTTGCTACGTATTTGTTGAGGACGAGTGTTATTTAGCCAATTGGCGTGTTTTGACGTTGCTGGTAGCTCACAAGATCGGAGCGAGCTTGGTTTTTCCGTGAAACAAAACGAAGACTAGCTAATAAGTTGTTGTAAATAAAGAAGTTTCAGTAGTTTCTTTTTGATCGCTCACTGTTTCACGCGGGCGTCATGGGAGCGGTTGGGGGTGAAGCAGTCTTGTCCGAAGGACGCGCGGGGAAAGTCTAGAGAGTAATAAAAGTAAACACCTTTGAACCCATGTTAAAAACGTTAACGCCATGGCAAACCCTTACCAGGTGGGCGTTCCAGCCCGGCAAGGTGAAGCTTTACGGGAGAGGTGGTGAGGTCTTGCGGGAGTGTTGAGTGATGAGGTTCGGGGGCCTCGGTGAGCAGGTCCGGGACAGAACGTGAGCGGGTTCAGGAGCTGCCCCAAAGTGTGGTTTCGCTAAAGGTGAGATTTTGCGGGACCTGAGCGACCGGGATCGCCCGGCAGCACTCAAAAGTAGGTGCGGAGCTCGATGGGCCTTAAGGTGAGCGCTTTCGGGACCACCGCGGCCGCCAATTTTTGACCTTATTTTGGCCTCGTTAACCCCATTGGTGAGTCAAGACAGGAGAAAACGCGAACTGAAGGTGAGACTTTCCGGGGCCGAGGCGTCATTTTTGCCTCAATTTTGTGCATTTGGACGCTTAAGGTGAGGGTTTGCGGGAGCTGAAGCTGATTTCGACCGAAATTCGGTTCGGTGCGTCGATGAGGTCGTCGATCACCCTTTGCGGAAAGGTGAGCGAATTCGGGAGACCTGGATCGAGGCGATAGCCGACTCGCCAAAAAAGCTGTTTTGGGCCTGAGGTGAGGTTTTTCGGGAGCCTTTTGGGACGTTTGTCTTCTCTAAGGTGAGGAAATACAGGACCGAAGTCGCCGCAATGGGCCGGAAAAGCCCTACTGACGCTGTCAGAGTCATTCTGATTTTGGGCCTGCGAAAATCTTAAGGTGAGGTTTTTCGGGGCCCTTTGGGTTGCGACCGGAAACGTCGAATTTCACTGAAAAGCTGTTAAAGGTGAGGATATACGGGAGCGTGTGCCCATGGCTCGGTGAATAGCGGTCTGATAAGTCAATGAAATCATTGGATAATTTTTGTGCGCTGCGCAAAGGTGAGGTTTTTCGGGGGGGCTTTTTCATACGCTGCGTAGGCCTGATTCGGACTCATAGGTGAGTCTTTTCGGGACTATTTATCGGTGTTTTTTCAACGCGCCAGGTCTGGAGGCCGCGTCGTTCCAAGCGCTCAGCTAGCGTTAAGGTGAGCTTTTTCGGGGGAGATTCTCGCGACTCGGATCTCACTGCCGCGTGAATCAGATGTCTTGCCGCCAGGTTCGCGGGCCATTTGCTCAATCGAATATGCGGCGATTGCCGTGTGCATCTGTGCATCGATGGCCACATGGCCGCAATCGACGCATATGCGTGCCGGCGGGCTTCGGCGTGGTGCCTGCTTAGGGAGGAGGCACGGCACGCTTGTCGGGTTTCTCCCCTCCCCTATCCGCTGAAATCGGCAAAAGTGCATCCAAGCCACCGATCGAGTACGAGTGCGCCTCGCTCGCTACGTGCGTGCAGCCAAAATTCACGAAAATTTTTTTTGAGGTGAGAAGATTCGGGATCGAATAGCTCCGGTTCGCGGCAGGTCAGAAATGGGTCAATTTTCTGGAGGCCGCGACCTGTAAGGATGCCCTGAACCTGGCGCGAAACGGGTGAGGTGAGGGTTTTCGGGAGTTGCTCGAGGTGAGTTGTGCCTCGTAAACTCACTTCACCGGGAACGGTGAGACCCGTGCTATAGACGCGTATCACCACAGCCGGTATGCTCTCGCCAAATCCCTCCTCGACCAGACGCATGGCCACGAAGCGCGCGAAGAAGACAGATGTAGTCAGCCCGAGCTCGGCCGAATTACGCAAGGCCGTCGAGGCGATCGCCATCCAGCCCAAGAGCGGCAAGATCACGCTCCTCACCCGCAAGCTGTTCAACGTTCTCCTTGCCGTCGCTCAGCAAGCCGATGAGTCCGGCGATACGTATCGGGCCTTGCTGTCCGACATCGTCGCCAATTCCGCATTCGATTCGAACGACACGGCGCTCGTGAAAGAGCACCTGCGGCGCATGGTGTCGGTGCAGGTCGAATGGAGTACCGGCACGTCCAGCCAGAAGCCGGGTCGGAAATGGGGTATTTCCACGCTGATTGCCGACGCGGAAATTCTCGAAGATCCCACCACTCGCCGTGTGTGGGTGGAGTTCTCATTTGCGCCGAAGATCAAAAAGAAGCTGCTCGATCCTGTTCAGTATGCGCGGTTGAGTCTGCAGTTCCAGAGCCAGTTGCGCAGTAGCGCGGGGCTCGCACTTTACGAGATTTGCGTTCGCTACCTGACCAACCCGAGCCATCTGACGATGCGCGAAACATGGGAATGGTGGCGCCCTATTCTCTCGGGCACGCCAGACACCGAAGCGGGTGATGAGGCGAAGCGCGAGTACAAGTACTTCAAGCGCGATTACCTGCGCCCGGCCATCGCCGAAGTAAATGCGGTCACCAACATCTTTGTCGAGTTGATCGAGCACCGGGAAGGACGGCGGGTTGCCGAGATCCAGTTCCGCGTGACCGAGCGCAAACAGCCTATGCTTGCACTCGACGAACACCCGAATGTATTCGACAGCACCTTGGTTGACCGGATGGTGAAGATCGGCATTCCGCTGAAAGAAGCGCAAACACTGTACGCCGATAGCGAAGAAAACCGGATTCGCGCGGCGCTGCAGATGACCGAGCAACGCATGCGCAGCACGTCCTTGCCCGCTGTGCGTAGCGCGCCGGCTCTGTTCAAGGATGCGTTGAAGAAGGGCTATGCACCGCCGGTCGAGGCGCTGGCATCGGGTAGCGGCGGCAAAGCCGCGGTGGCTGCGCCGGCGGACGACCTGAAAGCGCGGCTGCTTGGCGAGTACTCGGCGGTCCGCCGCAAGGAAGCGCGCGAGCTTTACGACGAGCAAGGTGAGTCGGAGCGGGAGATCGCGCGGAAGTCGTTTGAGGACGACGTGTTGCCGGATCTCGGCACACATATGCGGGACGACTGGCGCCGTCGTGGGCTGGATTCGAAGATCGTCGAAACGGCGTTCTTCGATTGGCTGGCTCGCAAAACCTGGGGCGAACCCACCGATGGTGATCTGCTCGCCTTCACGCTGAGCCAATCGCGCGCGGCGTAATCGTCAAGATTACATCAAGAAAAACGGCGGCCACTTTCGTGTGCCGCCGTTTCTTTTCCTGCTGATGCTCTTCCTTCGTTACTTCAGCATCTTTTCAATCTGACGAAGGATGTCGTCACGCTTTTCACGGGTGAGGCCCTTCAGGCGCAGTTCGATTCGATCGTCTCCATACGATTTCAGATCGCCGACCGAGACGCCGGCGAGCTTGATTTCCAGACGCTGCGCATAGCGCTGCCGACCCGCCGGCTTGGTGCTTTCCTGCGCACTTGCTCTGCCCTTGACGATGTCCGCAACCTGTCGCGTGCTCAGGTCGTCCGAGAGGATTTTGTTGATCAGGCGCAGCGTAGCGTCGGCGCCGCGGGCGGTGTGATAGCGGCCCACCTGATACGCCATGTTCGAACCAAAGCGGTCAGGCCTTGCGACCATCTCATGCATCACCGCCTCGGGTAGCTTCGCAATCGACAGGGCGACTGCGATGGTTGACTCGTCCAGTCCGAGATGTTCGGCGAGCTCCTTCTGGCTCTGGAAATGCCGATCGTCGAGAAAGCGTTTCCAGACGACGGCGTTGTCGAACACGGTCTGCGAATCGCGCTGGACGTTGAGGTCGTAGCCGAGCTTATAGCTCTGGATGCCGATCGGTAGGTCGATGACGATTGCCTTCACCGATTCCTTGTTCGCTTCTTTAAGCGCCCGCACGCGCCGGCCGCCATCGCTTACGTAGTAGGTGCCGGGATTGTCGTAATCGGGAATGACGTGAATCGCCTGCTGCTGGCCCTGCTTCGCCAGATTGACAGCAAGCTCGGCAATCGACGCCTTCAGATAGAAATGGCGCGGATTGAACGGGCTCGGTTTGATCGTCTTGAGCGCGAGCTCGATGACCTGGCCCGGCCGGTAGGCGTTTTCGATCCGCCAGGCACGGTAGGCCGCCGACTCATTGGCGATATCCGCCGCTTCGAGTTCGGTGACGTCCTGGGAAAGGACAGGCTGGATGACGCGGTTCGGTACATCGCCAGTTGGGGCGCCATTCTTGACCAAACCGTCGATCGCGTTCAGGCGGTCGAGAGCGGTTCGCTTTTCGCTGCTAGTCGTATCAGGACGTGCTTGAAAGCCTTTGGCGAATTGGGAGGGTTTCATTCAGGGTCCTTTATGCGCATAAATTCAGGGGAGCAGGGCTGCGATCTCGTTGGCGCACGCCCGTACTTCGATGGCGGCGAGCTTGGCGCCGCGATCGTTCATCTGAAGCACTGTCTGCCCTAAGGCCATTGCCTGCTTGTAGGCCTCCCGCGTCGGGATCTGGGTCTTGAGCAGTGGAAAACCGAGCTCTTCCAACGCACGCTTCAGTTCGCGCGTCAGCATCCGTTTCTCTTCGGTCTTATTCAGCAGAAAGACGGCGCGCAGATCCTCGTTCATGACCTGGGCCTGCTGCACGAGTTTCACCAGCCCGACGCTCGACCAATAGTCGGCGGGCGACGACGACGTTGGCATGATCGCGACGCTCGCCGCGAGCAACACGACGCCGGACACTTTCTCGGTGATGGAGGGTGGGCAGTCGACGACGATGATGTCGTAGTCAGCCACGAACTTCTTGATCTCGCGATGGATCTGGCTGCCGGCTTCGGAGAGGTTGACGACTGGGAAGGGAATGCCGGTTTCGCCGTCTGATGATGCGCTGGCCCAATGGACCAGGGTGTTTTGACCATCTGCGTCTACGACGAGGACGCGTTTGCCTTTTTCATGGAACGCAGCCCCGAGGTGCATCGCGATTGTGCTCTTCCCGACCCCACCCTTCTGCTGAGTTACCGCGATGATTTCTGCTGCCAATCTTCACCTCCTCTTTTTAGACGCAAAAGGATTTTACCTGGATGAATTCGCATTTCAATCGTTTTTGTGTAAACGCGAGAAGAATTAGCCGAACGGGATAGGTTTATGCGCATAAAGGTTGTGGCATGGCTGAGCTAAAGCGCAGCGGGTGTGAAGCGGATCAACGGCGATAGGTTTGCGGCACCGGGAAGGTGTCAGACGCTGTGAGGTATCGAAGGGGGAGTTCGCTACTGGATCTGGTGCGATGCGAAGCTGCGCCCACGGGTATGGGTCGTGGTGCATCGGCAGTCTGGGATTCGACGCCGTGCCGCTTACCTAGGGTGGCGTTGCTGCGTCGCATCGCTTTTACAGGCCCCAACTGTTGGCGGCGTCGAGGCATATCCGGGCCACACTCGTGCCCCGCGAGCCGTCACGCGCGGGCACCTTTATGCGCATAAACTTTTCGGGCGTGACTCAAGCATGGAGCGGCCGTTGCTGGGGGGTGTAGGGATCGATGCATGATCCTGCGGCACGGCACGGAGGTGGGACTGGCTGCTGCACTAAGCCTCGTGTCCATGCATACAAAGGGGGAGGCTCAACC
Source organism: Paraburkholderia sp. SECH2 (assembly GCF_030464795.1). Classification (NCBI taxonomy): domain Bacteria; kingdom Pseudomonadati; phylum Pseudomonadota; class Betaproteobacteria; order Burkholderiales; family Burkholderiaceae; genus Paraburkholderia; species Paraburkholderia sp. SECH2. The sequence goes on from NZ_JALPRH010000030.1 coordinate 72,137, forward strand.
AACATGGGTTGACGCGTTCAGTAGAGCGGCCCAAGCCACCCGGCGATAGCTCGACAACTTCCGGCAGGCGCTTTATGCGCATAAACCGAACGACATCATCACCCACAGACAACGCCACGTTCCTGCCTCAACAAACCCGATCGCCCCACCCAACTCCCGCACCGGCTAAAATCCCCCACCAAAAAACACCCCGCACCCAACACAAGCACCATTCACCCAACCATGATCACCATCTACCACAACCCCCGTTGTTCAAAATCGCGAGCTACCTGCGACCTGATCGCCACCACCTACAACAGCGCCAACGAACCAACGGAAATCATCGAATACCTGAAGCAACCACTCACGGCCGCGCAGTTGAAGCAACTCAACGCGCAGTTAGGCTGCACAGTCCGCGAGATGATCCGTGACACTGAAGCCGAATACAAAACACTCGGCCTCTCCGACACCACGCTGAGCGACGCTCAGTTATACGAAGCATTGGAAACGCACCCGATCCTTCTGCAACGACCGATCGTCGTGCGGAACGGGCGAGCCGTGATTGGCCGCCCGCCGGAAAATGTCGAAGCGCTATTCGCCTAGGCGTCGAAGCATCGCGATCTACGTGACCCGAGCCGAAGCGACCTAAGCCTTGGCAGCCAATGCAGCGTCCTTCGTCACGATCTTTGTCGGGATGATGCGCAGCTCGCTGAATGTGTCGGCGATACGTTGCTGTTCTGCAAGCACACTCGCGTCGATGGGTTTGTAGATGTGCGCATAGTGCCGCAAACCCGCTTCGATCACGCCCGCGTCGAGGCCCTGAATCGGCGCAAGCTGTGCGGCGGCTTCGCTGTAGTGCCCGCGCACCCACTCGCCCTCTTTACTCACCGCATCCATCACGATCGCGAGCACGTCACCGTTTTTCTCCGCAAACGGCCGCGCGCTCAGGAAGAACTGATGGTGACTGACGATCCCTTCGGCGTCGGCGAGCAAGCGGGCATTCGACTGGCGTTTGGCCGCCTCGAGGAACGGGTCCCAGATCGCCCATGCGTCGATCGCACCGCGTTCGAAGGCCGCACGCGCATCGGCGGGCGCCAGGAAGACGGGTTGGATGTCGCTGTACTTCACGCCGCTCTTCTGCAATGCGGCGACCAGAAACCAGTGAACGTCCGAACCTTTATTGAACGCGATCTTTTTGCCCTTCAGATCGGCGAGCGTTTTGATCGGCGCGTCCTGATGGACGAGGATCCCTTCGGCATGCGGCGTCGGAATTTCATACGCGGTATAGACAAAGTTCGCGCCTGCTGCCTGCGCGAACACCGGCGGCGCCTCGCCGACATAACCGAAGTCGATCGCGCCGACATTCAATCCTTCGAGCAACTGCGGGCCGGCGGGAAACTCAGTCCATTTGACCGTGAAGCCAAGCGGTGCGAGCTGCTTTTCGAGCGTGCCGTGCGCCTTCAGCAATACGAGCGTGTTGGCCGCTTTCTGATAACCGATGCGAAATTCCTTCGCATGCGCATCCGCGGCGAAGACTGACGTGGAGACAACGGGTAAGGCCGCGGCGGCCAGCGAGGCGCCCACGCCGGCGATAAACGTGCGGCGCGTGAGCAACGGATGACGGGACATAAAAGTGCTCGTTAAAAAGACGGACGCGAAACGGACCGATTAGCGTTGACGATAATTCGTCTGCAAGCCTGGACGAACCGATAAATTCGCATAAGCAAATCACGCCGGAGGGGGCGGGACACCCCAGCGGTCCCGCTCTGCGTGTCTGACTGCGTCAAGTCACCTTGCCCCGCTACAATCCGTCATCCGCGCGCAGTCGCGGCTGCGTCAATCGGAAAAGGGACATCGTGCATCTGACGACAACACTCGCGCCGTGGTCATCCCACGACACTCAACTGATTTTGTCGTGCGTGCTCGGGCTCGCACTGATCATCGTATTCATCAGCGTGCTGAAGCTCGCACCGTTTCTGTCGATTCTGGTCGGCACGTTCGCGGCGGGCTTTTCGGCTGGTTTGCCGCTGGAGGCAGTAGCCAGCGCATTCAGTAAAGGCGCAGGTGCGTTGCTCGGCGACGTCGGCATCATCATCGCGCTCGGGGCGATGCTCGGCGCGCTTATGGCCGAATCGGGCGCCGCTGACCGGCTCGTCTCAACCATCCTCAAACATTCCACGCCACGTACGCTGCCGTGGATGATGGCGCTGGTGGCGATCATCGTCGGCCTGCCGCTCTTCTTTGAAGTCGGCCTGGTGATGATGGTGCCGATCATCTTCGTGATGGCGCGCCGTTCGCAGCAGCCGATCCTGCGGATTGCGATTCCCGCGCTCGCCGGCATGACCACATTGCACGCCCTGTTGCCACCGCACCCAGGTCCACTGATCGCCGTGAGCGCACTGCATGCCGATCTCGGTCTGACGCTCGGTCTCGGCCTGATCGTTGCCATTCCGGCGGTCATTCTGGCGGGACCGGTCTACGGCATCTGGTTGTCGAAGCGGATGCACGTGGTCGAGCCGGAAGAAATGGGCAAGCTGTTCACCGCGGAACAAAGCACCGGCGAGCCGCCGAGTTTCGCGATCTCGCTCATCACGATCCTGTTGCCGGTCGTGTTGATGCTGGGCCGCACGGTTGCCAAACTTCTGCTTCAACCCGAGACCTTCCTGTTCGATGCGCTCAATTTCCTGGGTGAGCCGTTGGTCGCGCTCGGCCTCACCGTGCTATTCGCAGTGGTGGCGCTGGGCTGGTCGCGCGGCATGGCACGCGACCGGGTCGGCGGCATTCTGCGCAAGAGCTTGCCGCCGATCGCGGCGCTGCTGCTGACCATCGGTGCCGGCGGTGGCCTCAAGCAGGCGCTGGTGGTGGCCGGCATCAGCACGACGATCGGCAAGATCGCGGTCGGCGCGCACATGCCGCTGATTCTGCTGGCGTGGCTGATCGCTGTCGCGCTGCGGCAGGCGACCGGCTCCGCGACGGTTGCGACCACCACGACCGCCGGTATCGTCGCGCCGGTCGTCGCGGGCCTCAGCGCGACGCACAATTCGCTGATGGCGCTCGCGATCGGCGCAGGTTCCGTGTTCTTCTGCCACGTGAACGATGCCGGTTTCTGGATGGTGCGCGAGTACTTCGGTTTGCAATTGAAGCAGACGGTGATGGTCTGGTCTGTGCTGCAGACGATCGTATCCGTCGTCGGCCTCGTCTTGACGTTCGCATTGTGGACCGTGTTGACCTGAGCCTGGCCCAAGGATCGCAAGCGGTGGCAGGAATTGACGCCTGGCTGTCAATTCCACATGGCCCGATCCACTTACACTGCTTCGACACAGACGAGGCGCAGTCCCGCGCTTCGCTTTCCTGCCGACCCGGAGCCACCATGCTTGAACTGAGACCGTCCTGCGAAGGATGCGGCAAATCACTGCCGCCGAACGCGCCCGACGCGATGATCTGCACGTACGAATGCACTTTCTGCGAAGTGTGTGCGCTCAGCACGCTGCGCAACGTGTGTCCGAACTGCGGCGGAAATTTCCAGCATCGGCCGATCCGCACGCGCGCGCAGCTGGCCAAACATCCGGCCCGTACCGAAGCACATCCCGTTTCCATCGACGAAGCGGCGCACGCAAGCTTCTTCGAGCGCTACCGGAACACGCCGCCCGGCGAGCGCTAACAAGTGCTGGCAAACGCCCCTTCAATCCTCACCACCACCCGCGCCCGGCGTCGCAACCCCACTCACCGTGCGCGCCGCCACGCGTAGCAGACGGATCTGTTTGCGGTAATTGCGGCAGCCGCTGCAAGTCGGCAGATGCAGCCGGATCGCGACCCATTCGCCGGTCGTCAAACGGCGGTCGAGCGCGTCTGATAATAGCCGCGTGATGTGCTTACACTTCCCCATTCGCATCCTCTCTGGATAGGCCCTTTTCGCTCAGGCAAGTGCGCAAGCGCAGCCGCGCGCGGTAGATCAGCACGCTGCAGTGGTTGGCGGTCATCTGCAGTTCGGCGCAGATCGCTTCGGTTTCGAGATCGAGAAATTCGCGCATCATGAACACGCGCCCGATGTGCTCGGGCAGGTGTTCCAGACACATCTCGAACAAAGTCCAGAATTGCTGCTGACGCAGCGCGGTTTCCGGCGTCGGCCATGGTTGCGGCTTGCTCTCGCGTGACCAGTGGCCGTTGTCCTTGAAGAGTTCACGATCGAGCAGCGTCTCGCCGTCGATTTCGGATTCGAGCGCCGACAGATTCACCGTGCGCTGCCGGGCGCGCAAGGTGTCGATGAGCTTGTGCCGCAGGATGCCGAACACCCACGTCTTGTGCTCCGATTGCGCGGCAAACCGGTCGGCTTGTGTCCAGGCGGCGGCCAGAGCCTCCTGGACGGCGTCTTCGGCGGCAGCGGCATCGCGCAGTTGCAAACGGGCGAAGCGCAACAGGTCGCGCCGCAATTGCGTCAGATAAACGGGATCATCGAGCGCCGGCCCGCTTACTTGCGCCATGGCAGGCTCCATCGCCGCGCCTGCGGTTGCCGCGCGTTTTCTTCTGAATCGTTGTGGTTCATAGACGGGTGGATTTCCTCGCGCGGTTCCCGGACATGGGCGCCATTCTCCCGCACGTTCCGGCGCAAGCGAATTGGTATTGAACATATGCCCGCCAGCAAGCGAAGACCAGATGACCTTAGTCGTGCCGCAACAGGCTTTATGACAGCAAAAATATTATTGCGAAAAATGAAATCAAGGCCGCGCCGGCGCCACCGTAACTTCAGGCGCATGGGCGAGGCGTGCAGTGACACACGTTTCAAGCTCGCCGCAAATACGCCCCCGGATTATTTCATTATTTGAAAAAACATCTTCTTGTCTTCGGTATTTTTAGGCGGACGCTGAATCGCTATTCTCCACTCCATCGATCGCCCCAGATCGCGAACTAAATGCCGAAGAGGAGTAGCACCATGAAACGCATTCTTACCGCCCTGATCGCTTCCGTCGCCCTGTTTGCTGCTGCTTCGGGCGCAGCTCAAGCTGCTGCACCGGCTCAATGCAGCGGCCCGGCATCGTATTGCAACGTGTTCTTCGGCAACTAATCGTCTGGCGGACGCGGCCGGACACCGGTCCGGCACAAGTCTGCTGACGAAACGGGTTCTCGAAATCAAGAAAGGGCGCCGATAAAGGCGCCCTTTTTGCATTTAATCCCGCACGTTTGACGCACGTATGAAGCGTCTGCAGAACAGGGCTGCGACTCCCTTTCTCCGGTGTGCAAGCGTCGAGAAACAGAAAGCGGTACGCAATACCCGGCACTCCGAAGCAACACCCGCGCCTGGCGCGCAAATGCGCCTAATGCTCACTCTTCTAACGTGTTACAGTGAGCCAACAGCTTGCAGTTCTCCTGCGCGCCCTGCGCAGTCCCTCAGGCATCAGCCTCTCATCACAGCGCCCTGAACCGAACGGGGTCCTTTCCTTCTACTTCGTTCGACGGTGTCGCCGACGTGGCCTTACAGACGCCGCTCCAGACGCGCATCGTCGCCGACCAGCACCTGTTTGCTGAAACGCCGCGACTCGCCCGGCGTCATGCCCAACACACAGCCACACGTTTCAAGCGAGATCCTTTACCGGAGACGACTACCATGAACAATACGATCAGAAGCTACCGGGGCCTTGAGATTTATCCACTGGTTTATCCGCACCAGCCGCGTTCTGCCGATGGCGTTCGCCACTACGATTCGGGCTTCGACGCCGCGGTGCGAATCTGCCGGCGCGGCACCGACGACACCTTGACCAGCAGCCGTGTATTTCGCGTGCCGAGCCGTTCTCCGTTTGGCGCGGCTGGCGACGCACGCATTGCATCAGCAAGTTACGCGGAGCGGGTGATCGACGGCATGGTTGCCGGCGAGTCGATCGCCGGACTCTGATGCGCGCACCGATGGCAAGCCACATTTCCAGGCGCTCGCAGGGCGCGAATTCCACGCCGTTGACGGGCCGCGCAAACTATCAGGTCGCCGTGTCGTCGCGTCGAACCTCCAGCGGGACGGTGCCGACGCTGAAAGTAATCCGGTTAAGCGACGAGCGCGTGATCTATCCCTTCCAGGGCCACGCGGACATGCCGTTTTTCGAAAATGCGGATGCGGCTCAGGTGTTTGCCGAGACGTACGGCTGGCAGCTTGTGGATGGCGACATCGCTGTCCCGGAATGACAGCGAAGAACGTCGAGTTGCCTCAAATCGTCCTAGGCCGAAAGCATGCTTGATTGACAAGGCAAAAGTACCAGTTATCCACAAGGTTATTCAGTGAATCTGTGGATAACTTTTGTCGCTACCGGGTTATCCACCGGTCGCCACTTTCGAGGTCTGGACCGCGTAACCAGAAGTCGGCGTTTTTTGTGCGCGCCCTTGCCGTACCGCCCGGCTTATTGCCTATGATGGACAGTTCGTACCCTTTAGCGCGTCAAGCGCCTAACCTCGAGGAAGCGAACTATGGCCCATCACATCGCAGTGGTCGTCGGCAGCCTGCGCCGCGAGTCGTTCAACCGCCAACTGGCGCAGGCCGTGATTTCTCTCGCGCCCGCGGACTTTACCTTCGAGTTCATCGATATCGGCTCCTTGCCGCTCTATAGTCAGGACTATGACGCCGACTATCCCGAAGTCGCCAAACACCTGAAGAAGCGCGTTGAAGCCGCAGATGGCCTGCTGTTCGTCACCCCCGAGTACAACCGCTCCATGCCAGGCGTCCTGAAGAACGCACTCGACTGGGGCTCGCGGCCCTGGGGCACCAATTCATGGGGCAACAAGCCCGGCGCGGTGCTCGGCACCTCGCTCGGGGCGACCGGCACGGCGCTCGCGCAACAGCATCTGCGCAATGTACTGGCGTACCTCGATGTCGCCACGCTTGGCCAGCCTGAAGTGTTCATCAAGCACGACCCGGCGGCGATCAACGAGAAAGGCGAGATCGTGAACGACGGCACCCGCAAGTTTTTGCAGACCTTCGTCGACCGTTACGTTGCATGGGTCAAACGTCAGACCGCTGCCTGACGGTCAATTCGGGGCCAATTCGGGCCAAATCACAGCATCTAACTCAGACGGAAAACGCCGGCGTCGCCGTAACTTCACGGCACGCCGGCGTTGCCGCTCCCCCGTTTAGACGTGATGGTGTCCCGTCACCCGTTCCCAACCATGACGCACGGCCAGCTTGAAGCGCTCCCACGTGCTGTCGGGCGAGGTGGTTTCCCAATGGCGACGGGCTTCCGGCTCGACGTCGTCCCATGCCCGGTCGCGAAAACGCGCGTCCTGACCGATCTCCGCGCCGTAGCGATAGGCCGGCACGTAGTCCTCATAGCGCGCGTTCTCGGCCGCGTATTGCTCGTCGTAGTGCGTACGGAAATCCTCTTCGTATTCCAGGTACTCGTTCGGCATCTGGCTACCTAAACCCGCGGTCGGCTGCCCGGCTTCGGAGACGACGTCCGACGGCTGCAGGATCGCGCCCGAACCCGGCATCGAACCTGCAGCAATCGCGGTACGTCCCGCATCGCCCACCAGCGGGTCGATGACCGGCTCGCTCACGGGGTCGCGCATCGGCCGCTCAGCCCGCGGCGGCGGGACGAACGGCTCGGCGTCGGTGCCCATGAGCGGCGGCGGATAGAGCGGATCAGCCGGGGTTGCAGGCCGCGTGGCTGAAGCCGGCGTTGCTACGCCCGGCGTCGTCGCGCTCGATGTATGCGGCGTGCCTGGCGTCACCGCGCCAATGCCGAGTTCGTCGAGTATTGAATGATCGCGGCTCGATTCAGCCGGCGTGTCCCAGTCGGGCGAACGCTCGCCGATGTCGGTCGCACCCAGCCTCGTCAAGGTATTGCGAGCGAGTTCTGCATGCGATTCGCTGGCTGCGCTCACGCAGACCAGCACGGCGCCGCGGCGCACGGCTTCCGCGTAGCGAGCCGTGTCCGGCGCGCGAGGGCCGCTCGCAAACAGGCTCGAAAGAAAACGCTCGATATTGGCGAGCACGCCGGAACCGGCGACCTCGTCGGTTGCAGAGCCGACGGAGGGTTCCGGATTCGCCTGCAACTCGATCGTTTCGCGTGCAAAACCGGTCTGTACAAGCGTGTCGCGCGCGGCCTCGGCTTGAGAATAGGTGTCGAATAAACCAATCACGGTATGTCGCATGGCTGTCTCCCGGCGGTTTTAGGTGGATCGAACGGCGCAAGAACGCGTCGGCCTCCTTCCCTAAAAACATCGCAACGATCATGCCGGGGCGGCACGGCGTGTCCGCACGCCCGCTGCTGGCCGCTTGCGCCATGTGTTCGCATAGAAACTGCGGCATTCCGCTGCCGCGCTTTTACAACCGCCGGTAATTGGCGGCGATGCTGAAAAAGCAGCGTTAGTCGGCCGGATGGGCCGCCGCAGCCGGATCGGCGCCCGTTTGCGCCAGTTCGCGCTGGATCGCTTGCAGGAGTTCTTCCAGCAAGGCGATATCGAAGGGTTTCGACAGCACCCGCACGTTCACATGCCGCGCCCGGTCGAGTTCTTCCGCGTAGCCGGTGACCAGAATGACCGGCAGCCGGGTGTCGAAAGCCTGTACGGCTTCGGCCAGGTCGATGCCGTTCATCGTGCCGGGCATGTGGATGTCCGACAGCACCAGGTCGAACGGCAGCGGCTCGCCGGTGCGCGCCTGCCTCGCGTGGGCGTCGTCGAACAGGCAAAGCGCGGTATCGGCGTTGAATACACACGTCACCTGGTGGCCCATCATCTGCAACAGGGCCTCGGTGCCGGCGGCGACTTCGTCATTGTCCTCGACCAGCAGGATGCGCAAGCCGTGCGGCGCGCCGCTTTCCTCGACACCCGTTTCGGCCGGCAGTTCGGCTTCGGGGGCGGCTGTGGCGCGCGGCAGATAGAGGCGCACCGAGGTGCCCGCGCCGATTGCGCTGTCGATCGCGGCAAGGCCGCCGGAGCGCTCGCAGAAGGCGAAAACCTGCGGCAGTCCGAGACCGGTGCCCATGCCTTTCGGCTTCGTGGTGAAAAGCGGTTCGAAGGCGCGCGCGAGCACTTCAGGCGGCATGCCGCCACCGGTATCTTCAAGCGACAGTTGCACGAAATCGCCGGTCAGCGGAAAGCCGTCCTGGTGGCGGAAGTTGATATTGGCGGCTCGAACCGTGAAGCGGCCGCCGTTGGGCATGGCGTCGCGCGCGTTCACCGCGATGTTGATCAGCGCCAGTTCGAGCTCGGCGACGTCGACACGCATGGGCCAGATATCGACGCCGATATCCATCACCAGCGAAATCTTCGCGCCGAGCGATGCGCGCAGCAGTTCGCGGCACGCCGGCAGCCAACGCTCGAGCGCCAGCGTCTCGTTGCGCAACGGCTGCTTGCGCGCGACGCCGAGCAATTGCCGGGTGAGCGACTGGCCACCCTTGAGCGCCCGCTCCATCGCCGACAATTCGCGGTCGAGCCCCGGCGCGCCGCGCCGCCGGGCGATCTGCACGTTGGCAGAAACGATCATCAGCAGATTGTTGAAATCGTGCGCCACACTGCCGACCAGATTGCCGAGCGCCTCCATCTTGCGCGACTGGCGATACGCGGATTCGATCGAGCGGCGCATCGAGGCTTCGGCCTGCCAGCGCTCCCACGCCTCCTCCTCGGCGCCGAGGCGCCGCAGCGACAGCCAGATCACGCACCACAGCACGATAGACGGCGTGAACATCGACAGGATCAGCACGCTCAGGTGCCGATACCACGCGGCCCAGATCGCCGAGGTGCGATAGCCGCACAACGCGTAGACCGGATAGGCGCCGATGCGCCGGAACGCGAGGATTACGTTGTCGTCGTCGATGTCGGAGTGCATACGTACGACGCCGGCTCGCCGCCCTTGCGCCAGCGCTTCGGCCAGTGGCGAATGCGGCGCCGTAGCCTGCGGCTCGCGCGGGCGGCGCGGATAGTGTGCGAGGATCGCGCCGTCGGTGCGCACGAGGCTCATGATCATCGGCGTGCTGTCGCTGCCGCCGAGCAGTTCCCGGTAGAACGCGTCGAAATAGCTGGGCCGCAGTGCGACCGAGACGACGCCAGCAAATGAGCCGTCGGCTGCTTGCCGCTCCACGCCCGTGTTGAACACCTGTTCGCCCACGACATGTCCCGTCATGACCTTCGAGACATGCTCCAGACCCTTGCCGTCGCGAATGCCGGTGAAATCGTCGCGGTCGGCAATCGACAACTCCGGCGCGGGATAGAAACGGCTGGTGGCGAGCAGATCCCCCTCACGGCCGAAGATCGAGACGGCCGCCACCTGAGGATAGCCGCCGCCCATAGTGCGCAGCTTCTCGTGAATCTCGCCTTCCTGAGCGCGAATGCCGTTGTCGTCCAGACCTTGCGTCAGATCGACAATGCGCGAGTCGAGCGTCTCGTTCATGTCGAACACTTTCAGCGCGTGTTCTTCGGCCACGCGCACGGTGCGCAGCGTCACGTCGGTCGCGTCGGCCATGCGCGCGCGCAGATCGCTGAACGCCATCGCGGCGACGTACACGCACGGCAGCACGATGGCTGCGATAAGCAGCGCGATCAGCGTGATGCGCCGGACGTGGAAATTCTGTTCCGGTACGGCCGGAAACCGCGCCTCGTCCTGGCGGCTAGGGGGAGGGCGGCTCGCTTCAGGCGGGTCGAACCGTTCTGATGTCATGGTCGGTAACGCTAAGGTCGTTCTGGACGAAAAGGCCGGGAATCGGCGTCATACGAAAAGCATAGACATGCAGCAGCCGTACTAGTTACTGTGACAAATGGTCGGCCCCCGATTTGTCGGCCGTTTGAATCAGTGACAAATCGAGCAGCGCAAACGTACACAAAAGTATAAATGTAAAAGAAAGACTCTGAAATCTACCGAAATATTTTCAAAAATAGCATTTAATGGGAAAATCTCTTTAATCAAAGCGAAATTGGCGAGTTGCCTTTCCGCCAATTTGCTTCGAAAATCGATGTCATCACAAATAATGCGTCCGCCATGTTCGGATGCATCTGCCACGAGGACCGCCAGGCAACGCGCACAACGCGTGACCGAAGGCGCTCGCGGAAACAGCCGCGCGGCAAGGGACCAGCCCGATCCGTGGAGCCGCGCGGATTCATCTACGGGGTAGGCTCGAACATGCCGGTCATAGCCGTCGTCCACCGTGCCCGCGCGCATCCATGCGCGCCCACGGCTTCCGTCACACGCGCCTCGCTGTGCGCGCACCCCGCTCGTTTGCAAGCTTCATTCTCGCAAGCTTCGGCCCGTTTGAGCGCCGGTCGACAGGCCGCACGCTAAAGAAATCACCTCTACCCGCCGTTAACGCGCAAGAGCTAATTCCGCTTACCGACCCGCCCATGCCTTTGCCCATTGTGATCGCCGACGATTCATTGCTTGCCCGCAAGGTGCTCACCAAGGCACTGCCGCCGGACTGGGATGTCGACGTGTCCTACGCGACGAACGGGCGCGAAGCGCTCGGCCTGTATCGCGAAGGCAAAGCGTCGGTGATGTTTCTCGACCTGACGATGCCGGACATGACCGGCTATCAGGTGCTGGAAGCATTGCAGCATGAGGATCTGAACACCTTCGTCATAGTCGTCTCCGCCGATGTCCAGCCGATGGCACAGTCGCGCGTGCGCGCGCTCGGCGCCGTCGCTTTCATCGCCAAGCCCGTGACGCCCGAGGCGGTACTACCCATCCTCAAGGAGTACGGGTTGTATGTCTGAGCCAGTCCTCACCGAAGACCAGCGCGACGCGCTGCAAGAGGTCGCCAATCTGGCGATGGGCCAGGCCGCGACGCGTCTCGCGAGCCTGCTCGATGCGTTCATCGAATTATCGGTGCCGCGCGTGAAGGTGGTGGCGGTGAGCGAGGCGGCACAGGCGCTGCGCGAGATGACCGGAATCGAGGACACGGTGAGCGCGGTGCGCCAGGGCTTTCGCTCCGATATCAAGGGCGAAGCGCTGGTGATCTGCCGCAGCGACAGCGTCGACCAGTTGTGTTCGCTCGTGAGCGATCCCTATTCGCGCTCGAGCTATGAGGCGGTGAGCCAGCAGGAACTCGTGTTCGACGTCGCGAACGTGCTGACGGGCGCGTGTGTCTCGTGCATCCTCGACCAGCTCGGCCGCACGCCGGTCTTCTCAGCGCCAGGCCTGCTCGGTGAGGCGATGACGCTCGACGAAGTGTTCCAGCCCGGCGTGTTGCAGTGGGAAGTCGCGCTGCTGGTGGAAGTCAATTTCGCGCTCGAGGACCAGAGTTTTCGCGCGCACCTTGTGATGCTGATGGCCGAAGAGTCGATCCGCCATATGAACGAGGCGCTCGACGAGCTGTTGTCCAGCCTATGAATGTGTCCGCGGAGTCGTTGAGCGATCTGGTGGTCGAACGTGTCGGTTTCGGCATCTTCGTGCTCGATCGCAATATGACCGTGCTGATGTGGAATCGCTTCATGCAGGATCACAGCGGCTTGACGCCGGAGCAGGTGGTCGGCAAATCGCTCTTCACGCACTTTCCGGAATTGCCGCGCGTGTGGCTGTCGCGCAAGATCGAAAGCGTGTTCCAGCTCGGCAGTTTCGCGTTCAGTTCGTGGGAGCAGCGCCCGTATCTCTTCAAGTTCGATCACGACCGGCCGATTACCGGCGGCGTCGACTTCATGCAGCAGGACTGCACCTTCATGCCGCTCACGCGCGATCGCGAAGTGGTGGCCGTGTGCGTGACCATCTCCGACGTCACGCATGTCAGCATCGTGCAGCGCGAGCGTGAAGAGGCGGTCGCCAAGCTGCAGGAATACGCGGACCGTGACGGCCTGACCGGCATCGCCAACCGGCGTTACTTCGAAGCGCGCCTGCGCGACGAATTCACGCGCTGGCAGCGCTACGGCGGCGAGATGTCCGTGCTGCTGTTCGATCTCGATCACTTCAAGAAAATCAACGACCAGTTCGGCCACGGCGTGGGCGATACGGTGTTGCGCGTGATGGCGCAACGGGTCGCCGAGGTGGTGCGGGCGCAGGATACCTTCGGGCGTTTCGGTGGCGAGGAGTTTGCCTTGCTGTTGCCGTGTACACCGCTGGAAGACGCCATGCGGGTCGCGGAGAAAATCCGCTGCACGATCGCCGACACGCCGGTCGACGTGCAAGGCACAAGCGTGCCGGTGACGGCGAGCGTCGGTGGCGCGGCAGCGCGCCTTGGCGTGCCAGCGTACGACGTGCTCATCAATGAAGCCGACGCTGCGCTGTATAGCGCCAAGCGGCAGGGGCGCAATCGCTCGGTGGCGTTTACCTGAGCGTTTCTCGCGAAGCGCCACATCCGTCTTCCGGCCCCTTATTCACCCCTAAACTGCGGCATCTCACAAAGGTTGTTATACTTTTCGCCGTTTCCGGCATCCCTGCCGGGTGTTTCGCGCGTGTCCGCGCGCGCGGGGCGCATGCCTTGCAGTAACCACCAAATTTCTTGAACGCCTTTCAGCGGGCGCCTCCAGCGGAGATCGTCTTGGCTGTTTCCAATCTTGTCGTGGACGATACAGAAATCGACGCCGCTGCCGCTACGTCCGGCAGCTCGTTCTATCTCGCAATGCGCATCCTGCCGGCCGCGCAGCGCGACGCGATGTATCAGGTCTACGCTTTCTGCCGCGCTGTCGACGATATCGCCGACAGCGACAAGCCGCGCGCCGAACGCGCCGCCGCGCTCGAGCGCTGGCGCGCCGACATCGACGCGTGCTACGCCGGCTCACCGCGCGCTTCCTTGCGCGCGCTGACGCGGCACATTCATACGTTTCACCTGCAACGCGAAGATTTTTACGCAATGATCGACGGCATGGCGATGGATGCCGCCGCCGACATCTGCGCGCCCGATGAAGCCACGCTCGACCTGTACTGCGACCGCGTCGCGAGTGCGGCGGGCCGTCTATCGGTGAGGATATTCGGGATGCAGGAGGAGCCGGGCCGTTTGCTGGCGCACCATCTGGGCCGCGCGCTGCAACTGACCAACATCCTGCGCGATATCGACGAAGACGCCGGCATCAACCGCTGCTACCTCCCGCACGAATTGCTGGCGCGCGAAGGCATTGCCGTGACGAGCCCGGCCCAGATCGCCGACGATCCGTCGTTGCCGCGCGTCTGCGCGACGCTCGCCGAGCGCGCCAAGGAGCATTTCGCCGCTTCCGACGCAATCATGGACCGCGAGCCGCGCAGCCACGTACGCGCACCGCGCATCATGTCGGGCGTTTATCGCGTGCTGCTCGAACGCACGCTCGAGCGCGGCTTCGACATTCCGCGTACGAAGGTCAGCAAGCCGAAACTGCGCATGCTGTGGATCGTGGCGCGTTACGCGCTCTTCTGAGCTGATGCCGAAGCTCATCCATGTGATCGGCGCCGGCCTCGCCGGCCTGGCCGCAGCGGTGCAATTGCAGCGGCGCGGCGCACAAGTCGTGCTTCATGAGGCTGCGCCACAGGCAGGGGGCCGTTGCCGGTCGTATTACGATCCCAAGCTCGGCGCCACCATCGACAGTGGCAATCACATGGTGTTGTCGGGCAATTACGCCACGCTCAACTTTGTACGCGCGATCGGCGCCGCCGACGAGCTGGTCGGCCCGTCCCAGCCCGAATATCCGTTCATGGATCTGGCGACGCGGGCGCGCTGGACCGTGCGCATGTCGCCGGGCCGCCTGCCCTGGTGGATCTTCGACCCGAACGCGCGCGTGCCGAACACCGGACCGAGCGACTATCTGGCGCTCGTGCCGCTGCTGTTCGCCAAACCCGGGCGCAGTGTGGCGCAAACCATGCGCTGCAATGGCCCGCTGTGGGATCGTCTGCTGCGGCCGCTGTTTCTCGCGATGCTCAATGTCGAGCCGCGTGAAGCGTCGGCGGAGCTCACGGCCGCGATGGTCAGGGAGACGCTGGTCGCCGGTGGTCTGGCGTGCCGGCCTCTGGTGGCGAAAAACGGTTTGGGCAGCGCGTTTGTCGACCCGGCGCTGCGTCTGTTGCAGCACGGCGGCGCGGCAATCCGGCTCGGGTCGCGTCTGACCGACATCGTGTTTGCCGACAGCGGCGCCGGCCCCGCCCGCATCTCGGCACTGAATTTCGCGGACGAAAGCATCGCGATCGAAGCCAACCAGGCCGTAGTGCTCGCGGTGCCGCCGGACATCGCGCAGACGCTCGTGCCCGGCTTGCGCTCGCCGAATCGCTTCACCGAGACCCTTAACGTGCATTTCGCGGTCGAGCCGCCGTTCGGCATGGCGCCGATCACGGGGCTGCTGAATGCGACGGCCGATTGGCTGTTTGCCTTCGAGGGCCGCATGTCGGCCACGGTCAACGCCGCGGAGCGCCTGCTCGACACACCGCATGAAGCGCTGGCGAAAACCATCTGGGCCGAAGTGGCTCAGGCTGCCAACGTGCCGGCCGAGCCGATGCCCGCCTGGCAGGTCGTGGTGGAAAAACGCGCGACGTTTGCCGCCTTGCCGGATCAGGAAATGCTGCGCCCCGGCACGCGCACTCGCTGGAACAATTTGATGCTCGCGGGCGACTGGACGGCCACCGGCCTGCCCGCGACGATTGAAGGGGCGATCCGCTCCGGCCAGAAGGCCGCGGACACGCTGCTGAATCAACCGATGGAACGCCGATGAACGACTTATCTCAAGCCCAGCCGCTGGACGCCGTCCTGCCTGAAATCGCCGATGCGGCGCTGAATGTGCCAAGCGCGGTGTCGGGCGCCGCGCCTGATGCCGCGCCGCAAGCGTACGCGCCGTCGCTCGACGCCGCGATCACGCGCGCCACCGACGCGATCCTCGGCGCGCAGAAACCGGACGGTCACTGGGTCTACGAACTCGAAGCCGATGCAACGATTCCCGCTGAATACGTGCTGCTGGTTCACTATCTCGGCGAAACGCCGAACGTGGAACTGGAGCAGAAGATTGGCCGCTATCTGCGGCGCATCCAGCTGGCGGACGGCGGCTGGCCGCTCTTCACCGACGGCGCGCTCGACATCAGCGCGAGCGTCAAGGCGTACTTCGCACTGAAGATGATCGGCGACTCGCCGGACGCGGACCACATGGTCCGTGCGCGCGAAGCGATTCTGGCGAACGGCGGCGCGGAAACGGTGAACGTGTTCACGCGGATTCTGCTTGCGCTGTTCGGCGTGGTGTCGTGGCGTGCCGTGCCGATGATGCCCGTGGAAATCATGCTGCTGCCGCAGTGGTTCCCGTTCCATTTGTCGAAGGTGTCGTACTGGGCGCGTACCGTGATCGTGCCGCTGCTGGTGCTGAACGCGAAGCGGCCCGTGGCGCGCAATCCGCGCCGTGTGCGGATCGACGAGCTGTTCCGCGGCGCACCGGTCAATACCGGCATGCGTGATCGGGCGCCGCATCAGCATCTCGGCTGGTTCCGGTTTTTCCGCGGCGTGGACGTGATGCTGCGCATGGTCGACGGCCTGTTCCCGAAGGCGACGCGTGAGCGTTCAGTGCGCGAGGCGGTGCGCTTCGTCGATGAACGGCTGAACGGCGAAGACGGCCTCGGCGCGATTTTTCCGGCGATGGCCAACTCGGTGATGATGTACGACGTGCTCGGCTATCCGGCCGATCATCCGAACCGCGCGATCGCCCGTCAGTCGATCGAAAAGCTGCTCGTCATCAAGGATGACGAAGCATATTGCCAGCCGTGTCTGTCGCCGGTGTGGGACACCTCGCTCGTGGCGCATGCGCTGCTCGAGACCGGCGAAGCGCATGCCGAACAGGCGGCTGAACGCGGGCTCGCCTGGCTGCGTCCGCTGCAGATTCTCGATGTGCGCGGCGACTGGATCTCGCGCCGCGCGAACGTGCGTCCTGGCGGCTGGGCGTTCCAGTACAACAACGCGCACTATCCGGACGTCGACGATACGGCGGTGGTAGCGATGGCGATGCAACGCTCGGCGGCGCTGACGCAATCGGATGTCGACCGCGAAGCCATTGCGCGGGCGCGCGAATGGGTGGTCGGCATGCAGAGCAGCGACGGCGGCTGGGGCGCGTTCGAACCGGAAAACACGCAGTACTACCTGAACAACATTCCCTTCTCCGATCACGGCGCCTTGCTCGATCCGCCGACCGCGGACGTGTCCGGCCGCTGCCTGTCGATGCTTGCGCAACTCGGCGAATTTCCGCAGGGCAGTGAACCGGCGCAGCGCGCGTTCGATTACATGCTGAAGGAACAGGAATCGGATGGCAGCTGGTACGGCCGCTGGGGCCTGAACTATATCTACGGCACCTGGACCGCGCTGTGTTCGCTGAACGCCGCGGGCCTGCCGCACGACGATCCGCGCATGAAACGCGGCGCGCAGTGGCTTCTGTCGATCCAGAACGAAGATGGCGGCTGGGGCGAGGGTGGCGAGAGCTACAAGCTCGACTATCACGGCTATGAGCGTGCCCCGAGCACGGCTTCGCAAACCGCATGGGCGCTGATGGGCCTGATGGCGGCGGGCGAGGTGAATCACGAGGCGGTGGCGCGCGGCGTCGAGTATTTGCAGCGCGAACAGCGCGAGCACGGCTTGTGGGACGAAACGCGCTTCACGGCGACCGGCTTCCCGCGCGTGTTCTATCTGCGCTACCACGGCTATCGCAAGTTCTTCCCGTTGTGGGCGCTGGCGCGTTTCCGTCATCTGAAACGCAACGGGCTGACGCGCGTCGCGGTCGGGATGTAACGGATGGCGTTTTCAACAACGCTGTCAGCCGACGCCGGCCGCAACACCTTGCCGGTGATCGTGGTGACGGGTATGGCGTTCGAAGCGCGCATCGCGCGCGGCAAGGGCGTCGAGGTGGTCTATGCGGCTCGCGCCGATCTGCTGGAGCGGGCGTTGAGTGCGGCGGTTGCGCGCGGCTGCTCCGGGATCGTCAGCTTTGGTACGGCAGGTGGGTTGGCGCCCGATCTGGAGCCGGGCACGTTGATCGTCGGTGAGGCCGTTGAGGGGCCGTTCGGGCGGCTCGAAACTGATCGCTCATGGGCTGACAGGTTTGCCGCTGCGTTGGCAACGGGGCCGCTCGCGGCGCGCTTGCGGCGTGGGGTGATGGCGGCTGTGACCGCGCCTTTGGTCAGCGCTGATGACAAGCGGTTACTGCATCGTTCGACGGGTGCTTTGGCTGTTGATATGGAGTCGCATATTGCTGGGGCGACGGCTGCCGCGCATGGGGTTCCGTTTGCGGTTTGTCGTGCGGTTGTTGATCCGGCCTGGCGGACGTTGCCGGCTGCTGCGACTGCTGGCCTGCGGGATGATGGGACTACTGCGTTAGGGCCGATTTTGCGGGAGCTTTTGCGGCAGCCTTCGCAGCTTGCGGCGCTGATTCAAGTCGCCGTCGATGCGCGGGCGGCGCGGACCTCGTTGGTGCAGGCGCGGCATGCTATGGCGGCGGCGGGCGCTTTGGCCTTTCCTTGATCTGGCTTTGGTGCCTTTCCTTGCATTGTTAGTGGTTTATTAGCGTTGCCCCTGTGCGGGGCGGCACTTACTTTCTTTG
>NZ_JALPRH010000031.1:0-87578 GCF_030464795.1 Paraburkholderia sp. SECH2
GCACAGGGGCAACGCTAATAGACCACTAACAAAACAAGGAAAGGCACCAAAGCCAAAACAAGGAAAGGCCAAAGCCCTAAGAGCACGGACAAAAAAGCGCCGAACAGGCAAAAACCTTAAGCGCCAGCGCCCCCAACAACTCGAGACTCATCGGCAACATCCCCCTCATCCCGAGCATCATTCCCATACTCAACAAGCCGGTTATAAAGCGTCTTCAAGCTAATCCCAAGAATCTCAGCGGCACGCGTCTTAACACCACCGCATTGCTCAAGCGTAGCCAAAATCAACTGCCGATCAGCCTCAGCAAGCGAAGTCCCAAACGGAATCGTAATCGCCGTACCAGCCGCAGGCTTGGACAAAGTAATCTGCAACGGCACGGTAGCCGTACTATCCGAATCGGACCCCGACATAATGTGCGCCCGCTGCACATAGTTCTTCAACTCGCGCACATTGCCCGGCCACGGGTAAGACATCAACATATCCTTCACAGCAGCCGGAAAATGCTTCTTCGTGCTGTGCCGCTCATTGAGCTCATCGAGGAATGCCTGCGCAAGCAAATCAACATCCTTACCGCGATCGCGCAACGGCGGCAGACTGATCGGAAACACGTTCAGACGATGGTACAAATCGAGCCTCAACTTACCTTCCAGCACAGCCTGCTCAGGATCGCGATTAGTAGCCGCAATCAGCCGCACATCCGTTTCGATTTCCTTAGTCGTCCCAACCCGCATGAACATGCCGGTTTCCAGCACGCGCAGCAACTTCACCTGCAACTCGATCGGCATTTCGGTGATTTCATCGAGGAACAGCGTGCCGCCGTTCGCACGTTCGAAATAGCCTTTGTGCTGACGGTCCGCACCGGTGAAAGAGCCGCGCTCGTGACCGAACATTTCCGATTCGATCAGGTTCGGCGAGATCGCACCGCAGTTCACCGCGAGGAACGCATGCTTACGGCGCAAGCTGAGCTGATGCAGCGTCTGGGCGGCGACTTCCTTACCGGTGCCAGACTCTCCCACCAGCATGACCGAGGCCGCCGTCGGCGCAACGCGGCCGATCTGGTCGTAAACCTCCTGCATAGCCGGCGAATTGCCGAGCATCAAACCAAAGCGGCCCATGCGGCGCAACTCGCCGCGCAACGTGCCGATTTCCGCCTTCAGGTCGCCCGCGCGCGGCAAGCGCGACAGGATCGCCTTCACGCGCTGCATGTTGATCGGCTTCACCAGGTAGTCGGTGGCGCCCATCTTCAGCGCGTTGACCGCCGACTCCACCGTGGCGTGACCGGTAATCACGATCACCTCCACACCGGAGCGCGGATCGAGATCTTCAAACAGATCGACTCCGCTGCCGTCGGGCAGCTTCAGGTCGGTAAAGACGACGTCCGGCATCTGCCGGACCAGTTGAATGCGCGCTTCGCGCAAATCGCCCGCAGTGGCGGTAGTCAAACCGTCTTCCCCGATGATGGCGGAAAGCGCCTCGCGGGTACCGGCATCGTCATCGACAATCAGTACGTGTGGCATCGCGTCTCGAAAGCCCGAAAGCGTGAATGGGGGACATGCAAAACCGCATGATAGGAAGCCGGCCGGCAGCTTGCCGCCGCGCCGCGAGTGTGTCCGAATGTGAGCACACGCTAACGTTTCGCAGCAGCGCCTGACCTCTGACTTGGCTCAATATCGCAACAATCAATAGGAAAAACACCTAAGAAAGTGCAGTATTGTTGTCTGTAAACCTATTATACGGCTTTATCGGGACAAGTTTGTAATGTACGCCGGGTGCCGCTTGCGGAAGCTGCACGCTGACGCGCCGCGTCCGCAAGGCCCTGGTTTTGACCGTCAACTGCGCGGAAACGGCCATGCGCCGTCTTTGCCATTCGGATGCGCCGAGCCGTTTGCGCCATGCGCGGTATCTGGCGTGGACGGGCCGGCAATCGCCGCCGTCACGCTGCCGGACGGCGCAACCGAGGGCGTGGCGACTGTGCCGCCCTCGCCTTCCCAGCGGCTCAGTTCACGCGCCGCAGGAACCTGCGCGGCGCGGTTTCGCTGCACGTAGCGCACAGCCAGAAATCCGCCGAGAGCCATCAGCGCGCCGAAAATACCAATTTTGGGTCGTCCCATCGTGAACTCCTTGTTGTCGTCAAGCGGATCGGCGTCGGGCGCTGCGCGTTAGCGCGTGCTGAGGACGCCAAGCAGGAAGCCGGCGCCCGCGGCAATGCCGATCGAGCGCCACGGGTTGCGCCGCACGTAGCGTTCCGCATTGACGGTCGCGACCCGGTAGCGCCGTTGGGCGCTCTCCTGCGCATCGCCGAGCGCCGATTGCAGCGTTTCGACATGCGCGCCTAGCCGCTCGCGCAGTGCATCGACGCCTTCGCCCGGCACGGTGGCAGCGAGCCGCAGCATCTCTTCCGAGTCCGTCAGCAGCACTCTCAGATCATCGACAATCTTCTGCTTGCCGAGTGCAAGCTGTTGCGTGGTGTCAGTCATCATTCACTCCTATGTCTGAATTCGACGTTTACATCTTGTTTCCGGCACGTCGCAGACAATCGGAGAGCCGCATCCGCCGCCGGCGCGCGTCGAACAGAATCGCTCAAAAGCACACGCATATCGGATTCACGGCGCAAACGCCGTGCCCGGTAAATTTGCCGCTGTCATTCGGTACAGACCTGGGCTCAGGCACTTTCGACCGGGCCTGCGCCGGCCTATTTCGCGAACCGTCACACGGATTGCCGGAAGCGGCATCAAAGTGGTTAAATCGAATTTCTGTGAGATAGTGGCCGCACGGGTCCGTCTTGCTACAAGGCCTGCGCGCCGCAACACCGAACCTCAATTTGCACAGGACTTTCCGTTTATGGCGTCAATCGAGCTGGACTCGCCCACTGTCTCCGCCGGCGGCAACGCTTCGGCCCAGGCGAAGCAGCGCGTCGCGGACGGCATCGCGGGACTGAAATCGTACGGGCTGCTATATGGCTCGTCGCCGGTGATGCTCGATCTGTACGAACAGATCGAACGCGTCGCCAGCACCGACGCGACCGCGCTGATCATCGGCGAATCCGGCACGGGCAAGGAACTGATCGCCCGCACGATTCACGATCAAAGCAGCCGCAAGAACGCACCGTTCGTCGCCGTGAACTGCGGCGCGATTCCGGACGAACTCATCGAAGCCGAATTGTTCGGCCACGAAAAAGGCAGCTTCACCGGCGCGGTCCAGGCCCGCGTCGGCTACTTCGAACATGCGAACGGCGGCACGCTGTTTCTCGACGAAATCACTGAAATGGCACCGGTGCGCCAGGTCAAACTCCTGCGCGCGCTCGAGACCGGCACGTTTTTTCGGGTCGGTGGCAACGAACTGATTAGTGGCGACGTACGCGTGATCGCAGCGACGAATCGCGACCCCGCGGTAGCGGTGAAGGAAAACGGCCTGCGTGAAGACCTGATGTACCGGCTCGCGGTTTTCCCGTTGCGCGCGCCGCCCTTGCGCGAGCGTGAAAACGATCGCGAACTGCTCGCGCAACACTTCCTTGCCTTACTCAATCAGCAGGAAAGCGCGAGCAAGAGCTTCAGCAAACGGTCGATCGAAACACTGCGGACCTGGTCGTGGCCGGGCAACGTGCGCGAGTTGAAGAACGCGGTGTATCGTGCGTTCATTCTCGCGGAGAAGACAGTCGAGCTGCCGCATCCGCATCTCGCCTCGCGCGTGAAAAAGCCCGTGACGCAGGGCGATGCGATGAGCGTGTGGATCGGCACACCGCTCGCCGATGCGCAAAAGCAGATCATTCTCGGCACGCTCAAGTATTGCGGTGGCGACAAACGGCGCGCGGCCAAAGCGCTTGGCGTGAGTCTGAAAACGCTCTACAACCGCCTGAGCGCATACGGCGGTGAAGAAGGCTCGGACGAAGAAACCGAGCAATAAGCCGTCCCAGGCGCTCACGCGGTTCGTTCGCGTGAGCCGGTGTTTTCTGCGTGCTTGCTGTCTTCTTTTGCACGCTCCTTGTGTGCTTGCTTTGCATCCCCTCTCTACTGAAACGGTCCTTTTTGCGGGCCTTTCATCTCATAATTAATCCCTTCGCACCGCCAGGTAAATCGGCCTTTTCTCACCAGAAACCGATCTGACTCGCACCATCTTTTGCAATTGCTTGCACTTTCCCACTGCCAATTACAAATGGCATCCTGCAAAATGCGGCAGCGTACGGCGCAACGATAAGGAAGACGTGCCTTTCGCTCACGCACCGTCAACACACGCGAAACACATGTGTGAACAGTGCTTGAGCCAAAGGCACTTGCAGGAGCAGAGACAGGGAAATGCAAAAAAGTATGGTGTGGGTCGAATGGGCGAAACGAACCGCCAGCGCGTCCAACGCAGCTAAGCGCGGACGTCCGAATACAACGGCGCTCGTCGCACTAGCCGTGGCGATCACGTCGGCGTTGAGCGGCTGTAGTTCGGTCTACTCGGAAGGCGCCACCGCCGGCGCCGGTATTGCGGGCGCAGCACTCGCGGCCAAGGTCACCAGCAATGCGGCAGTCGCCACCGGCATCGGTCTCGGCGCAGTGGCCGCGGCCCGAGCCGGCGTGCAGTACTCGGAACGCGTGGTCCACAAGAATACGCAGGACGGCATCGCGAAAATCGCCGGGCCGCTCGACGTCGGCGCAATCGCACCGTGGAGCGTGACCCACTCGGTGCCGATCGAAGACGACGAACACGGCCGCGTCACCGTCAGCCGCACGATCAGCGCCGGCGCGCTCGACTGCAAGGAAATCGTCTTCTCGGTCGATCAGACCGCCACCAAGAATGTACCGGCGAGCAGCGCGTTCTACGTCGCGTCGATCTGCCGCGACGGCGACAACTGGAAATGGGCGTCGGCCGAACCCGCTACTGAACGCTGGGGCGCGCTGCAATGAAGGCGCTGACGCTTCCACGTCCACGGAAAGAACACGCGCTGACTGAGCAGCGGCTCATCAACGGCACGAGCACGAGTACTGCCTTGGTTCCAAGCACGCCTGCGGCGGCGCTCTCCGGCAACCGGCTGCGGCTCATGCTGGCTGGTGCGCTCTGCGTCGGCGCCAGCCTGCTGACGAGCGGCTGCTCGTCGGTCGGCGCGGCGAGCGGCGCCGCTGCCGGCGTCGCGTCAGGCCTCGTCACATCCAACCCGGCAATCGGTATCGGCGTCGGCATCGCCGTACAGGCCGCGACCGATGAAGCCGTCGGCCATTACATGCGCGTCATGCACACCGATCAGCAGAACTTGATCGCCGCGCTGGCGGGCGCCATGCCGGTCGGCGAGACGCGGCCCTGGGCGGTCAAACACACGCTGCCGATCGAGAACGGCCACGGCCAGGTGCGCGTGACCCGCGCGTTCAGCTCGGCGCTCGCGCTGTGCAAGGATTTCGTGTTCTCGGTTCAGGACGGCGACGGCCCGAACGCGCACGAAGACTGGTACACGGCGAGCGCATGCCGGCAGGACAAGGGCTGGAAGTGGGCGTCGGCGGAACCGGCAGTCGAGCGCTGGGGCGCTCTGCAATAGAAAAAGCGGCAGGGGCTCCCTGCCGCTTTTTGCCTGAAGCGTCTTAATCGACTCAACCGGGTTTATGACTCCACGTCTTCCAGACTGAAAATTTCCGTCTGGTCGTTGTACGAGAAGATCTCGCCATAACGACCCCAGTTGATCACTGCGTCAAGCGTCTCTTCCGCGGCGCTGTCCGACAGAAAATCCTCCAGCTCCTGCTCGAAACGCACGCGCGGCGCACGATGCCCCGGCCGTTCGTTCAACACCTTCTTGATCCGCGCGGCGAGCGGCACGTGGCGCAGCAGATGTTCCGCGAACATCATCTTGCGCTCCTGGGTGCCGAACTCAGAGAACACGCGCGCCGGCGGCGTTAGGAAAATATCCCCTTCGCGGATGTCGGCAAAGCCCAGGTGCTGCAGCACTTCGGCGACCGGGAACAGATCGTCCACCTCCAGATGCAGCGAACGGGCGATTTCCGGCATGTCGGCGCGGCCGTGGTACGGCGCGGCGGCCAGCGTTTCGATCAGACCGGCCATCAGGTTGGTCGACACATGCGGCAGCCAGCTGTGCAGCTCGAGGCCCTTCTTGGTCTTTTCATCCGTCTGGCGCGCGGTCATCTTCGCGTAAATGTCGTCGACCAGCCGGCGGAATGCAGGGTCCAGACGGTTACGCGGATGCTTGAACGGCACCTTGATCTCAGCGATCACACGGCCCGGATTCGACGACAGCACCAGAATCCGGTCGCACATGAACACCGCTTCCTCGATGTTGTGCGTGACGATCAGCACAGCCTTGATCGGCATGCGGCCTTGCGTCCACAGGTCGAGCAGGTCGGTACGCAGCGTTTCGGCGGTCAGCACGTCGAGTGCGGAGAACGGCTCGTCCATCAGCAGCAACGTGGGGTCGACCACCAGCGCGCGCGCAAAGCCGACACGCTGGCGCATGCCGCCCGACAACTCGCGCGGATACGCGTTCTCAAACCCGTCGAGACCGATCAGGTCGATCGCCGCCAGCGCGCGCGTACGGCGATCACTCGCGCCGACGCCTTGTGCTTCGAGTCCCGCTTCCACGTTTTGCAGCACGGTCAGCCACGGGAACAGCGCGAAGGTCTGGAACACCATCGCCACGCCCTTGGCCGGACCGTCGAGCGGCTTGCCCATATACGTGACTTCGCCGTCGGTCGGCTCGATCAGACCTGCGATGATGCGCAACAGCGTCGACTTGCCCGAGCCCGAGCGGCCCAGCAACCCGACGATCTCCCCTTCGCGCAACGACAGATTCGCGTCGTCGAGGACGAGCAGCTCGCCCTGCGACTTGTTGAACCCGCGGCACACGTCCTTGACGCGCAAGATCTCCTCACCGAGGCGCGGCGGCATCGGCGGGGTCTGGATCGGCGCGGCGGTCATAGCAGCTTTAGGATTTTGCATCGCGTTTAGCCTTTAATTCTCAATCTAGCCGGAGCTTCGCTTCGGCGTAGGCGAACATCGGACGCCACAGCAGGCGGTTGAACAGGGTCACGAACAGGGACATCACGGCGATGCCCACAATGATCTTCGGATAGTCGCCTGCTGCGGTGGTCTGCGCGATGTAAGCGCCCAAGCCATGCGCGGCAACCTTGGTGTCGCCCCACTGAACGAATTCCGCGACGATACTGGCGTTCCACGCACCGCCCGACGCGGTGATCGCGCCAGTCACGTAATAAGGGAAAATGCCCGGCAGCATCGCCTGACGCCACCATTGCCAGCCGCGAATATGGAAGTTCTTGGCCGCTTCCCGGTAGTCGTTCGGATACGAACTCGCACCGGCAATCACGTTGAACAGGATATACCACTGTGTGCCGAGCACGATCAGCGGCGACAGCCAGATGTCCGGGTTCAGATGAAAGCGCACGATGGCGATAACGAACACCGGGAACAGCAGATTCGCTGGGAACGCGGCGAGGAACTGCGCAATCGGCTGCACCTTCTCGGCCAGCGCCGGCCGCAGGCCGATCAGCACCCCGATCGGCACCCAGATCACCGAAGCAATCGCGATCAGCACCACCACCCGCAGCAACGTGATGAGCCCGAGTACGAGCACGTGCCAGACTTCATCGAGCGACACGCCGGTCCGCACGTAGGCAACGACGCGGTACACGACATAGACCGTGGCAAGCAGCACCAGAGCTGCCCAGACAATGTCGCCGATGCGCGAAGTCTTCTCGCGCTGCGGAATATGGAACCGCGGGCCGCCAAACGCAGGCAATGTGAAGTTGACGCGCGCGGCCTTGGCGAACATCCAGCCGAGCGGCACCAGCAGACGGTGAATCAGATGGGTACGGCGGATCAGGTCGAGCAGCCACGATTCCGGCGCATTGCCTGAGCTGGTGGTTTCCATGCGGAATTTATCGGCCCATGCGACGAGCGGGCGGAACATGAACTGGTCGTACGCAAGAATCACGACCGTCATGGCAAGAATCACCCAGCCGATTGCGTGCAGATTCTTGTCGGAAATCGCCTGCGCGAGATAAGCGCCGATCCCCGGCAACGTGATCGTGTTGTTGCCGACCGTGATGGCTTCGGAAGCAACCACGAAAAACCAGCCGCCCGACATCGACATCATCATGTTCCAGATGAGGCCCGGCATCGAGAACGGCACTTCCAGTTTCCAGAAGCGCTGCCATGAAGTCAGATGAAAGCCGCGCGACACCTCGTCCAGATCGCGCGGCACCGTGCGCAGCGACTGATAGAAGCTGAACGTCATGTTCCACGCCTGGCTCGTGAAGATCGCGAAGATCGCCGCCAGCTCAGCGCCGAGCACGCGGCCCGGGAACAGAGCGAGGAAGAACGTGACCGTAAACGAAATGTAGCCAAGCACCGGCACCGACTGCAGGATGTCGAGAATCGGCACCAGCACCATGCCGGCGCGGCGGCTCTTGGCAGCCAGCGTGCCGTACACCAGCGTGAAGGTTAGCGAGGCGACCATTGCCGCCAGCATGCGCAGTGTGGTGCGCATGGCGTACTCGGGCAGATTCGTCGGGTCGAGCGAGATCGCCTGAGTCTTGAGCGTCGACATCGGCGCCAGGGTCTCGTGAAAGCCGATCGCCGCCATCGCAATGATGCAGATGATCAGCGGAAAGGCGACGAAGTCCCACCGATTAGGCAACACCCGCCATGCAGAAGCATTGGCAGTGCGCTTCAGATTGAAGCTGAAATCCATCAGACGCTCTCCCTATTCATACAGGTATTCAAACGCTCGCAGGGGGCCGCGGCTTCGGCGCGGCAGTCTGTAGATCGGTCCAGACAGAGGAAATCAGGCATGGCAAAACGCATGTGCGCGGTAAATCGTTAGCGTTGGAGACACGCGGGCCGGCCGCGGACGGGTCCGTGGGCACGCCGCCCGGGACCGCAACCGTCAAGCCAGGCCCCTGTCGCCGCAGGCGCCGCCCGAAGGCTGGCGGGCTTTCCTTGTTTTGGACGGCACGACACTACACCATCCTATGTTTCAGGCACAACCTTTCACGGCAAATAGCAATAAATAGCGTCGAACACCCCGGCAACCGCCTCCGGCCGGCGCCGCTAAAGCATGTAGAGCGAAGCATCTACTATCGGCCAACCACTTTCCCGGCAATCGCGATCACTGCGCGGATCGGGTTTCAAACACCTGTAAAACCCGTGCAGCCATTCAGAAAGCTGATGCGCTGCCGTTAAGAACCTGATGGGCAAAGCGGATGTACTTCGCATTCCCGCAATAAGGGTGGCGTCTGGCCCCATGACGGTTAAAATCAAGAGACGGCATGCCTTTTTGCGGTTTTGCCGTCCCACAACGCGGCCCACACCGAGGGCGTATCGCCAGCCGTTTCCACAGGGGCGGCACAGCGCCGGGGCGCTGCCACGAATGAGCTAGTTGCATGTCACAGCCAGACGAATCAGAGGGTCGATGAACAGGACAACCTTGCGCCAGGCAACCGGACCGATCAGCTTCGCGCTGATCGTGCTCGTTTGCTGGTTCGTGGCCGGCATGGTCGCGGACCGGATGGTACAGCAAGAGCTGGACGCGGCTTTGCGCACGCAACGCCAGATGTCCACGTCGATCGTCGACAACATGGCGGAGGTGATCGCCAGCGACCTCGCCATGTCTCGAGCCATCCCCGCAACCATGGCCGAAATGGACGTGGTCCAGCACGCGCTGGTGCAATCGCAGAATTATGCCGCGAACGGCGAAGCGGCGGAACCCGCCCTGCGCGACGCGTTGTTAAAAGACCCGCAGATGCGCACCATCAGCAATTTCCTGCACGACGCGCAAGGCTTCTCCGGGCTCGACCAGGTCTGGCTCGTCAATGCCAACGGCATCTGCGTCGCTTCGAGCAACTCCGTCAATCGACCGCTTGCAGCGGAGCACACCTTCGTCGGCGCGGATATGCGCATGCGCGGCTACCTGACGAATGCCTTGCTCGGTGCATTTTCGGAAGCTTATGGCGTCGGCCGCCAGAGCGGCGAGCCGGGCATCTTCATCGCGGCGCCGGTGTACGCCGACGGTCTGCTGGTGGGGGTTGTCGTAGCCAAGGTGGGGATCGCGCGGCTACGCCACTGGGTCGCGCATGCCGGTACCTTTGTCGCCGATGAAAACGGCGTCATCATCATGGCGCACAACAGCGCACTCGAAGGCCACGCGCTGCCGAACTCGCACGTCACGAAGATGAGCGCCGCCGAGCGCCTGACCATCTATCGCCGCGAAATCCTCCCCGACATCCAGATTCAGGTCGACACGCGGGTGCGCGAACAGGCGCCCTGGGTGCCAGCCGGTGTCGCCGAACAGTTGTTCGGCATGAGCGAGCAGCCGGCGCCATCGCTGTACCAGGCACGCAACGGTCTGAACTCGGGGCTCTCGGCGCATCTGGTCGATCCGCTCGCGGCCTGGCCGGAACTGCTGCGCAATCACAAGCGCGACCATCTGCTGGTGTTTCTGACGCTGGCCGGCACCGTCGCGCTCGCATGGGTCATCACCGTGTCGTACGTGCGCGAGCGGCGCCACCATCGCGCCACGCGCGACCTTGCAGAACAATTGCAATCGGCCAATACGCTGCTCTCGGCTGAGGCGCGCCACGATGCGCTGACCGGCGCGCTGTCGCGGCGCTACTTCCTCGACCTGCTGCGCCACGAGATCGAGCGCGCGCATGCGGGCAATGAGCCGCTGTGCATGGCGATCGCCGACCTCGACCACTTCAAGCAGATCAACGACCGCTTCGGGCACGCCGCCGGCGACCGCGCGCTCGAACATTTCGTCGACACCTGCCGGGCCGAGTTGCGCGGCACCGATGCGATCGGCCGGCTGGGTGGAGAAGAGTTCGGCCTGCTGCTGCCGGCCACGGATCTGGCGGGCGGCCGTGAAGTTGTCGAACGCTTGCGCCTGCGTCTGAAGGCAGTTCCTTCGCCGAAGCTGCCCGCCTCGGTGGGCTTGAGCGTGAGCATCGGCATCACCGAACTCTCATCCGACGATCTGCCCGAGCGCATCATGAGCCGCGCCGACACCGCGCTTTATGCGGCAAAGACGGGCGGCCGCGACCGCACCGAAGCCCTTCCGCCCGACGACACCGCGCCGCCCGCGCGGACGGTGGTCAACGCCTGGTGACGCCTGGCGAAGGCGCACGACCTTCCCTCCATTCCGATGCGCCATCCGCAACCCAATGCGTGCGGCCGCTGATGCAAAGCAAGTCCTGGCCTCGGGCGTTCCGTAGCGAAGCAGGTATCATCAACCCTGACATTGAGGTTGCCGCTACCGCTCTAACGGGAGATTCGCATGAAGGGAAATTTGGTCATCGTCTGTCGCGATCAGGATGCCGACGCATTCGACCATCTGCTGGCCGAATATGGCGCGTTCCAGACGCGCTTGTCGTCGACCGCGTGGTATCTGAAGCTGGAGGTCGCACCGGAACTGATTCAGGAAGAGATACTCACGCGCCTCGGCAAATACACCACGCACTACATCTTCGAAGCCGAAACGGTCACGTGGAATACGGTGGATGGTGACGCGGCCAATGCGTTGAACACGCTGTTTTCAGACTAGCGCAAAGCTTGCCGGACGCTCATTCCGAACCTCGCGCTCGGACATCACGTTGCGGCATATATATAGCGGGGCAGGCGCTTGCCGCCCTTGCCCCGCTCACCCCCAGGCGTTTTCCGAGGCCACCGCGACACGCGGCACCACATCGAACGGAAAGCTCATCAAGACCCGTAAGCCACGGCCGTCGTGGTTGCCGATCTCCCACTCCCCGCCTGCACGCCGCACCAGACGCTCGACGATCGCAAGCCCCAGCCCGCTATGACCATTGCCGCCACGCGCCGGGTCGAGCCGGACGAACGGCCGGCTGGCATTGATCAGATCCTGCGCGGCGATACCGCTGCCGTTGTCGCTCACCGAAAGCGTGAAACCTTGCGCCGTGCGCGCCGTAGCGACGACGATCGGCGGCGCGCCGTAGGCATGTGCGTTGTCCAACAGGTTCGACAGGATCCGGTCGAGCGTTGCCGCCGGCAGCAGAAAACCCGGGCCTGCGTTGAGTTCGGTTCGCACCGTGGGCCCGCCGGCCGCGACCGCACGATAACTACGGACCACGCGCTCGCACTGCCCGTCCACTTCGACCGCTTCGCTGCGATCGGCGCCGTCGTGTGCGAACACCAGAAACTGTTCGACGATATGCGTCATCGAATCGACGTCGCGCACGACGCCGTCACGCATCTTCACTTCTTCCATCATTTCGGCGCGCAGCCGCAAGCGAGCCAGCGGCGTTTTCAGATCGTGCGCGACGCCGGCCAGCATGACGGCCCGATCGTTTTCGGTGCGCGCCACTTCCTGAACCATCTGGTTGAAGCCGTGCGTCAGCTGCCGCAACTCACGCGGACCGCGTTCAGGCACCGGCGGCACCGGCAAGCCGCGGCCAAAGCGCGCCACCGCCTGGGCGAGCGAGCGCAACGGCTGCTGCAGCGCCCACGCGGCAAAGAGCGCTGCCATCACCGCGAACGAAAAGATAATCGCGAGCCATAGCACCGTGCGATCGAGGGAACGCGGCGTGCGCAGTGGCTGCACCGGCACGACGATCCAACTTCGGTCCGCGGTGCCGCGCACCCACAGCGTGGGCGGACGGCCAGGCTGGCCGATCCGCACCAGCGTACCGGTGGGCATGCGATCGCGCACGTCCTCGATGAAACGTTCGAGCGGCGGCGGCAGATCCGTGCTATCCGGCGGCACATCGGCGCTCGCCGGATCGACCAGCCTGACGCGTGACGGCAAGGGCTGGTCCGGCGTACGGGCGACGTGCTGGCGCACCGCGTCGACAAGGAAGGTGGCTTCCTCGACTGCATAGCGCGCTTGCAGCTGGCTGCGCTCGAGCCGCATAAGCGCGTACCACGCGAAATGCGACAGCAGCAGCACCGCAATAACTAGCAGCGCGAGGCGCCCGAACAGCGAATCAATGGGCCGGCGCATGCTGTTCGCCATCCGGCACGAACACGTAGCCGCGTCCGCGCACCGTTTGAATGAAGCGCGGCGTGGACGGGTCGGTTTCGAGAATGCGACGCAAACGCCACACCTGTACGTCGATGCCGCGATCGGTGCCGTCGTATTCCGGGCCATGCAGCAGTTCGAGCAGGCGCTCACGTGTGAGCGTGCGCATGGGGTGATTGACGAAAATCTTCAGCAGCGCGAATTCGCTGCCCGACAGCGTGAGCGGCTTGTCTTCGAGATGCAGCGTGCGCGACTGGAAATCCAGCGTGAAGCGGCCGAAGTTGAACGGCTCGCGCTGCTCCGGCGCTGCCGCCGACGGCAGCGTGCGGCGCCGCCGCAGCACCGCCTGCACACGCGCCAACAGCTCGCGCGGGTTGAACGGCTTGCCGAGATAGTCGTCCGCGCCGAGTTCGAGCCCGACGATGCGGTCCACGTCGTCAGCACGTGCGGTCAGCATGATCACCGGGATGTCGTCGCCCGACGCGCGCAGCTTGCGCAGCGCGGTCAGCCCGTCTACGCCCGGCATCATCAGATCGAGCACGATCAGATCCGGACGCTCGCGTTCGAGCCTGCGCTCGAGCGTGCCCGCGTCATGCAGCACCGAAACTTCGATGCCCTGACGGGCCAGATAGTCGCGCAGAAGATCGCGCAATTCGACGTCGTCGTCGACAACCAGTATTTGAGTAGCCATGGGATGAAGTTTAACGCGCAGCAGGAAGGGTTTTCGATTTCAGACGGCCCGCAAGGGTTACCGGGTGTTACGGTGAAAGCCGTACGTAATGACCCGTAACAGCCGCATCAAGCCACGTAACACAGCGCTCGGCGCAGTTCTCTACGCTGTGACTTACCGAATGCAGGCCGTCCACATTATCGGTTGCATCGTCGGCTATTCCATTACAGGGAGTCTTACATGTCCACCAAAAAAATGTCGCGCGTTCTCGCCGTTGCCGCCACTGCCCTCGCCATCGGCGCGGGCGCTGCCTACGCCGCCCAACCCGCCGATCACGGCGGCCCCGGCGGCTGGCATGGCCACTTCATGAAGGAACTGACGCAACTGCACGACCAGTTGAAGCTGAACGCGGATCAGGAAAAGCAATGGCAGGCCGCGCTCGACACCATGAAACAGAACCATGAGGCCATGCGCGCCAACCATGAACAGATCAAGAACCAGATGAAGGCCGCGCAGCAACAGCCGATTCTGGATCTGAACGCCATGGCTGCCGCGCACCAGCAGGTCGAGCAGAAAGACGCGCAACTGCGTCAGCAAACCTCGGACGCATGGCTTAAGTTCTATAACGGCTTGAACGACCAGCAGAAGACAACCGTCAGCACGGCGCTGAAGCAGCGTTTTGCGAAGATGGAAGCGCGTCACGAAAAGATGCGCGACCGCTGGGAACACCATAATAAGGGTGCAGCGTCGGCGCCGGCTGCGAATCAGTAAGCGGGTCGAAGCAGGTAGAAGACGGCTCGCGCGGCCGTCGTCCGAATGCAAAAACGCCACGGAAAAACTTCCGTGGCGTTTTTGTTTGTGAGCGGCGCACGCTTCAAGGGGCGGGACTCGTTGCGCTTGCAACCAGCCCCCTCAACCAACAGTCATCGGGCGATGAATGAACGTCCGGTGATCGGCGCTTGCCCGCGCACTTACCCGTTGAGCTGACCCAGATCGAACAGCAGCACTTCGGCGTTGTCGCCCTTTTCGAGCGTCACCGTATCGGTCTCGCTGAGCTTGGCGGCGTCGCCAGCCTGCAGCGTCTGGCCATTCACGGTCAGCGCGCCCCGCGCCACGTGCACATACGCCAGCCGGCCTTTCGGCAACGCAAACGTGGCCTGTTCCGCGCCATCGATCAACGCCGCGTAAATCGATGCATCCGCATGAATCGTCACTGAGCCGTCGCGGCCGTCGGGCGAGGCGACCACGCGCAGACGCCCGCGCTTGTCGGCGTCCTCGAAGCGCTTTTCCTCGTAGCCGGGCTGGTCACCCGCACGTTGCGGGATCACCCAGATCTGCAGGAGGTGCGCGGATTCCTCCTGCGATGCATTGAACTCGCTGTGCTGCACGCCCGTGCCGGCGCTCATGCGCTGCACGTCGCCGGGACGGATGGTCGAGCCGTTGCCCATGCTGTCGCGGTGCGCGAGCGCGCCTTCGAGCACATAGGTGACGATTTCCATATCCCGATGGCCGTGCGTGCCGAAGCCCTGGCCGCCGGCGATGCGGTCTTCGTTGATCACCCGCAACGGGCCGAAATGCACGTGCTGCGGGTCGCGGTAGTCGGCAAACGAGAAGCTGTGATACGAGTCGAGCCAGCCGTGATTGGCGTGGCCACGCTCGTCGGAACGGCGAATCTCGATCATGGATATCTCCCGGTGAGTAAATAGCGATGCCCAGAATGTATGGGCGCGAAGCGCACTAAACAATCGGCAACGATGCACTGGATCGTTCCATAAATCCGTGCAATCACGGCCCAGCACCGTCGCGCATGCACAACGTATGCCGCCGCCCACCGGCCGCCGGCGGCGTCCCGCACTGGCGCGCTGCCCCTGATCGGGTAAAATACCGCCCTTTTCAAGACGCGTGGGCGCCAAAGGCGCGCCGGGCGGGCCCGAAGCCACACTCGCACACGGCGCGACAATTTTGACCGCCTAGAATAGCGACGGCCGGCCACGAGCCGGCGGTCGTCGAGATCGGCACACCACGACGATCAGTTTGATCCAGGAGAAACATGAAGAAGGCCGCACTGTGCGTGGCGCTTGCGGTCATGGCCACCGGCGCCATGGCGAAAGAGTGGAAAACCGTGCGCATCGGGGTTGACGCCAGCTACCCGCCATTCGAATCGAAGGCGGCCAGCGGCCAGGTCGTCGGCTTCGACGTCGATTTGACGAAAGCGCTGTGCGCAAGAATGAACGTCAAGTGCGTGTGGGTCGAGCAGGACCTGGATGGGATCATCCCGGCGTTGAAGGGCAAGAAGTTCGACGCGATCGTGTCATCGCTGACCGTCACGGACAAGCGCCGCGCACAGATCGATTTCTCCGACACGCTGTTCGACGCGCCGGCCCGCATGATCGCCAAAGCCGGCTCGCCGCTGCTGCCCACGGCTGAATCGCTGAAGGGCAAGCATGTCGGCGTCGAGCAGGGCTCGACTCAGGAAGCCTACGCCAAGGCCTACTGGGAGCCCAAAGGCGTGACCGTGGTGTCCTACCAGAATCAGGATCAGGTGTACGCCGACATCGCATCGGGGCGTCTTGACGCAGCGTTGCAGGACGAATTGCAAGCCGACGCCGGGTTCCTGAAGACGCCGCGCGGCAAAGGCTTCGCGTGGGCCGGCCCGGAAGTGAAAGACCCAAAGACGATCGGCGAAGGCACGGCCATCGGCCTGCGCAAGGATGACGTCGCGCTGAAAGCGATGTTCAACCAGGCGTTGGCGCACGTGCGCGAGGACGGTACGTTCAAAAAGCTGGAAAAGCAGTACTTCGACGTCGATATCTATCCAGGTCGTTGAGTGGAGCATGAACTCGGGGCTCGCCCGCATGGGCTTTCCCGAGGCTTCGTAATACAGTCGCTGATAGCCTCAAAAAGCAGTTTCAGAAGCAGCTTCAACCCCGATTCACAACAAGAATCGAAAAGCGCGCTGCAAGACCGGCAACGGCCATGCAGTCATGATTTGCACAGCGGTGCGCTGTGCGCCGCAGGAAACGGCGAGCTCAGGCTCGCGGCAAACGCGGTGCAGAGCTGGCCGCGTCTTTCGCGGTGCGCCACAAGCGCATCGTCAAGGACCCCATATGTTCCTTCAAGGCTACGGCCCGCTGCTTCTTAACGGCACCTGGCAAACCGTCAAACTGGCGGTGTTGTCGCTGGCGTTCGCTTTCGTGCTGGGCCTGCTCGGCGCAGCGGCGAAGCTGTCGAAAAACCGCTTCTCCTATGGTGCCGGCACCGTCTACACGACCCTCGTGCGGGGCGTGCCCGACCTGGTGCTGATGCTGCTGCTGTTCTACAGCATCCAGATCTGGCTGAATAACCTGACCGACCTGCTCGGCTGGGACCAGATCGACATCGACCCATTCGTGGCCGGCGTCGCGGTGCTGGGCTTCATCTACGGCGCGTACTTCACCGAGACTTTCCGCGGCGCGTTCCTCGCGGTGCCGCGCGGCCAGCTCGAAGCGGGCTCGGCCTACGGCATGACCGGCTGGCAGGTGTTCACGCGGATCATGTTCCCGCAGATGATGCGCTTCGCGCTGCCCGGCATCGGCAACAACTGGCAGGTGATGGTGAAAGCCACGGCGCTGGTGTCGATCATCGGTCTCGCCGATGTCGTCAAGGCCTCGCAGGATGCGGGCAAGGGCACGCTGCGGTTCTTCTTCTTCACCCTGTTCGCAGGGGCGATCTATCTCGTCATCACCACAGTGTCCAACTTCGTGCTGATGTACCTCGAAAAGCGTTACTCGACCGGCGTGCGAAAGGCGGATCTATGATCGAGATCATTCAGGAATACTGGCGCAACTATCTGTATACCGACGGCTACCGCCTCACCGGCGTCGTGATCACGCTGTGGCTGCTGGTGGTGTCGATCGGACTCGGCTTCTGCCTGTCGATTCCGCTCTCGGTCGCGCGCGTGTCGAAGAAGAAATGGCTCGCCGGTCTGGTCTGGCTGTATACGTATGTCTTCCGCGGCACGCCGCTCTACGTGCAACTGCTGCTCTGCTACACCGGCCTGTACAGCCTCGAAATCATCCGCAACCACGAGCTGACCAACGCGTTCTTCCGCGACGGCATGCATTGCACGCTGCTCGCGTTCACGCTGAACACCTGCGCGTACACCACCGAGATTTTCGCGGGCGCGATCAAGGCCACGCCGTATGGCGAGATCGAAGCGGCGCGCGCGTATGGCATGTCGTCGTTCACACTGTACCGGCGAGTGATTCTGCCGTCGGCGCTGCGCCGCGCGTTGCCGTACTACAGCAATGAAGTGATCCTGATGCTGCACGCCACCACCGTCGCGTTCACCGCGACCGTGCCGGACATTCTCAAGATCGCCCGTGACGTGAACTCGGCCACGTACCAGTCGTTCAACGCGTTCGGTATCGCCGCCCTGCTCTATCTGTTGATTTCTTTTGCGCTCGTGTGGCTGTTCCGCCGCGCCGAGCGCCGCTGGCTCGCTTACCTGCGGCCGCAAGGCAAGTAAACAAGAAGGGCGCACGCCCCCAAGCAAGTAAGCCCGCCAAGGATCCCGATGAACACCAAGAAGCAAAAGCTCTTCGTCGACGAGCTTCACAAACAGTACGGCGACAACGAAGTCCTCAAGGGCGTGTCGCTGAAGGCCAACGCCGGCGACGTGATCAGCGTGATCGGCTCATCCGGTTCGGGCAAGAGCACGATGCTCCGCTGCATCAACTTCCTCGAGCAGCCGAACTCCGGACGCATCTTCGTCGACGGCGAAGAAGTCCGCACGCAGATCGCGAAGAACGGCGCGTTGCGCGTGTCCGATCCGAAGCAGTTGCAGCGCGTGCGCACCAGGCTGTCGATGGTGTTCCAGCACTTCAATCTGTGGGCGCATATGAACGTGCTCGAGAACATCATCGAGGCGCCGGTCAACGTGCTGGGCTTAAAACGCAAGGAAGCCGAAGAGCGTGCGCGTGAGTATCTGGAGAAAGTGGGCCTCGCGCCTCGTCTCGAGAAACAGTACCCGTCGCATCTGTCGGGCGGTCAGCAACAACGCGTCGCGATCGCGCGCGCGCTGGCCATGCACCCTGATGTGATGCTGTTCGACGAACCGACTTCGGCGCTCGATCCCGAGCTGGTCGGCGAAGTGCTCAAGGTCATGCAGACGCTCGCCGAAGAAGGCCGCACGATGATCGTCGTCACGCACGAAATGGCGTTCGCGCGCAACGTGTCGAATCACGTGATGTTCCTGCATCAAGGCCGGGTCGAAGAAGAAGGCCATCCGGACGAAGTCTTCAAGAACACGAAGAGCGAACGGCTCAAGCAGTTCCTCTCCGGCAGCCTCAAATAAGACTGCCGTAAAGCCTCGTATTTGGGCTGTAGTCAAAGTAGCATTACAAGGCGCTTACGAGCGCCTTTTTTACTTCGCTCACCTGTGCATTCTGGCCATTCTGGCCTCGAAACTGTGCACGAACCTGCCTCGAACTGCCCTCTTTCCGCCTTACTCTGCCGCATTTGAAGCGTCAATAGTGGCAATCCTTGACGTGGTCCGTCCCAATCCGTGATTCCCTTATGGCATAAGGGTTTCCCGCCTTTTGGGGGATATCGCAACGATTCCTTGCACACATTCGTATTGCAATTTGGAGACACCGGCCCAAGCCGGTACTAATTTCTTCTCCCACTCCAGGGTATTTTTGATAAATTAGTAACCAAAGTAGCAAAACAAAGTTCATTAAAAGTAGTTTCACTTCAAAGCAACAGAGGAGAACCGGTCGGCGAGGGATCGGCATGGCGCGAAGAATAGCCCGCTGAGGCTATCCGTCACGACAGGAGACCCAATCCACCCGCTAATCTCCCTGGTACCGATTTCTGTTCGGCGCGCTTGCGTCCGAACACCATTCGCAGTACTGGGTTTCACTTTTTGACAGGGTATGGAGGAGAAGATGAAGAAAGCTTTGCTCGCCGCTGCGTTGATGACAGCCGGTGTAGTTGCGCACGCCCAAAGCAGCGTAACGCTGTACGGCCGCCTTGACGCCGGCCTGGAATACATGAGCGGCCTTCCGAACAACAGCTATACCGGTTCCACGTCGCGCTTCCGTGCGGAAAGCGGTGACTGGGGTACGAGCTTGTGGGGCATGAAGGGCGTCGAAGACATCGGCGGCGGCAACAAGGTCCTGTTCCAGTTGGAAGGCTCCTTCAACACCATGACGGGCGCAGGCCCTGGCGGCGGCGGTCTCTTCAATCGCTGGGCAACGGTCGGGATGGCGAACGACGCGTACGGTACGTTGACGTTGGGCCGCATGCTCTTCATCTCAAACGGCGTGTGGGACTTTGACCCGCTCGGTCAGTCGAACTGGTCGTCGGCATCGCTGGTGCGTGGCCGCAACTGGCCGCAATCGAGCAACAACATCGCCTACCAGTCGCCGAAGTTCTACGGCTTTGACGTGTACGGCCAGTACGCACTGTCGAACGCGACGAACTGGAACGGTAACGGCACGACGTCGCAAGGCCGCGAAGCCGGTCTGCAACTCACGTACACCTCGTCGCTGTTCCAGGTGCGCGGCTTGTACGACGAAATCCGCAACAGCGCAAACGGCCAATTCACCGACCCGTTCAATTTCTCACGTGAGTACACGGGCGCAGTCAACGTGTTCCTCGGTCAGTTCAAGATCCAGGGCGCGTTCCAGGCGATCCGTACGTCGTCCGCAGCCAGCGCAGCAGGCGCAGCACCGACCTCGCTCGATCACGAATGGGGTGGCGTGACGTGGCAAGCCACGCCGGCTGCCGCACTGATCGCAGCGGTTTATCACGTGAACGCGAACAAGGGCGCGGGTAACGCAACGATCTACACGATCGGCGGTTCGTACAACCTGTCCAAGCGCACGCTGCTGGACATCCAGGTTGCAACGGTGCGTAACAGCAAGACGGCTAACTTCGGCCTCGATGCCAACACCGCAGGCGTTGGCGGTACGGGCAACTCGGCTACCGGAGGCACGTACGACGAGAACCCGCTGCCGGGTCATAGCCAAACTGGCGTGTACGCAGGTATTCAACACTCGTTCTAATCGAACAGTGTGCCCCGAGGGGATTTCCTTCGGGGTGTAGTCAGAAGTTCTTCAAGAGAATCTTTTTCACGCTGCTGCGAGAGGCGCGTATCGGTGCGATGTCCGAAAGGGTATCGCACCGTTTTTTATTTGCGCGCACGGTTTTGCCACTGCCCCGACGCACCTGATCGGTGCGTGCGTGCCGCGGATGTCAATACCGGCGCTTTAACTCTGCGTTTCAACAGTACGAGTCGAACCGCTCAAACCGCCGCTTCGTTCTCCTCACCCGTGCGAATCCGGATCACCCGCTCCACGTCCGCGACGAAGATCTTGCCGTCGCCAATCTTGCCGGTGCGCGCCGCGCCGATGATCGCGTCGATCACCTGATCGCACTGGTTGTCCGCAACTACCACTTCGATCTTCACTTTCGGCAGAAAGTCGACCACGTACTCTGCACCACGATAGAGCTCGGTGTGGCCTTTTTGCCGACCGAAGCCTTTGACTTCCGTCACGGTCAACCCCGTGAGGCCGACTTCAGCAAGCGCCTCGCGCACTTCGTCGAGTTTGAACGGTTTGATGACTGCAGTGATGCGCTTCATGGCGGACCTCATCTCGTGATTGGAAGGTTGAAAGGGAAATGGATGATTTTTATTCTACGCCGCGCCGGATGCGTTGCGGCAATCCGGCGCGTGCTTCTGGTCTGCTATGGGGTAAGTCAGTAAGTCCGCAGCCTTTCGCCTGAGACTCACTCCACCGGCTCGGTGTAGCGCGACGTAATCGGATAACGCCAGTCGCGGCCGAACGCGCGATGCGTGACGCGAATGCCGATCGGCGCCTGACGCCGTTTGTATTCGTTGATCTTGATGAGGCGCGTAACGCGTTTCACGTCGTCGACCGCGTAACCCGCCGCGATGATTTCGGCGAGCGAGCGATCCTCCTCCATATACATGCGCATGATCGCGTCGAGCACTTCGTACGGCGGCAAGCTGTCCTGATCGGTCTGGTTGTCGCGCAGTTCGGCCGACGGCGCGCGCGTCAGAATCCGCTCGGGAATCACATCCTGCTTGCTGAACGTGGTGGCCTGATTGCGGTAGTGACACAGCTTGTAGACCAGCGTCTTGGCGATGTCCTTGATCACCGCAAAGCCGCCGGCCATGTCGCCGTACAACGTGCAGTAGCCCACCGCCATCTCGCTCTTGTTGCCGGTGGTCAGCACGATCGAGCCGAACTTGTTCGACAGCGCCATCAGCAAGGTGCCGCGAATGCGCGCCTGAATGTTTTCTTCGGTGGCGTCTTCGGCGCGGCCGGCGAACTCCTCGGCGAGCGAGCCGCGGAACGCGTCGAACATCGGCGCGATCGCGATTTCATCGTAACGCACGCCGACGCGGCGCGCCATTTCGGCAGCGTCGGTGGTTGAAATGTCGGCGGTATAGCGCGACGGCATCATCACCGCCCGCACACGGTCCGCGCCCAGCGCGTCGCACGCAACGGCCAGCACCAGCGCCGAATCCACGCCGCCCGACAGTCCAATCAGCGCGCCCGGAAAGCCGTTCTTGTTGATGTAGTCGCGCACGCCCATCACGAGCGCGGCATACACCTGCGCTTCGAGCGAGAGCTCCGGCGCGATCGCCGCGGGCACCGGCTTGCCGCTGTCGAACTCGACAATCGCGTTGCCTTCCTCGAACTGCGCCATCTTCGCGACCAGCTCGCCCTTTTCATCGAGTACGAACGAGCCGCCGTCGAACACCAGTTCGTCCTGCGCGCCGACCATGTTCACGTAGACCATGGGCAAGCCGGTCTCGCGAATCCGCGCGCGCAGAATGTCGAAGCGCACCGCTTCCTTGTTCAGGTGATACGGCGAGCCGTTCGGAATCAGCAGCACTTGTGCGCCCGCCGCCTTCGCCATTTGCGCAGCCGACGCATGCCACGCGTCCTCGCAAATCACCACGCCGTACTTCACGCCGTCCAGTTCGAACACGAACGGCTTCGGGTCTGAAGCGAAGTAGCGCTTCTCGTCGAACACCTCGGTATTGGGCAAATCCTGCTTGCGATAGGTGCCGGCCACTTCCCCGTCGACGATCAGCGAGGCCGCGTTGAAGGTATCAACCGGCGGCACGCCGCGCTCGATCGGCGCGTTTGCATTACCATGGCCGTGCGCCGCGTCGCGCAACGGATGGCCGACGATCACATGCAAGCCGGCGAAGGGCTTCAGTTGCGCGGCCAGATCGGCAAGCGCCGCCGCACTCGCGGTGTAGAACGCAGGACGCAGCAGCAGATCTTCGGGCGGATAGCCGGAGAGCGCGAGTTCAGGCGCAATCAGCAGTTTCGCACCATCGTTGTGCGCGGCGCGCGCGGCAGCGACAATCTTCGCGACATTGCCGGCGAAGTCGCCGACGGTGACATTGATTTGAGCAAGAGCGATTCGGGTCTTCATGGCAGGATCGACAGGCACGCCAGACGGCTTGCGAGTACCGCGGCTGGTTAGCTCGACGGCAACGGACAAATCGGATAAACGAACGACGCACCGCTACATGCTGCGCGTCGCTCATTGGGAACAGTCACACAGATTGAACCAGGAACGCTTTGATTATCGCACGGGCATTCTGGCGTCGCCCTCCGAGGTGGACGCCGCGGAATGGAATGCCCTCCTCGCCCAGCAAGCGCAGCCCACGCCGTTTCTGCGGCACGAGTTCTTGAGCGCACTGCACGCGACCCGTTGCGCGGTCGCCGATACTGGCTGGGCGCCGCAATTCGTCACGCTCACCGACCCGCGCACGGACAAGCTCGCGGCCGCCGCGCCCGTGTATCTGAAGGGGCACTCGTACGGCGAATATGTCTTCGACTGGGCCTGGGCCGACGCGTACAAACGCAACGGTCTGCCGTATTACCCGAAGCTGCTGTGCGCGGTGCCGTTCACCCCGGTGCAGGGCAACCGGCTGTTATCGGCGGATACGCATGCGCTCAGGCATCTGGCCGCGACGCTGATGGCGTTCGCCGAGCAGGCCGACGTGTCGTCGCTGCATGTGCTGTTTCCGACCGAAACAGAAGCAGGCGCGCTGACCGACATGGGCATGATGCAGCGCGAAGGCGTGCAATTCCACTGGCTGAACGACGGCTATCGCGACTTCGACGATTTCCTCTCCACGCTCGAACAGAAGAAGCGCAAGAACATCCGCGCGGAGCGTCGCAAGGTTCAGGAAGCCGGCGTGACGATGCGTCGGATTCGCGGCGAAGATATCCAGGACGCCGACTGGCGGTTCTTCAGCAAGTGTTATCGGCAAACCTACCGCGAGCACTTTTCGAGTCCGTATCTGAACCTCGATTTCTTCCGGATGATCGGCGCGTCGATGCCGGAAAATCTGCTGCTGGTGATCGCCGAATACGAAGGCAAGCCGATCGCCAGCTCGCTCGTGGTCTATCAGCGCGACGGAAAAACCGGCGGCACGCTCTATGGTCGTTACTGGGGCGCGTTGGAACACGTGCCCTGCCTGCACTTCGAAACGGCGTACTACCAGCCGCTCGAATTCTGTATCGAAGAAAAGCTCGGCGCGTTCGAAGGCGGCGCCCAGGGCGAGCATAAAATGGCGCGTGGTTTTTTGCCGACCGTGACGCGTTCGGCGCATTGGCTCGCGCATCCGGCCTTCGCCGATGCGGTCGGCCACTTCCTCGACAACGAAAAGAACAGCATCCACGCGTATGTGGACGAGCTGCGCGAACACAATCCGTTCAAAGGTTGAAGCGTACCCATGGCGTGGTTTCTGTATCTGCTCGAATGCTCGGACGGCAGCGTCTATACCGGCATTGCCACCGATGTGCAGGCGCGCTTCGACAAACATGTGAGCGGTGAAGGCGCGCGCTATACGCGTTCGCGCAAACCGGTGCAAGTGCTGGTGTCGTTTGAGTTGGCCGACCGGTCAAGCGCTTCGCGCGCCGAGTATTGGGTCAAGCGTTTGCCGCCGGCCGAAAAGCGTGCGCTAGGCGCGGGACTGCGCACGCTCGAATCGGTGCTGCCCGTGCCTGAACCAGAGCCAGAGCCGGCTGCCACCGACGAGCTACCCTCCACTTAACCCCTCGCCTCGCGCATCCGCTCAGTCAGCAGCCGATGCATCAGCGCGATTTCACCCACGGCGTCCGCCTCCAGCGACGTCAACCGCTCCCGCGGGGGAAGGTCGTGCCGGATCGGCCGCAACGTCCTGTTCAAAGCCGCCTCGATGTCGGCACTCGTGGTGTCAATCCACGCGCCGAGTTCATCGTGCATGCTGCGCCGGTTCGTACTCAAGCGCAGTTGCGTCGCCGTACCCGCCATCTTTCGCAACACGCTCAGTACCGTCAGCGTCACCGTGTCGACCATCGAGTCCTCGAGTTTTTCGAGGCGAATGCGGCCGATGGCCTCCTCGGCGTTATTGCTGCCCAAACCCGCGGCCCGGCGCAGGCGTTCCATGTCCTTCTCGCTTCGGTCCGGCGACTCCAGTGCTGCCCTCAGATACGCAAGATTGGCCCGCACTGCGTCGCTCAGATAGGCGCGATAGTCGACCTTTTCCCGCGTCGGCCACAGATAGAACGTTGCCAGCAGCGCCAATACACAACCGAGCACGTTGTTGCCGAGCCGCGTGAGCGCGAAGGCGAATTCGCTGGCGCCGGGCGTCGCGAAGTCGGCCACGAGCACGAAGGTCGGGGTCAGGAAAAGTACGAAGAGGCTGTAGCTGACGGGACGCAGCGCCATGGTGGCCACCACCAGCGGAAACACCGCCAGTGAAATGCCGAGAGGCGAATGAATCGCATAGCCGATCACGGCCGCCAACAGGCCGCCGACGATGCTCCCGGCAGCGCGCTCGATACTCCGTGGCCAGGTCGCAGCAATAGACGGTTGCAGAATCAGCAGCGTCGCCATGGTTGCCCAATAGCCGAAGGGCAGCCCGAGCGCCCGGATGACCAGAAAACCCGCCGTGGTCGTGACGCCGACGCGGGCGGCGTGGCGCAAGCCGACCGACTGAACGGAAAAGTTTGCCTTGAGGGTCGACCACGTCCGCGTCAGCAGTCTGGCGGCACTGTCCTGCCACCCGAGCGGATGAGCAGCTGTCGGCGCGAAATCGACCAGTTCGAAGTCGAACTTCAATGTCACAGGTTCCATCAGCGCGGATTCGAGTCGCCGCGCCAGGCGTCGCAAACGGAGTTGCAGGTCGGCGAGACGGTTCCATTGGGCTTCGTTGCTGGCCACGCCGATTCTTCGCAGAACCTCGCCCAGCCCGATCAGCAACCGCGCCGCGCGTCTGGTGCGACGTGCGTCTTGCGGGGTTTTTTCGCAGGCGCCGGTGACCGCAATCAGGTACGCAAAGAGCGCTTCACTCTCGGTCAGGAGCGCGAGCAGATTGTCGTAGTCTTCCCGGCCGGCCGTTCGTGAGCCAGGCACGTTCGCCAGCGCCTTGCGCGAGCGCTCCAGCGCAGCGCGTGCATCGGCGCGAAATTTCGCGGCATGCGTGGCCCACTCGCCAGGCGCTGCACGCGCTTCGAGCAGGCGCGCGCTGTCCAAGGCGATATCAGCCAGACGCAGATACACGGCACGCAGCGAAGCGCGGCTCGTGCCGAACGGATGAATGCGCCAGACGGTCAAGCTCAGCACAACGGCGAACAGGCATCCGGCCAGATAGACGCCGAGAAACGCCACACCTTCGCGAACGTCGTGCATCGGCCGGTCGACCATCACCACGCAGGCGGTCGCCGCTAGAATCGTCACCTGCGACGTCGCGGCGCCCCAGATCCTGCCGAACGCGCCGAGCGTCGTGAATATCAGAATGGCGAGCGCGGCGAACACTGTCCCCTCGCCTGATGCGAA
Organism: Paraburkholderia sp. SECH2; assembly: GCF_030464795.1. NCBI lineage: Bacteria > Pseudomonadati > Pseudomonadota > Betaproteobacteria > Burkholderiales > Burkholderiaceae > Paraburkholderia > Paraburkholderia sp. SECH2. The sequence goes on from NZ_JALPRH010000031.1 coordinate 26,505, forward strand.
AGCGGTCACGCCGCCGCACACGGTGGACAGCAGCGCGAAGCCCATCATCGAGGCGAAGCGCGCGCGATTCGAGCCGGCCGCATCCGCGAGACAGGTCCAGAAAGCGCCGATCGCAGCCCATGCAAATACCGGGTCGTGCAGCAGATTGCCGAGCACCAGCATGGCGGTGGACGCGCAGGCAGCTCTCAGCCCTTCCGACAGATTGGCCTCGCTCGTCGAGAACGACACCATCCATATCGGCCGTTTGCGGTAGATCGTGGTGACGAGCGCGTACAGGCTCGCATACAGGCGGCTCGGCCAGCGCAACGACGAAGGGTTGGACTTGCGATTCAGCATCCGGACGGTGGGCTTCCAAAAAACGCACGTGGGCGCTACCTCAGCGCATTAATACGCCGATGGCGGAAAACCTGCCGCGGCCGCCGAATGATAAGGGTTAACACTCATATATAAAAATGCATTCGGTTCATTCATTCGATGCGTTGTGTCTATGCGCTGCAACGCCCGGCCAGACAGGCGCGCTAACTGCAAGACCCGCTGCGCATGGCGCGGAATCCCTGAAAACGTCGCCCATGAAAAAACCGCGTGGCCCTTGCAGGCTCACGCGGTTTTTTCATCAAGCACCGGTGTAACGCAGCTTACTTCTTGTAGTTCGCCACGCCTTCGGTGATTTCCTTGTGCGCGGCTTCGATGCCCGCCCAACCCTCGACCTTCACCCACTTGCCCTTCTCCAGCGCCTTGTATTGCTCGAAGAAGTGCTTGATCTGGTCTTTCAGGTACGCCGGAACGTCGTCGATCGACTTGAGATCAGCGGTCATCGGGCAGACCTTGTCGTGCGCGACAGCGACCAGCTTGGCGTCGACGCCCGATTCGTCAGTCATTTGCAGCATGCCGAGTGCGCGGGCGCGGACCACCGAGCCAGCCAGCAGCGGGAACGGCGTGATCACCAGCACGTCGACCGGATCGCCGTCGCCCGACAGCGTTTGCGGAATATAGCCGTAGTTCGCCGGATAGCGCATGCCCGTGCCGATGAAACGGTCGACGTGAAGCAGGCCCGTTTCCTTATCAGCTTCGTACTTCACCGGATCGCTTTGCGCCGGGATTTCGATGATGACGTTGAAATCTTGCGGAAGGTCTTTGCCTGCGGGGACGTTATTGAAGCTCATGAGCGCTCTCTGATCAGATGGAATTCGGAACACGGCGTGCGGCGCGTGATCTCGAGCGGCGCGAAACTCGCCAGCCCAAGGCGCTACGGCCGGACAGTACGGAATACGCCATTATAGCCAATCGGCCGATGGCACCTCTGGTTGGATCGGCGCGATAATCGTCTGGCGTCGCTCGATTGTGCCTCTCGTTTGTGAACACCGCGTATCTGACCTCGGCCTGAATCACGGCTTGAATCATGGCTGGGTGACACCTCAAGGAGCATGCATGGAAGAAGCCCGGCATTTCATCGGCGGCGAATGGTCCGCTGCATCAGGCGGCGAAACGATCGCCGTGCTCGATCCCTCGGACGGCCAGCCGTTCACCCGGCTGGCCCGCGGCACCGCGGCGGATATCGACGCCGCCGTCCATGCCGCCCGCCGCGCCTTCGAAGGCGCATGGGGCGCAGCGAGCGCCGCCGAACGCGGCCGCGTGCTGTACCGGCTGTCGATGCTGGTGGCCGCCCATCAGGAAGAACTCGCCCAACTCGAAGCCCGCGACACCGGCAAGCCGCTCAAACAGGCGCGCGCCGATTCCGCTGCGCTCACGCGCTATTTCGAGTTTTACGCCGGCGCGGCGGACAAGCTGCACGGCGAAACGCTGCCCTATCAGGCCGGCTACACGGTGCTGACGATCCGCGAGCCGCATGGCGTGACCGGCCATATCGTGCCGTGGAACTACCCGATGCAGATCTTCGGCCGCAGCGTCGGCGCGGCGCTCGCCACCGGCAATGCGTGCGTCGTCAAACCGGCGGAAGACGCGTGCCTCTCGGTGTTGCGCGTCGCCGAACTGGCGGCCGAGGCGGGGTTACCGGCGGGCGCGCTGAATATCGTCACCGGTTACGGGCATGAAGCGGGCGCGGCGCTCGCGCGTCATCCCGGCATCGATCACATCTCATTCACCGGCTCGCCCGAAACTGGGAAGCTCGTCACGCAAATGGCCGCGGAGAACCACGTGCCGGTCACGCTGGAACTGGGCGGTAAATCGCCTCAAATCGTGTTCGCCGATGCGGATCTCGACGCGGCGCTGCCCGTGCTCGTATCGGCGATCGTGCAGAACGCCGGGCAAACCTGCTCGGCAGGCAGCCGCGTGCTGATCGACCGGGCGATTTACGAGCCCTTGCTCGACCGGCTGAGCAGCGCGTTCCATGCGCTGCGGGTCGGACCGTCGCACGCCGATCTCGATTGCGGTCCGCTGATCAATGCCAAGCAGCAACAGCGCGTGTGGGACTTCCTCTCCGACGCACAACACGACGGCATCCCGATGGCGGCGCACGGCGAGGTCATCCCCGAAGCGCCCGAAAGCGGCTTCTATCAGGCGCCCACCCTGCTGCGCGACGTGCCCGCAAGCCACCGTCTCGCGCGCGACGAAGTGTTTGGCCCGGTCCTCGCCGCGATGTCGTTCGCCGACGAAGACGAAGCGCTCTCGCTCGCCAATGGCACGCAGTACGGCCTGGTCGCAGGCATCTGGACGCGCGACGGCGCCCGGCAGATGCGCCTCGCGCGGCGTCTGCGCTCCGGCCAGGTGTTCATCAACAACTATGGCGCGGGCGGCGGCGTCGAATTGCCGTTCGGCGGCGTGAAGCATTCGGGCCATGGCCGTGAAAAGGGTTTCGAAGCGCTGTATGGCTTCACGGTGTTAAAAACCATCGCGATTCGTCACGGCTAGGCAGGTTGAGTGAATGCGGTTGAATTCGCAGCGAAGTTAGTCAAAGCAGCACCATCCACAACAAAACAACGGAGACATCATGCGGTTGACAGGTAAAACGGCCATCGTCACGGGTGGCGGCTCGGGTTTCGGCGAAGGCATCGCGAAGACCTACGCGCGCGAAGGCGCGAACGTGGTGGTCAACGATCTGAACGGCGCCGCGGCTGAACGTGTGGCGAGCGAAATCGCCATCACCGGCGGCAAGGCAATCGCGGTGGCCGGCAACGTCACGCAACGGGAAGACTGGCAAAAGCTGCGCGAGGCCGCGCTCGAAGACTTCGGCGGCGTGCAGATCGTCGTCAACAACGCCGGCACCACGCATCGCAACAAACCGGTGCTCGACGTGACCGAAGCCGAGTTCGACCGCGTCTATGCGGTGAACGTCAAAAGCATCTACTGGAGCGTGCAGGAATTCGTGCCGTATTTCCGCCAGCAAGGCGGCGGCGTTTTCATCAATATCGCGTCGACGGCCGGTGTGCGGCCACGGCCGGGCCTCATCTGGTACAACGGCAGCAAGGGCGCGGTGATCATCGCCAGCAAGTCGCTCGCCGTCGAACTGGGCCCGGACCGCATTCGGGTGAACTGCGTGAACCCTGTGATGGGCGAGACGGCGCTGCTGACCGAATTCATGGGCGTCGAAGATACGCCGGAGAATCGCAAGCGCTTTCTCGCCGGCATTCCGCTCGGGCGCTTCTCGACGCCGCAGGATATCGCCAACGCGGCGCTCTATCTCGCTTCGGACGAGGCCGAGTTCATCACTGGCGTGTGCCTCGAAGTGGACGGCGGGCGCTGCGTGTAAACGCCATGTCAGGCAAACCGTCCAGCACGGCTAGAATCGCGATCGAAGGCGGTACTTCATTTCCACAAGAAAAAAGGAGACACCATGGCTAGTCCTGCAAATCCGCTCCACCATCCCGGCGCGGGGGCGCCACCTTCCACGTTCGAGGAGGCGACCTACCGCAAGGTCAGCTGGCGGCTCGCGCCGCTCCTGATGCTCTGCTACGTGGTCGCGTACCTCGACCGCGTCAACGTCGGCTTCGCCAAGCTGCAGATGACCACCGACCTGGGCTTGAGCGACGCGGTCTATGGTTTCGGTGCGGGGATTTTCTTCGTCGGCTATTTCATCTTCGAAATTCCGAGCAACGTGATCCTGCACAAAGTGGGCGCGCGGGTGTGGATCGCGCGGATCATGGTGTCGTGGGGCGTGATCTCGATGCTGACCATGTTCGTCACCACGCCGTCCATGTTCTACGTGATGCGCTTTCTGCTCGGTCTCGCCGAAGCGGGCTTCTTCCCCGGCATCATTCTGTATCTCACTTACTGGTATCCGGCGCACCGCCGTGGCCGCATGACCACCTGGTTCATGACGGCAATCGCGTTGTCCGGCGTGATCGGCGGCCCGGTGTCGGGCTATATCCTGAAGAGCTTCAACGGCATGAACGGCTGGCATGGCTGGCAGTGGCTGTTTCTGCTCGAAGGGATTCCGTCGGTGATCGTCGGGGTCCTGGTGTTCGTGATGCTCGACGACCGCGTCGCGAAGGCGAAGTGGCTCACGGCGGAAGAGAAGGAACTGCTCGAGCGCCAAGTGTCAGCTGAAGAAGCCACCAAGCACGATATGCCGATTCGCCAGGTGCTCTCGAGCGGCCGCGTGCTGATGCTGAGCCTCACGTACTTCTCGTTCGTGATGGGCCTCTATGGCGTGAGCTTCTGGCTGCCGACCATCATCAAGGCCACGGGCGTGACGGATGCGTTCATGATCGGCATCCTGTCGGCGATTCCGTTTGCCGCGGCGGTGGTCGCGATGGTGTTCGTGTCGCGCAGCGCGGACCGCAAACGCGAGCGCCGCTGGCATATCGCCTTGCCGGCCTTCGCCGGGGCGATCGGCCTCGTGCTCTCCGTGGTGTGGGCGCACAACACGGTGCTGGCGATGGCCTCGCTCACGCTCGCGACCATGGGCATCCTCACCACCCTGCCGCTGTTCTGGAGCTTGCCGACGGCAATCCTCGCCGGCACCGGCGCGGCCGCCGGTATCGCGATGATCAATTCGATCGGCAATCTCGCGGGCTTTCTCAGCCCGTACGCGGTCGGCTGGCTGAAGCAGGCGACTGCCGCGAATGACTCCGGCATGTATATGCTGGCGGCGTTCATGATCCTCGGCGGTCTGCTGGCGATCAGTGTGCCGGCGAAGATGGTCAATAAGTAAGCGCGACCGACCGACGATCCCGCGAACGACGTAACGCAGCAACCGCCGCCAACAGTGTTGAGTTACGCGTAACGCGCCACGCTTCAAAGAAAAAGCCCCGGCATCTTCCAATGCCGGGGCTTTTTCATTTGCGTCTACGGCGGTGCGTCTCAACCGCTCGCTGCAGCGCTCAACGCATCAAACGATATTCATCGCCAACGCACTCTCGCGATAATGCTCGCTCGCCTTGGCGGAATCGCCGATCTGTTCATGCAAACGCGCCAACGCGCGATGCGAACGAATTTTCAGCGTCTCGTTGTCGGCCAGTTTCAGCGCGCGCTCAAGGAACGATTGCGCCTTGCCCCACAACTGCTGATGCAGGCACAAGCGGCCCAACGCGAACATCAGGTCCGCATCTTCCGGACGATCCTTCTGCCAGCCTTCGGCCTTCTGGATCAGCGGCAACGCGTCGCCGCCGGCCGTGTCCGGATAACGGCGCAGCAGACGCGCGTCCCAGTTCTGCGCCAGCGCTTCTTCGACGATCTTGCGGGCTTCCTGCGGACGATTCAGCGCCACCAGCAGTTCGGCGGCGAGATCGGCGAGACGCGGCGAATGACGTTCCGTAGCCGACAGTGAATTCCACAACTCCAGCAGCGCATCGGCGTTATGACGCCGGTCGCGCAGCAGGTTTTCCGCCGCGAGCTGGCGCAAACGCACCGCCACCGCAGGATGGATCGCTTCGCGTTTTTCCAGCGTCTTGACGAGCTTGAGTACTTCGCCCCAGTTCTTCAATTGCTGTTGCGCGCGCAACGTGATCTGCTGCGCGTGGATGCGCCGTGCGCCCTGCGACTGCATTTCAGTCAGCGCGGCGAGTGCGCCGTCCGCGTCGCGGCCATCGGCACGCATGTCGGCGGTGGCCATCAGGCGGGCGTCCTGCCAGTCGGCTTCGTCGATCTGGGCGAGCCACTCGTCGCGCCGCGCATATTCATGCATCCGATGCGCCGCGGTGGCCGCGATCAAACCGGCCGCGCCCTTGTTGTCGCCATTCGTGAGCGAATCTTTCGCGGCTTTTTCAGCGCGCGAGAAACGCCCGGCGTACAGATTGCCGATCGCGTCACGCAATGCAGCGTGCGCCTTCGCGACACGCGAGCGAGCGCGATAGGCCGCCACGCGCTGCGGCATGCGCCAGATGTTGCGCACAATGCGCAGCAGCGCATACAGCAGGATGAACAGCACCACCAGCCCGACCACGAACAGATTCAGCGAGATGTCGACGCGGTACGGCGGATAGACCAGCAGCACCTGCCCCATGTCGAAGCGTCCAACCACCGCCAGCACTACCGCGATGGCGAACAGCAGCGCGAGCCATAGAAGTCCCCGGATTGCCATGATTAACCTCGGCTCCGGTATTGATTGACGGCCTGCAGACTGGTGTTCAAGGTCGGCAGTTCAACCGCGGCCGAACCCGCATCCACCTGCTTGACCAGATCGACCACGGTCTGCGTTTTCTTCGACGTATTGTCGAAGTAACGCGTGAGCGCAGCCTGCGCCGCCTGCAGGTCGGACTTCAGCGTGGTCTGGTTGCGCGAGAGCAGCGCGAGCCGCGCCGACAGCAAACGCAGCTTCAGATTCTCGCGCACGAAATAGCCTTGATCGGGCGTGACGAGCATGGCGTCGGCGTTATCGATTCGGCGCACCTGCACGAGGCTGGTGAGCTGCTGGCCGATGCCGGTTGTGACTTCACGCCACCACACTTTCCAGCGCGGCTCGCCGGTGGCCGCGGCCACCTTCGCCGTGTCGGCCCAGGTGGCGGCCTTCGGCGTGGCGTGAGCAATCGGGGCTTCGCCGGAAAGCGGCAGGCTGTCGACCTGGTCGATCGCGTTGTCGAGCTTGATCGCCATACCGGTCAGATCCGTGGACGGCGCGGCCTTCAGCTTGTCGATGTCTTGCGCGATTGCCTTGCGTACGGTCACGGCCTGCGGGCTATCCGACGCGGCGAGACGCGTGTCCGCGCTTTGCAGCGCGAACAACGCAAGCTGCGTATTGCCGGTGAGCTGCAATTGCTGGCTCGCGGCCGACAGCATCTGGCCGACCTCGGCCATCGTCCAGTCGTCGCGATTGCGGGCGAGATCGGAGTATTGCTGTTGCAGCGCCTGCTGCGCGGTCTGCGCATCCGCAAGCTTGCCTTCGAGTTGCGCGACCTGCGAGTCGGACTGATGCACCGTGGCCAGCGCCTGATCGGTCTTGACGCGCAAGTCGTTGGTCTGCGCGTCGTTCGCCTGCTGGCGTTGCACGAGCTGTTGCTCTGTGCGCTCCACCTTGCGATTGAGCGCATAGCCGCCCACCCCCGCCGCACAAGCGATGATCACGACGACAAACCACAGCAGCGGTCCGCTCGCGCTGCGGCGCTTTTCCTGCGCTTCGTAGGGCGTGAAGGGTGGATTCGGCGGCAACGCAGTGGTTGCGGCCGGCTGGGGTGAAGCGTTCGTGGATGCGTTCGTTTCAGTCATGCGTGATTTAGCCGGTGAATGAGCCGGGTTGGACGGTACCGGTTGAACAACGGTCGGGACGGCGGCAAGCAAGGCGCGGGCAATACGCTCATCGCCCGCACCGGACACCGTAATGCTATCAAAACCCAATGCCCGCGCGGTCTGCGCGATACGGGGATGCGGCGTGACCAGATTGGCGTGCTTCAGTTGCGTGATTTCCTCGGCGGTCAGATGCTCCTGCGCGAGTTCGTGCAGGTTGCGCACGCCCTCCGAACTGGTGAGCAGCCAGGCGTGCGGCGCGCCGGCTAGCAGCGCATGCACGCGCGCCCAACCGCCGATCGACGGTTCCGGCACGAGGCGGCGATAGGCCGCGACCGTTTCGACTTCGGCGCCCGCCTCGCGCAAGCGATCGGCGAGCCATTCGCGGCCGCCATCGCCACGCACGATCAGGACGCGCTTGCCTTCGAGGCTCGTCGCGCCGAGCGCGGTATCGATCGCCGCGAACAGGCCTTCGGAATCAAAGCGCGCCGTATCGTCATCGGCTACGGACGGCGGGCTGATGATCGTGTAAGCCGGCGCCGCGACGCCGTGGCGCGCCAGCGCCTGCACGCTGCCTGGTCCGACTACGCCGATCGGCAGCGCGTGCGGCCAGATCGCATCGCTCCTGGCAAATGCGTGATCGACCGCGTTGGGCGAGACGAACACCACCAGTGCATAGCGTTCCAGAGAGGCCAGCGCTGCGCGCAACGGCGCTTCGTCAGTGACAGGCGCGATGTCGATCAGCGGAAAGTCGAGCACGGCAACGCCCGCTGCCGCGAGTTGCGCGATTAATTCGTTCGACTGACCGGCCGGTCGCGTAATCACGACCGTGAACGCCGCCTTGTCGACGGATGAGGATGCGTTGCCCGGGATATCGGCCGCCATCACTCGCCGGTCGCCGCGCTGTCCGCCGACCCGGCGGCGGGGCCGCTGGCCGTGCTCAACGCGCGGACGATTTCCATCGCACCTTGCTGCTCGAGCGCGTCCGCCACTTCCTTGCCGAGCGCCACAGCGCGTTCGACCGTGGGCGCCGGCGCCGATGCCTGCGCGCTCAACACACGCTGGCCATCAGGCGTAGCGACGATGCCGCGCAGATGCAGCGCGCCGTCGTGCCAGTGTGCATAGGCCGCGAGCGGCACTTCGCAGCTGCCGCCCAAGGCGCGCGAGACCATCCGCTCTGCTTCGACGGCCGCTGCCGTATGTTCGTGATGCAACGGTGCGAGCCATGCCGCGAGGTCCGCGCGATCGGCGCGAATCTCGATGCCGAGCGCGCCCTGACCGGCTGCGGGCAAGCTGTCTTCCGGATCCAGATTCGCGCGGATGCGCTCGCCCAGACCCAAACGCTTCAAACCGGCAGCCGCCAGAATGATCGCCGCATAGTCGCCGCGATCGAGTTTCGACAGACGGGTGTCCAGATTGCCGCGCAACGGCCGCACCACCAGGTGCGGATAACGCATGCGCAGCATCGCCTCGCGGCGCAGGCTGGAGGTGCCGATCACCGCACCGGCCGGCAGCGCGGCAAGCGAGTCGTACTCGTTCGACACCAGCGCGTCGCGCGGATCTTCGCGCTCCATGATGGTGGAGAGCGCAAAGCCCGCGGGCAGCTCCATGGGCACGTCTTTGAGCGAGTGCACGGCCAGGTCGGCGCGGCCGTCGGCCAGCGCCGCTTCCAGTTCCTTGACGAAGAGGCCCTTACCACCAACCTTCGACAAAGTGCGGTCGAGAATTTGATCCCCATGTGTCGTCATTCCGAGGATTTTTACGTCACAAGATGGATATAATTTGTGCAGCGCACATCGCACATGCTCCGCCTGCCACATGGCAAGGCGGCTTTCTCGCGACGCAATCACAAGCGTGTGGGGTGGCGTAGAAAACGTCTCGGTGTTCATTAGCTTGCTGATCGAATGACGGGATGTAATAACAATCAATGTTAGCACGCGCCCTTGTGTCTCAAGGCACAGCGGAGCGCCGTGCTAGCGCGGTATCGATGGAGGAGACGGGCCTCGTAGAGCGCACGCCTGCCTCATCCCAGCCTGTTCAAGCACGGTCGTTCGCGCACCGGGGCGCGGCATGCGGGATGATGCAATGCGGCGCAACGTGGCTGTCGTGCATGCTATGCACGTCACACACCTCGTGCGCTCCATGCAAATGGGCACGCGGCTCCCCTCTCCGGCGTATTGCCATCGCCGCATACCGGTTTGTCCAGGTTTCGCGCAGTTCACGTTGCAACTCTTAGTGCAGTTCCGCAGTAGCAGTTCATCACTCAACAGACCCTGGCTTCCCTGAGGAAACCCATCGTGACGTCTTCCGGATCGGCGCGCCCTGCCCGCCGCAACACTGCATCGCCCAACGCTCAAGCGGCTGACGCCGCAACGGCTGCCCAGTCCACACCGGCCCAACGCGCCGGCAAATCTGCTAAGGCAAGCCAGGCCGCTAACGTCGCCAAAGCCTCCAAATCCGCCAAAGCCTCTACGCCCGCCAAGGCGGACAAGACGGTGAAGGCCGTCAGGACAGGTAAGGCGACGCAAGCCGCGAACGCCGCCCAGACGCTGAAACCGGCCAAGGCGAAGTCCCCGAAGACCAAGGCCGTCGCGAGCGTTGCCGCGCCAGAAGCCACTCAGGCGCCCAAGCTGCAAGCCGTTTCGCCGGATACGGTCGTACCCGCCTCGAAAAGCAGCGGCCGCACGCGTGAGGACAAGGACCATCCGCTGTTCCAGGACATCCGCTATCTCGGGCGCCTGCTCGGCGACGTGCTGCGCGAACAGGAAGGCGACGAGGTGTTCGACGTCGTGGAGACGATCCGCCAGACCGCCGTGCGTTTTCGCCGCGAAGACGATAGTGCCGCCGCACAAACGCTCGATAAGAAACTGCGTTCGCTGAGCCCGGAGCAAACGGTCAGCGTGGTGCGCGCGTTCAGCTACTTTTCGCATCTTGCGAATATCGCGGAAGATCGCCACCGCAATCGCCGTCATCGGATTCACGCGCTGGCCGGCTCGACCTCGCAGCCGGGCACCATGGCGCACGCGCTCGAACGGCTCGTCGAGGCAGGCGCCGCCGCGACGCCGGTCCTGCAGCAGTTCTTCAACGATGCGTTGATCGTGCCGGTCCTGACCGCGCACCCTACCGAGGTGCAGCGCAAGAGCATTCTCGACGCGCAGCACGACGTCGCGCGTCTTCTCGCCGAACGCGATCAACAGTTGACCAACCGCGAACGCGCGCATAACGAAGCGATGCTGCGTGCGAGCGTCACGTCGCTCTGGCAAACGCGGATGCTGCGCGATTCGCGCCTGACGGTCGCCGATGAAATCGAAAACGCGCTGTCGTATTACCGCGCGACCTTCCTCGAAGAAATTCCGGCGCTCTACGCCGACATCGAGGAGGCGCTCGCCGAGCACGGCCTCGAAGCACGCCTGCCGCCGTTCTTCCAGATGGGTAGCTGGATCGGCGGCGATCGTGACGGCAATCCGAACGTCACGGCCGAAACGCTCGAGCACGCGATCACCCGTCAGGCCGCGGTGATCTTCGAACACTATATGGAACAGGTGCACAAGTTGGGCGCCGAGTTGTCGGTGTCGAACCTGCTGGCCGGTGCAAGCGACGCGTTGAAAGAACTCGCGGCCATCTCGCCCGACCAGTCGCCGCACCGCACCGACGAACCGTATCGCCGTGCGTTGATCGGCATGTACACACGACTCGCGGCGAGCGCGCGCGTGCGTCTCGGTGAAGGCAGCGTGCCGGTGCGCAGCGCGGGCCGCGGCGCGGCGCCGATCCGCGCCAAGCCGTACGACGACTCCGCCGAATTCGTGCGCGATCTGCACGTGCTGATCGATTCGCTCGCCGAGCATCATGGCGCGCCGCTCGCGGCGCCCCGCCTGTCGCCGCTCGCGCGCGCCGCCGAAGTGTTCGGCTTCCATCTGGCGAGCATCGACTTGCGTCAAAGCTCCGACATCCATGAAGCGGTGATCGCCGAGTTGATGAAGCGTGCGGGCGTCGAGGACGACTACGCGTCGCTCTCCGAAGAAGACAAGCTCAAGGTGCTGCTCGCCGAACTGTCGCAGCCGCGAGCGTTGCGCCTGCCCTACGCCGAGTACTCCGACCTCGTGAAGAGCGAACTCGGCGTACTCGAAGAGGCCCGCGTCACGCGTGAGAAGTTTGGCGCGCGCGCGGTGCGCAACTACATCATTTCGCACACGGAAACCGTCAGCGATCTGGTCGAAGTGATGTTGCTGCAGAAGGAAACCGGCCTGCTGCACGGCCGCCTCGGCGACGCGCACGATCCGGCGCGCGCGGGGCTGATGGTGATCCCATTGTTCGAAACGATCCCCGACTTGCGCAACGCACCGCACATCATGCGCGATCTGATCGCGCTGCCGGGCGTCGACGCACTGATCGAACATCAGGGCAACGAGCAGGAAGTGATGCTCGGCTATTCGGACAGCAATAAGGACGGCGGCTTCCTGACGTCGAACTGGGAGCTGTACCGCGCCGAACTGGCGCTCGTGTCGCTCTTCAATGAGCGCGGCGTGACCCTGCGCCTGTTCCATGGACGCGGAGGCACGGTAGGCCGTGGCGGTGGTCCGACGTATCAGGCGATTCTGTCGCAGCCGCCGGGCACCGTCGACGGTCAGATCCGCTTGACCGAGCAAGGCGAAGTGATCGCCAGCAAGTTCGGCAATCCGGAAATCGGCCGACGCAATCTGGAGACGGTGGTGGCCGCAACGCTCGAAGCCTCGTTGTTGCCGCACGGCATTGCGCCCGCGCAATTGCCCGCCTTCGAAGAGACGATGCAGCAATTGTCCGACGCGGCGATGGCCTCGTATCGCGCGCTGGTCTACGAAACGCCGGGCTTCAAGGAGTATTTCTTCGAGTCGACGCCGATCTCCGAGATCGCCGAGTTGAACATCGGCAGCCGTCCGGCTTCGCGCAAATTGCAGGACCCGAAGCAACGGAAGATCGAAGACCTGCGCGCGATTCCGTGGGGCTTCTCATGGGGCCAATGCCGTTTGCTGCTGACCGGCTGGTACGGTTTCGGCAGCGCAGTGGCCGCGCATCTGGACAGCGCGCCGAGCGATGCCGAGCGCACCCGCCGTCTTGCGCTGCTCAAGAAAATGCACAAGACGTGGCCGTTCTTCGCGAACCTGCTCTCCAACATGGACATGGTGCTGGCGAAGACCGACCTCGCGGTGGCCTCGCGCTACGCACAGCTCGTGTCGGACAAGAAGCTGCGCAAGCATGTGTTCGAGCGGATCGTCGCGGAATGGGAGCGGACGTCGAAGGTGTTGTCGGAGATCACCGGCAAGAGCGAACGGCTTGCGGAGAATCCGCTGCTCGCGCGTTCGATCAAGAACCGCTTCCCGTATCTCGATCCGTTGAATCACTTGCAGGTCGAGTTGCTCAAGCGTCACCGCGCGGGCGATACCAACGCACGTGTGCGGCGCGGGATTCATTTGAGCATCAACGGGATTGCGGCGGGGCTGCGCAATACGGGCTGATCGAGCACGGTTTGGATGGCGGCTGATTCAGCCGCTGAATCGGCCGCCGCTCCGCCAAAGCCGAACACGGATTATTTCGCCGTGTTCGGCTTTGGCATTTCTGAGACCGGAATGTTGAATTTGAGCGGAGGCTCGCGCCACGCCTGTGCCCGTTTTTCGCGCTCGTCGATCTCAGACTGGACACGCGCGTCGTGATCGCGCCGCGCCTCACGCGGCATGTTTGCCGCAGAACCGAGCGCTGTGCCGCCCATCATCGTCTCCGTTGAATAGGGAGAACCCATTGGATCGGACGACATTGTGCGGGGCAACGTGGTGCCACGATTACGGTAATAGTCCTGATAGTCAGCGGCGAACGCACTGAATGACAACAGAACGCCAGTCAATATAAAGAGAATAAAGCGCATCATAACTACGCTCCGGATTCCATAGCAATCCGAAGCGTAACATGCAGAAACCATCTCATTTTGTTGGGTTCAGTCAATGCGACGCGAGACGGCACAACCCTACTGCGCCGCGATCATCAGCGCGTCGAGCTTGAACGAGCCGTCTTCCTTTACGTCGAAATACTGACGCACCTCATCGGGCGAATTGCTCCACAGCGAGCGAATCGCCACCACGCGCGGCTCCGGCGTGCGCATGCGCGCCACCCACGAGCTGAACTCAATCTCAATGCGCCAACGCTCGCGAATCGATGCCGTGAAACCGGCCGCTTCGAACAATGCAATCCATTCGTCGGCGCGGTAATCGCGGATATGTGAGCCGTCGCGCAGCAACTCCACCGCCTGAATATGCGTGTCGAGCAGCGGATGATCGGCGCCGGCGATGTCGATGAACAGCACCTTGCCGCCCGGCTTCAGCACGCGACGCACTTCGGCCAAGGCAAGCGGCACGTCGTGCCAGTGATGCGCGCTCATCCGGCTGATGATCCAGTCGAACGAATGATCGTCGAACGGCAGCGTTTCGGCCGCACCCTGTTGCGTGCGGATGTTGGTCAGGCCGCGATCTTTGGCCGCGCCGTCGACGGTCGCCAGCATCTGCGGCGCGATGTCGTACGCGACCACTTCTTTCGCATGCGGCGCGACCGCGAAACTCGCGTGGCCTGCGCCGCAGCCCATATCGAGCACCTTCGCGTCCGGCGTCGCGGCGATCGATTCCGCCAGCGTCTGCAGATCGGCGCCGGTGGCATGCGTCTGACTCGTCAAATACGCGGCGGCGGTCGAGCCGAAGGCGTCGGCGACCTGATCGTGATGCTTCATGGGAGGCTCCGGTTATGTACGTGGGGGTTGCGCCGGGCTTGAGCCCGGGTCTCTCTGGACGGCGCTGCGTCGTTCCAGTCGTTACAATAGAGCCCGTCGTGTACCAGTACAAGTTAAGCAATTATTCTGGTATCAATAACACCACCCCGCCAAGCGCCGCCCGATCAGAATGACCACGCCGTCCTCCGCCGACAATCCGCCGCCGCTCGAAGCCACGCCCGCGCGTGCACTTGGCGACTTCATCCGTGCGCATCGCGAACGGCTCTCGCCGCAAGCGCTCGGTCTGCCGCCGGGCCCGCGCCGCCGCACACCCGGCTTGCGCCGCGAGGAAGTCGCACAGCTGTGCGGCGTCAGCCCGACCTGGTACACGTGGATCGAACAGGGCCGCCCCGTCTCCGCTTCCGCCGATGCGCTGGCGCGGATCGCCGTCGCGCTACAACTGTCGCGCGCCGAGCGGGCGTATCTGTTCGAACTGGCCGCGCAGCGCGACCCGGCCGAGCCTGATCCGGCCGCCGCCGACGCGCCCGCCACCCTGCTCGAAACCGTACAACTCGTGAACGCACCGGCCTACGTGCTCGACCGGCAGTGGAATGCGCTCGCCTGGAACGAACGCGCCGCCGATCTGTTCGTAGGCTGGCTGGACGGCACGCACGACCGCAATCTGCTGCGCTACACCTTCACCGAACCGGCCGCGCGCGAGTTGATCGTCGACTGGGAAACGCGCGCACGGCGCCTCGCCGCCGAATTCCGCGCCGACTCGATCCGCCATCTGAACGACGCCCCCACCCGCGGGCTGATCGACTCGCTCACCGCCGCCAGCGACGCGTTCGCCCGTTTCTGGGCGTCGCAGGACGTCGGCGGCCGCGAAGGCGGCAGGCGCGAATTCAACCATCCGCGCGACGGCCGCCTCGTCTACGACCAGATCACGTTCAAGCCCGCTCATCGCGAGGATCTGAAGCTGGTGGTGCTGGTGCGGGAATAGCCCAGTGTTAAAATCCCTGTCTTTCGCTCGTTTCGATGGCGCCTGCACCGTCCGCAAACGCCGTCAGCCTTCTTCACCGCTCGCTCAACTGCCGCTCAACTGCCGCTTAACTGCCCAACACCATGACGTCCCAACTGCACAAAAAAGGCGAAGCCTGGTCGGCTCGCTTCTCGGAGCCGATGTCGGAGCTCGTCAAACGCTACACGTCGTCGGTTTTCTTCGACAAGCGTCTGGCGCTCGTCGATATCGAAGGGTCGCTCGCGCACGCCTCGATGCTGGCCGCGCAGAAGATCATCGCCGCCGACGACCTCGCCGCGATCCAACGCGGCATGGCGCAGATCAAGGGCGAGATTGAGCGAGGCGAGTTCGAGTGGCAACTCGATCTGGAAGACGTCCACCTGAACATCGAAGCGCGCCTGACCGCGCTGATCGGCGACGCCGGCAAGCGCCTGCACACGGGCCGCTCGCGTAACGACCAGGTGGCGACGGATATCCGCCTGTGGCTGCGCGGCGAAATCGACCGCATCGGCGGCCTGCTGACGGAATTGCGCACGGCCCTGCTCGACATGGCGGAGAAGAACGCGTCGACCATCATGCCGGGCTTCACGCACCTGCAAGTCGCGCAGCCGGTCACGTTCGGCCATCACCTGCTCGCCTACGTCGAAATGTTTTCGCGCGACGCCGAACGCATGGTCGATTGCCGCAAGCGCGTGAATCGCCTGCCGCTCGGCGCAGCTGCTCTCGCCGGCACCAGCTATCCGATCGACCGTCATGCCGTGGCGAAAACGCTCGGCTTCGACGGCATCTGCGCGAACTCGCTGGACGCGGTGTCCGATCGTGACTTCGCGATCGAGTTCACGGCAGCGTCGGCATTGATCATGACGCACGTGTCGCGCTTCTCGGAAGAACTCGTGCTGTGGATGAGCCCGCGCGTCGGCTTCATCGATCTGGCCGACCGTTTCTGCACCGGTTCGTCGATCATGCCGCAGAAGAAGAACCCGGACGTGCCTGAACTCGCGCGCGGCAAGACGGGCCGCGTGAACGGCCATCTGATCGCGCTACTCACGTTGATGAAGGGCCAGCCGCTCGCGTACAACAAGGACAATCAGGAAGACAAGGAACCGCTGTTCGACACCGTTGATACGGTCGCGGACACGCTGCGCATCTTCGCAGAAATGGTCGCCGGCATCTCGGTGAAGCCGCAAGCCATGCGCGACGCCGCATTGCAAGGTTTCTCCACGGCAACCGATCTCGCCGACTACCTCGTCAAGCGCGGCCTGCCGTTCCGCGACGCGCACGAAGCGGTGGCGCTGGCAGTTCGCGTGTGTGCCGATCGCGGCTGCGATCTGGCCGACCTGACGCTGGAAGAAATGCGTAAGGAACTACCGAACGTCGCGCATCTGATCGGCGAAGACGTGTTCTCGTATCTGACGCTCGAAGGTTCGGTGGCGAGCCGCAACCATCCGGGCGGTACCGCGCCTGAGCAAGTGCTCGCGGCGGTCAAGGCTGCGCGGGAAGCGTTGAAGTAAGGTAAGGCCCGGCGCGCACGTGCGCGTCGAGCCAATGCGTGCATGACGGCTTGCATTGGCATCACCGCAAGCACGAAGCAGCATGAAAACAAAAGGCGAACTCACCAACGAGTTCGCCTTTTTATTTTCGCGGCTGGATTGATTGCGCGAAGCGTCGCGCAAAAAAGAAAGCCCGCGCGAAGCGGGCTAAATGAAAGACTTCCACCGATGCCTCTCGAAAGAGGCCATCGAAGTGTAGGCGTGTTTTGGCCGAAGAGAAATCCGGCCATATTTCAGCCTATTACAAGCGGTCGAATCGTAAAGGAGCGGGTCAACGACAATTGCATCCTGGCGTTTTTTGACTACCATCAAGTTAGATCCTGTCACAGTGCTTACCTCGACGATGTCCACCTGCACACGTCACCTTCCCCGCTTGACTGGACGCTTCGCTTCACGCGTGAGCGCATCCTTTTCGCCTGCGCATCGCGCGGCTTCCGCGTTGACAACGGCTTCGCTTTTGGCGCTCGCAGCACTCGCGGGCTGCACGATCACGCCACCTGATCGCCCGCTTGTCATCACGCCGCCGGCGGCCGTCAACAGTGCGACGCTCGACCAGTACCGCAGCGCGGTCGCGCAACGCATCGTCGAACGCAGCCCTTCCTATGTGTTGCGCGGCACGCCGCAAGCGATGCTGCGCTCGCTGGTGGTGGTGTCGTTCACGGTGGATCGCGATGGCCGGGTGCTGCAGTCGTCGGTGTATCGCACCAATGGCGACGACGAAGCCGAAAGCACCGCGCTCGCCTCCTTGCGGCGCGCCTCGCCGCTGCCGCAACCGCCCGGCAAATTGCTCAACGGCCATGGCCAGCTCGAACTGTTCGAAGACTGGCTGTTCAACGACAACGGCAAATTCCAGCTGCGCGAATTCGCCTCGCCGCAAGCGCAGACCATCGACTGAACGCAACGCCTCCCCCCTCACCTGCCTGTTCCCCCGGCATGGCCGCTTTCGCGCGCGAGCGTTGACGGCTGACGGCTGGCGTCCGCCGTTGTAAGCTGTCGCTTCATCGTCCGTGCCGAAGAAGGCTTCAACCGCCAGCAAGACGCGCGATGCGCACGAACTTAAACAAAGATGCCGCCTGACCACGCGCCGCCCGCCCATCGAAGTACGGCGCCCGACGGCATCACGACATAAGGAGACCCTGCATGTCCACTTCGCCGATTTCCGCGGCCCAGCCCAATGCGGCCGGGCAGACCAGCAGCGCGCGGATCATCTTCGCGAGCTTTATCGGCACCGCGATCGAGTTCTACGATTTCTATGTCTATGCGACCGCTGCGGCGCTCGTCATCGGACCGGTGTTTTTCCCGCATGGCTCGGCGACCGCCCAGGCGTTGTCGGCTTTCGTTACCTTCGGTATCGCCTTCGTCGCGCGGCCGATCGGCTCGTTCCTGTTCGGCCACTTCGGCGACCGGATCGGCCGTAAATCGACGCTGGTGGCTTCGCTGCTGGTGATGGGTGTGTCGACCACGCTGATCGGTTTCGTGCCCGGCTACGACTCGATCGGCAGCCTCGCGCCGATCCTGCTGTGCGTGCTGCGCTTCGGCCAGGGTATCGGCCTTGGCGGCGAATGGGGCGGCGCGGCGCTGCTCGCCACCGAGAACGCGCCGGCCGGCAAACGCGGCTGGTTCGGGATGTTCCCGCAACTGGGACCGTCGATCGGTTTTCTGGCATCCAACGGTCTGTTCTTCGCGTTGGCCTTGTCTTTGAGCGACGAGCAATTCCGCAGCTGGGGCTGGCGCGTGCCGTTCCTCGTCAGCGCGGTGCTGGTCGCGCTCGGCTTGTATGTGCGCTTGAAGATCGCCGAAACGCCGGCCTTCCAGGCGGCCATCGAACGCAAGGAACGCGTGAAGGTGCCAATCGCCACGCTGTTTTCGCAGCACGGGCTGCCGACCCTGCTCGGCGCGCTGGCAATGGTGGTCTGCTACACGCTGTTCTACAACGCCACGACGTTTTCGCTGTCGTACGGCGTGTCGGTCCTGCATATTCCGCGGCCGACGTTCCTCGGCATGCTGTGCATCGCGGTCGTGTTCATGGCGCTCGCCACGCCGCTGTCGGCCTGGGCGAGCGATCGTTATGGCCGCAAGCCGGTGCTGATCGTCGGCATCATCGCTGCGATCCTCTCCGGCTTCACGATGGCGCCGTTGCTCGGCAGTGGTCAGACGCCGCTGGTGCTGCTGTTCCTCGTGATCGAACTGTTCCTGATGGGCGTGACCTTCGCACCGATGGGCGCGCTGCTGCCGGAGCTGTTTCCGACCAACGTGCGTTATACCGGCGCAGGCGTGTCGTATAACCTCGGCGGGATTCTCGGTGCGTCAGTCGCACCGTATATCGCGCAGGTGCTGGCCGCGCACGGCGGGCTGCCATGGGTAGGTGCTTACGTTTCGATTGCGGCGGCCGTCAGCATGATCGGTGTGCTGTGCATGCGCGAAACCCGCGATTCGCAGCTGGTGTAATCAGGGTAAAGACGCGCTGGTAAATCCCCTGCCTTGCGCGTCTTTTTGACTTGCCTATACTCGATTCCAATAACCCTAAGGCAAGCAGGGAGGCTCTGATGAGTATTCATCTTCACAACGCGGACATCGTGATGATCATCGCGCTGGCATTGCTATGCTCGCTGCTGCTGGCTTTGCGCTTTCGTCCCGCGACGTGGAAAGGCATTGTCGTGGAAGCATTGGCCGCGAACGCGGCTGCCATCACTGCGGTGATCGCTTTCGAAATGCTGCTCGCCTGAGCGGGCGAAAGCCGCGATACCCGGTTGGGCGCGGCTGACGAAAGCGGTCTGACCTGATCCGAAGAAGCGGTTGAGCGGCTGCCCGTGCCTATGCAGGCAAGCGGCAGCCGTCAGCGCCTCGCGCTGCGTTCAAGCCGAACGCGCGCCGCTAGCCATTACCGGTAGTAGTACCCGCCGTGATGGTAATAGCCTCCGCCACCGTAGTAATACCCAGGCGCCGGTGCAACGATGCAGCCGCCGAGCGCCGTTGCGAGTAGTGTGCCGGCGATCAGGGTCAGGACTAAGCGTTTCATATTGTTCTCCTTCGAGTCAGATTCATTCGAGCCGAAACCCCGAATGACTCGATTGAACACGACCCTGCCTCGCGCGAACGTTGCGATTTGTAAGGGAAAATCACTGAGGTGTTACACCTTCGGACCCCGAAACCCACGGCACCCGAAGCGCGACGACGACAGACACACATCAGACAAAAACACCGCCTATACTGCTTTGAACATGTACAAACCGCGCAAGTCCTGCCCGTGGCGGGTGCGCGAGTCGGGGCGCCGATCATAGGCATTGGGTACGCGTTTCCATGCGCCATGGCTGAGCCAATAGCCACGCAAAAGCGCGCACGTGTAGCCAATTAGGCACTCAACGAAAAGCGACAGATTTAACAGGTATGTAATGCGCGGCGCTTATTCAAACGCTGCGAGCGGCCGCGAGTAGCCACCGGCGAGACGCCAATGAGCGGCACACGAATCTGCCGGCGCACGCACGGCATGTCTTGATGAATGCGCCATTGAACTCGACCGCCGGCCGGCGGTCTCTGTAGAACTGAGTCGGCTACTCGACGTCGCCGCTCAGCGCTTGAGTCAGTTTGTTCATTGCAGTGATTCCTCTCCGCCCGTAGTTCCCCGACGCGGGCGTTTTTCGGAGGCGTTCCGTGGCAGCGCTCGTTTGATTGGGCGACTGCGCGTCGCGCCTCTTTTCTTTTAGCCAAACGATTGCGCGAAAGCGCTGCAAAGCTGCGCTCAGGCTGCGGCCGATCCGTGCTGCATGGCTGCGACGCGTGGCTCGCTGTGTACGTCGCCATGCACGTAATCGATCGCCTCCAGTGCCTCGGCGATCGACGGCACTGAGTGGCCGTCGCCGATCGAAATCGAGCGGAACGGCGCCTGGATGCCGAAATGCGATGGCGAAGTCGCCACAAAAATCATGACCGTGCGCTTCTGCAAGCCATGCGCCACGTGAACGAAACCCGTATCGGTACCGACTACCAGCGCGCACGCGTCGATCATCTGCGCGATTTCGGTCACGTTCAGCTTCGGCAGGACGGTCGAGCCCGGCACCTGCGACGCAATCTGCTCCGCCTCCGTGCGCTCGCGTTCCGAGCCCCACGGCAGCACCACGTGAAAACCGCGCTGCGCCAACTCGCGGCCGACTGCGACCCAATGGGGCACCGGCCACTTCTTGTCGTCTTTGGAGGTGGCGTGAAACAGCGCCGCGACCGGCCTGCCGTCAGCCGCGAACAGTGCGGTGGCCGGCTCGGGCAGACGCAGATTGTAGACAGGCGGGCCTTCAACCTCATAGCCCAGCGCCTCGCTCGCGCTGATGCGCATGCCATGCCACGCATCGCACTGCGGACGCGGGCCGAAACGCCCCGTATAAGCAAATGCGGCGCCCCGTTCGCCCAGATCCTTGGACTGGTAGCCAATACGCTTCGACGAACGCGCCAGAAACGCGATGATCGCGCTCTTGTACACGCCGTGAATGTCGATGATGAAGTCGTAGCGGTAGGCGCGCAATTCGGCGATCGACGCCCAGATTGCCTTGAAATCGCCCCAGCTACGCGCCTTCTTGAAGCGTCGCAACGGTGCGCAAAGCACGCGGTCCACACTCTGGCTCCAATGCACCACTTCGGCGAATGCTTCGTCGGCCGCCCAGTCGACTTCTACGCCGGGATACGCGCGTTTGATATCGGCGACGACTGGCAACGCCTCCACAATATCGCCGAGCGAAGTGACCTTGACGATAAGGACTCGCTTCATTGAGGACCTATTAATTGTTCGAACATCAAAACATTTTAGCTGACGATTGGAATAACCATCGCCGAACGCTCCAGTGCGCCGTCCCGGCATTAATACAGGGCGTTACACTGCGCACCTTACGAACAGCCCTTTTACTACATTTCAAAAAACTTTCATACGGTTGAAGCGATAGGGCGCGCTTTATAATTCACCCTTTGCGCCAGCACATCCTCATGTCCCGGGCATTTCCTCCCCTCTCTTCCGGCATCGTGCGTCGCGCGAGACGCCTGTGGCGTCAATACGGCATCTTCTGGCTCGGCGCGATCGCGGTCGGCCTCGTGGCGGTGCTGTACGCCAGGCTGATCGATTGGGGCTACGGCGAATTCCGCACCATGCAGCAGCACCACGTGTGGGCGCCGCTGATCGTCACGCCCGCGGTCGCGGCGCTCGCGGTCTGGCTCACGCGCACGTTCTTCCGCGGCGCCGAAGGCAGCGGCATTCCACAAGTCATCGCCACCCTGCATGCCAAGCCCGGCGAATACGGCACACGGCTGTTGTCGTTCCGGATCCTGGTCGGCAAGATCGCGGTGTCGTTTCTGGCGATTCTCGGCGGCTTTACGATCGGGCGCGAAGGGCCGACCGTGCAGGTCGGCGCAGCGCTGATGTTCAATCTGCGACGGCTGTATCCACGCTCGAACGCGCAGATCGAACGGCAGTTGGTGCTGGCGGGCGCGGCGGCGGGTTTGTCCGCGGCGTTCAATACGCCGCTGGCGGGGATCGTGTTCGCGATCGAGGAACTCACGCGCAGCTTCGAGGCCCGCGCGAGCGGCGTGCTGATTACGGCAATCATCATCGCCGGGGTGATCGCGCTGGGGCTGAACGGCAACTACACCTATTTCGGCACCATCCAGATCGGCGCGCACTTCCCCGATCTGCTGGCGGTGGCCGTCGTGCTCACGGCAATCGTCACCGGTATTGCGGGCGGCGTGTTCGGCTGGCTGCTGCTGAACACCGCGCGCTGGATTCCGGCGCCGCTGCGTCAGTTGCACGGCGAGCGGCCGGTCGCGTTCGCCGCGTTGTGCGGTTTCGTGATCGCGGTAGTCGGCCTCATCTCCGGCGGCACGACCTTCGGCAGCGGCTATGCGGAAGCGCGTGGCCTGCTCGACGGGCACGAGCACTTGTCCCTGTTCTATCCGTTTCTGAAGATGATCTCGATGGTCGGCTCGTACCTGCCGGGCATTCCGGGCGGCATCTTCGCACCGTCGCTGTCGATCGGCGCGGGCTTCGGCAATCTGCTGCACATGGTGTTCGGCTCGATGCAATTGCCGATGCTGATCGCCCTCGCGATGGTCGGCTATCTGGCCGCCGTCACGCAATCACCGATTACGTCGTTCGTGATCGTGATGGAGATGATCGATGGTCATGCGCTGGTGATTTCGCTGATGGCCACCGCGTTGATCGCAAGCCGCGTGGCGCGTCTCTTCGCTCCACCGCTGTATGAATCGCTGGCTCAGCGCTATATGGCGCCGCTACCGCAGCCGGCACCCGCGCCGGTGCCGGAAGTCCCCGAAGTCGACGTGCCCGAACCAGCGGCCGTCGATGAGATCACGGGTGAGGCGCCTGCTGAAGACGGCGCCCCGCGTCAGTAAACAACAACCGCCGGCGCGCGCATATAAACCGGCCGTGCCGGCACTACGACGCAACCGGCCAGCATGACCGCCAGAACGGCGATCAGAAACAGATTCTTTTTCATCACGTGTTCCTCAGAAACACGGGCATGCGCTACGCCGGACGCACGAGCGGCGCCTGTGTCGTCAAACTGGAGGGAGCGGCACGAGCGGTGTCGATTCCGCTGTGCCGCACGCGGTTGTTGCCGGTGGACTTACGCCCAGTGGCCTTGGACCCAGCGATAGTTCGGACCGTGTTCGACCCAGTGGCCCGGCACCCAGTGGTAGCCGACGCGCTCGGCCTGCCAGTGGCCCGCGTCCCACACATAGCGGCCGTGATCCCAACGCCAATGACCGTGATCCCACACGTAGCCGACACGCGGTGCCGGCACGGCTTCATAACGCACGGCCGGCGGTGCGGACGGCGCGATCACGACGACTTCCTCGGCCGAAGCGGAGGCCACAGCAGATGCACCAGCAGCGATCAGAACAGCGTTAGCGATCAGCAAGCGAAAGGTCTTGTTCATGTTTTCCCTCTTTGGATGGACACCGAATGCGGCGTTATCCGTTTAATGCGCGAGGGGACGAAAGCGCTGACTGTGGGCGTGTAACGGCACACTCCGAAGTGCAACGGATTATTTCGCCGCGCGGAAAGCACGTGTGAGAAGACCTGTGCGAGCGCACATGAACACAGAATTAGCGGGGACGACGGCGAGAAAAACGGCGGAGGAGAAACGGCGGGAGGAGACAACAACACCGCTTACGCGCCCCACCTCGTCACGTCACATCGACGGAACGAAACAGAGCGCGCAACACGTTACGCGGAACCCACCTGCGGTATTTCGATCTTGACCTCGAGCACTTCGAGATCGTCCTGACGTTCCAGGCTCACACGAATATCGTCATCGGAGATTTTCACGTACTTTGAAATCACGGCCACCAGTTCGCGTTGCAACGCAGGCAGATAATCGGCAGGCGCATGGCCGCCGGCGCGCTCATGCGCGATGATCAACTGCAGGCGTTCCTTCGCTACCGACGCGGATTTCTTCTTCTCGCCCAGCAAAAACGAAA
Organism: Paraburkholderia sp. SECH2; assembly: GCF_030464795.1. Taxonomy (NCBI): domain Bacteria; kingdom Pseudomonadati; phylum Pseudomonadota; class Betaproteobacteria; order Burkholderiales; family Burkholderiaceae; genus Paraburkholderia; species Paraburkholderia sp. SECH2. The sequence goes on from NZ_JALPRH010000031.1 coordinate 50,893, forward strand.
GAATCGACATTACGTGCGCTCCCCTTACTTGGTGCCGAAGAGGCGCTGCAGCAGCCCTGGCTTCTGGTAATCGGTAAAGCGAAGCGATTTCTGCTCGCCGAGGAAACGCGACACGACATCTTTATAGGCTTCAGCGACGTCGGTACCGTCGAGGTGCACAGCCGGCAGCCCCTGGTTCGACGCATGCAGCACCGCTTCCGATTCCGGAATCACGCCGATCAGATCGATGCGCAGAATTTCCTGGATGTCGGTCAGCGACAGCATTTCGCCTTCGCTCACGCGCTTCGGGTTGTAGCGGGTGATCAGCAGGTGTTCCTTGATCGGCTCCTTGCTTTCGATTGCGCGCTTGGTCTTCGACGACAGAATGCCGAGGATACGGTCCGAGTCACGGACCGAGGAGACTTCGGGATTGGTCACGATCAGCGCTTCGTCGGCGAAGTGCATGGCGAGCAGCGCGCCCGATTCGATACCCGCCGGCGAATCGCAGACGATGTATTCGAAGTCCATCGCGATCAGGTCGTTGATGATCTTCTCGACGCCTTCCAGCGTCAGCGCGTCCTTGTCACGCGTCTGCGAGGCCGGCAGGATGAACAGGTTCTCGCACTTCTTGTCCTTGATCAGCGCCTGGTTCAGGTTGGCTTCGCCCTGGATCACGTTGATCAGGTCGTACACCACACGGCGCTCGCAGCCCATGATGAGGTCGAGGTTACGCAGGCCGACGTCGAAGTCGATCACGGCGGTTTTGCTGCCACGCAATGCGAGGGCCGATGCAAAACTCGCGCTCGTGGTCGTCTTGCCCACGCCACCCTTGCCCGAAGTCACCACAATGATTTTTGCCATTACCCTTACCTTGTGTTCGTCAAATTCATCAATTATGTGCGGCCATATTTGCCGTAAAGCGCCGCGTGCCGTGTACGTTCAGGGCAGCGCGCGCCTCACGCCGATCAGGTGAGCCGCAACGGTTCGATCATCAGTTTTTCTTCTTCGAGCCAGATCTGCACCGGCTTGCCGAGCACGTCGGCCGGCAGCGGGTTCTCGGTCGTACGATAGATGCCCGCGATCGAGATGAGTTCCGGCTCGAGACACGTGCAGAAAATGCGCGCGTCGTGATTGCCCTGCACGCCGGCCAACGCCCGGCCGCGCAGCGGCGCGTAAATATGGATGTTGCCTTCCGCGATCACTTCCGCGCCGTAGCTCACCAGACCGAGTACGACCAGATCGCCCTTTGCGTAGATGCGCTGGCCCGAGCGCAACGGCTTGTCGACCACCATGGTTTGCGACGAGGTGGCAAGGCGCACGGGTTCGGCGGCCGGCGCGGGGTCGACCGCGGCGGCCGTAGCCGGCGTGCCCTCTACCGCCGAAAACAGATCGGCCGGCGGCGTGGCCGTTGCTGCGGTGGCAGCCGGTGCCGTAGCGGGCACATTGGCGACTTCTTCGTCAGCGGATTTAGCGGACGCGCCGCGACGGTCGCGCGCTTCGAGCAAGGGCAGCGCGGATTCCGCCGCCCACGCCTGCTGCGCATTGGCCACCACGCCGACCGGGCGCATGCGCACGCTGTCGAGCAGTTGCGCGATGTCGGCGAGCGGCACGCGTTCGGTCTCGGCGAGCCGGCGCACGTCGATCGCGACGACGTCGTTAGCGAAAAATTCGGGGGTCGCCTCGAAGCGCCGGGTCAGTTCGGCACGCATCGCGTCGAGGTCGGTTGTCTTGACCACGAACAGGAGCGTGTCGACAGAGCCGCTGCGGAGTTCGAAAAAGGGCGATTTCTTGGGCGACATAGCGTTCGGCAAAAAATTTTGCGTATTTTACAGGCGTCCAGGCGGGGAGCGAGTTTTTTTGCCGACAGAACGCAGCACGGCGGCCTGAATACCCATGACGTAGCCACGTCTCGGCCATACAGGCCGCGTCCAGGCCGGTCATTTGGCCATGAACGCTGTAGCGACGCGGATGGGATGTGAGCGGCAGGCTGACGCGCCGCTCGCGAGATCACTGCTGAAATACCTGCGATGTGGTCGGCACGTGCCGCACCAGCAGGCTTTCTGCCTGCTCGGGCGCACGCGCGACGCGGCGATGCTCGCCGGTGGGACCGAAGCCGAGCGCCTCGTAAAAGCGCATCGCATTGCGGTTGGCGTCGGCGACCCACGCGTAGATTTCCATGGCGCCTTCGCCGGCGAGCCAGGCGCTGGCGGTGTCGACCAGCAACTCGCCGCCTCGCAGATGACGCACGGCCGGCGCCACCCACAACTCGCAGACGAACGCGCGGCGCGCCTCGGAGTCGTCGAAATAGGCTTCGATGAGTCCTGCCGGATGGCCCTCGGTATAGAGGATGAAACTGGTGAAGATAAACGAAACAGCGTGTTCAGCAGCGGTGGCGTCGAAGGTGGCGGCATCCGCCGACAACGCGTCCTCTAGCGTCTCGCCGAAGGCATAGGGTGCCTCCCGCAGCGACGCAGTACGGAGTTCGCGGAAAACAGCGCCCTGATCAGCGGCGATACGGCGAACGGTCAATGACGGACTCATGCAGACGAAAACCCCTTGAAACCCTAAGGCATAGCTTTAACCGAACCGGCGCGCGAGTCAAATCCTTATTTGCCGGATCGAACTGCAGCGGCGGTTCCTGGTGCAGGCGCCGCGCGCCCGCTGCGCAGCAATTCGCACGCCCACCGTCCGGATAGCCGGTTCGTCAGGCGCGCTGGTCACTGCGTTCAAGGCGCTTCGTAATTGCCGGTGCCGTCCGGCCATGGCGTCAGCAGCTCGTAGCCCTCTTCGGTCACGGCGATCATATGCTCCCATTGCGCCGACAGCGAACGGTCTTTGGTGACCACGGTCCAGCCGTCACGCTGCACCGCGGTGCTGGCGCGGCCCGCGTTGATCATCGGTTCGATCGTGAAGACCATACCCGGCTTCAGACGCACGCCCTGCCCCGGCTGACCGTAGTGCAGCACTTGCGGGTCTTCGTGATAAACCTTGCCGATGCCATGCCCACAATAGTCGCGCACGATCGAGAAACCGTCGCGCTGCGCGATCTTCTGGATCGCGTAGCCGACGTCGCCGAGCGTGGCGCCTGGCTTGACCTCGCGAATGCCGGCCAGCATCGCTTCATAGGTCGTGTCGATCAGTTGGCGCGCCACCGTGCTCGGCTGGCCGACGCAATACATGCGGCTCGTGTCGCCGAAATAGCCGTCTTTGATGATCGCGACGTCGATATTGATGATGTCGCCGTCTTTCAGGATTTCGCTGCGGTTGGGAATGCCGTGGCACACCACCTGGTTGACGGACGTGCAAACCGTCTTCGGAAAACCCAAATAGCCAACATTTGCCGGAATCGACTTTTGTGTGTTGACAATGTAGTCGTTGCACAGTGCGTCGAGCTCGTCGGTGGAGACACCGGCCTTGACGTGCTCGCCGATCATCGCCAGCACGTCGGCCGCGAGGCGGCCGGAAATGCGCAGCTTGGCGATGTCGTCAGGAGTCTTGTAGGTAATGGCCATGAATTCGGTGGGGCTGAAACGATGTTGACGATCGGCCAATTGTACAGAGGATCGCCGGAGGGCCTCCGCGAGCCGGGTCCGCTCACCGAATTCGCCGCGAGCGCACGCATATCAATCCGCCGAGGTGAGCACGAATTGCATCACGTCCGTGCGCGCTTCATCGAAGCCGGCTTCGCAGTAGGCCAGATACAGCCGCCACGTCCGCACGAAAATCTCATCGAAGCCTTGCGTGTGGATCGTATCGAGTTGCGCTTCGAACGCGCTGCGCCAGCGGCGCAGGGTCTCGGCGTAGTCGTGTCCGAATGCCAACGACGTACGTGCCGTGAGCTTGCCACGCCGCGCCGCTTCGATGAAACGCTGCGGACTCGGCAACATGCCGCCCGGAAAAATGAATTCGCGGATGAAGTCGCTGGTCGCGCGATAGGCGGCGAAGTGTGAATCGTCGATCGTGATGGTTTGCACAAGCGCGCGTGCGCCGGGCAGGAGACGCTCGCGCAAGATGCGGAAATACGTCGGCCAAAATTTTTCGCCGACGGCTTCGAACATTTCGATCGATACGATGCTGTCATACTGGCCCGTCAGCGTGCGGTAGTCGCGTAGTTCAAGATGCACCTGATCACTCAGGCCTGCTTCGCTCACACGCTTTTGGGCGAATTCAAGCTGCGCCTGCGAGATCGTGATGCCGTACACGTGGATTCCCTGGCGCGCCGCGTGCATCGCAAAACCGCCCCACCCGCAGCCGATTTCCAGAATGCGCATGCCTTCGCGCAAACCGAGCGTATCGATGATGCGTTGATACTTCGCATGTTGTGCGGCTTCGAGCGATTGGTAGAAATTGCCATCGAACATAGCGCTCGAATAGGTGAACGTCGGATCCAGCCACTGCGCGTAGAACGCATTGCCGATATCGTAGTGCGCGTGAATATTGCGCTGGCTGCCCGCACGCGTATTGGGCCTGAGCTTATGACGCAGCCCGTACCAGAGTTGCGCGAGCCAGCCGCCGTAGACCGTGCGTTGCAGCGCGCGCTCGTTGCGAATCGCGACGCGCAGCAAGGCGGCCAGATCAGGCGTGTCCACCCAGAACGTGCGCCATGCGTCGGCGAAACCGATGTCGCCTTTGCGCAGAATCGCGCCGCACGCACGCCAGTCGCGCAGCTCCAGACGCGCGCCCGGTGCCGCATGCGGATCGCCGAACACGCGCTGCTGACCGTCGGGCGTGATCAGCACCAGATGCCCAACCTGAATCCGTTCGAGCAGAGAGAGAAATAGACGGCCTGACGCGGGGATGGTTCGGTGCTCGCTTAGGGTTCTTGAAAGCGCCATGGCTGAGTCTCCTCAATCGGACGAAATGGGGCGCGCAGCGACGGATGGTTGGCCGGCTGCGGCGTGGTCGGTGGGTGCGTCAGCGGTGCGGCTCGGCGCAGGATGTTTGCCGTAGAACGGCGCTTTCTTGATGACGAGGCGCAACGCCTGCCAATGAATTCGTACGACGACGCCGACGGTCAGCAACGGCTGACTGAGCAGCGCGGCAAGCGCTGTCGAGCGCGTCAAGGGTTTTAATCGGCCACCCAGCGCGGTGCGGATCAGCAAACCGTCAGCGTCGTGGTAGTCGATCGAGACCGACGCGCTGCTTGGCGTCTCTCTCACACGAAATTCGTAGGTCCCCTCGACGCGACAAAACGGCGACACGTGTAGCACTTTTCGCCATTTCAGTTCCGTTTCAGCTGTGATCGGCGCGTTGCCCACAGCGCTCAGCAGATAGCTGTGACGATCACCAAAGGTGTTGCGCACCTCAGCCAGCAGCGCGCGCAGATGACCATCGATATCGTGGCAAAACCAGAAACTGACCGGATTGAACGCATAACCGAACACACGCGGAAACGCTTGCAGCCAGATCTTGCCGTCCGCTGCTTCAATACCCGCCGCCGATAGTTGCGCGCGCATCCATGTGGCGAGATCGCTACCGTCGCGTGGACCGTGATCGCGTTGGTGCAAGCTGAGCGGCCGCCAGCGATCGACGCCAAACCACCTGCTATCGAGCGACGCAAGACGATCCAGATCGCAGCGCACGCAAAACACCGGGTACGTGAAGCGATGATGCTTCGGCCGCAGACGCTCGTGCATCACCTGCCCCGTCAAAAGCCAGGCAGCCGGATCAACGTTGGCTTCGACGCGAGCGGGATTCATAGCTTGGCCCACGCCGGCGACGCGCCGAAATCGGCGGCCACGCGCAGTGCCGACTTCAGACCGTCCTCGTGAAAACCATAGCCCGTCCATGCGCCCGCGAACCAGGTACGGCGCTTGCCTTGCACCGACTGCAGACGGTGTTGCGCATCGATAGCGGCCAGATCGAACAACGGATGGTCGTAGACGAAGCGGCGCAACTCGGTGCCCGGCGCCGGCTGCGTCACCGGATTGAGCGTGACGACGAGCGGCGTTCTGAACGGCAGCGGCTGCAGTTGATTGACCAGATAACTGACGCACACCGGATGCGTGCCGTCGACCGCGCGGTTCCCCAGATAATTCCACGCCGACCACACACGCTGACGACGCGGCAGCAGGTTCGTATCTGTATGCAGCACCGCGACGTTCGACTGGTAACGCACGGCGCTTAGCACGCTGCGCTCGTCCTGATCGGCGTCGTTTGCCAGCAGACGCAGCGAGGTCGGCGCGTGGGTGGTGAGCACCAGCGCGTCGAAGCGTTCCGTGCCCCTATCCGTGAAGACATCGACGCCGTCTGCATCGCGTCGCACACCTTTGACTGCGGTACCGATGCGCACGTCGTCGAGCGTGTCGACGATACGCCGTACATATTCGCGCCCTCCTCCGACCACCGTTTTCCACTGCGGCCGGCGGTTCACCTGAAGCAACGCATGGTTCAGACAAAAGCGCAGGAACGTGGTGGCCGGGAACGCGAGAATGTCTGCAGTCGCGCTCGACCAGATCGCCGCGGCCATCGGCAGCAGGTAGTGACGCTGGAACGCGCCGCCATAACCTCCGGCCGTCAGCAGTTCACCCATGGATGCGCGCGTTTCCATCGCGAGATCGAGATTGCTTTGCGCACTGCTGTTGAAACGCATGATGTCGCGCAGCATGCCGATGAAGGTCGGCGAGAACAGGTTGCGACGTTGCGCGAACACGGTGTTCAGGCTGGTGCCGGCCCATTCAAGGCGGCCTTCGTCGAGCGAGACCGAGAAGGTCATTTCACTCGGGTGCGACTCGACGCCCAGTTCGGCGAACAGCGCGATCAGGTTCGGATAGGTGCGGTCGTTGAAAACCAGGAAGCCCGTGTCGACGGGATGCGTGTGGCCCTCGAGCGTGACGTCCACGGTGTTGGTGTGACCACCCGCGTAGCCTGCCGACTCAAACAGCGTGACCTGATGGTTGCGCGCCAGCAGATAGGCGCTGGCCAAACCCGAGATACCGGCGCCGATAACCGCGACCCGCGAGCCGCGCGGTAATGGTGAGGTCGGTGCGGAATGGGTCATGGGCGCGTCTCCTGGTTTCAGGGGCGCGCGGTCGGTTAGTTGGGTATGGCGGGGTTGCGCGTCCTTGAGGGGATTTACGCAGCGGGGGTTGAAACGGATGCAAATCTGGCGGATTTTGGGCGGCAGACACGGGCACGCAACCCGGCGAGACAGAGCTAGCCGGCGTGCGGCGTGCTCACATTGGCAATCGGGGAGAGTTGTTCATGCCGGGCCGCGAAGGCCCGGCAGAAAAATCTACCGCGTCAGCGCACCGGAATGATCAGGTGCTGACCGATAAGGATGAGGTTGGGGTTCGGCAGGTTATTGCGCTTCTGCACTTCAACAAATCGCGCTCCGCTTCCCAGTTGGCTCGCGGCAATGGCGTTCAGCGTGTCGCCCGAGCGGACCACGTAGGTCTTCTCGCCGCCGGTCGCAGCGGTGGTGAGCACCTGGTCGCTGATGAAGTATTTACGCAACAGGTCCAGATAGGCCGGCGACTGCTTGACCTTCGCGATCGCGGAGTTCAGGTAGATCAGCAGCGCGCTGTCTTCCTTGCGTACGCCGATTTTGTACGCGAGGTTGGAGCCGTCCAGCTTCGTGACAGCGAAGGTCAGGTCAGTGCCCTTGATTTCCGATACGCCGAACGGATAGTCGTAGACGATGGCGTCGACCTGATGCTCGTCCAGGAAGTGCGACATCCACGACCGCTGACCTTCGATGCTCGCATCCGACAGCTCGACGATCTTGCTATTCGGGAACGCTTTCTGGACATACGCTTTCACGTCCGGATCGCCCTGCAGCACGCCGACCGTTTTGCCCGCCAGATCGGAGGCAGAGCGGACCGGCGAACCCTTGGCGACGATCAACGAATAGCCGAAGTCCTCGACGTAGGGAATCGAATAGACGACGCCGCTCGGAGTGTTGTCAGGGAACGTCAGGCCGTCCATGGCGACGTCGACGACCGCGTTGCCCTGCTTGTCGGTTTTCGTCAGTTGATCGGGGACTGCCGGATAGGTGTCCACGCCGTGGTGCGTGTCGACGGCGATGGTCGGATGGTCGCCCGAGGTGAACTCTTTCTGGGCGAACAGCAGATTGGCGAAGTCGACGTTGAAGCCTTGCGGCTTGCCGTTGTCTTCCGAGTAAAACGGCCGCGATGGATTTTCGACGCTGACGCGTACAACACCGTTGCTCAAGATCGACTTCAGCGTGTCCTTGTTGGGCACGAAACCGTCCGGATTGCTTGGGGCTGGCGTTTTGACGTCGGCGCTGCTGGGGTTGCCTGTGTCGACACCATTCACCGCAACGGTATCTTTGTCGGCACTCTGGCTGCTGTTAAGCGGATTTTTCAGGCCGCCTTCGTGGATATACCAACCGGCAGCGAGCAAGATCAGGAAAAGAACCGAACCCAGAATTTTCTTCATTATTTTTTGATCGAGTTGAGTAGTCGAGCGGTGCGCGCCAGATTATTTGGGCGCCGCGGGCGAGCCGAGTTGCTGGGCGGGCTGACTGATAGCGCCGATCTCGGTAGCGGCCTTGGCTTGCTGCACTTCCGCGCTTTCCATCAGCGACGTTTCCATTTCGGAAAATGCTTTATTGACCGAGTTCATGACGGAGTCGAGCGCGGCGTCGGTTTTGATTTGCGCGAACGTGTCGCTCGATTGCATGCCGGCGATCTTGTTCATGCGTTGCGCGGATTGCGACATGTCCCACAGCGCTTTGGCCCGGTCGATCGCGTCGGAGAATCGTTTGAGTTCGTCCTGAACCTGCTTATAGCGCCCTTCGCGAAACGCGAGCAATTTTCTCATCGTCGCGAGTTGAGTCTCGAAACGAGCCGCGTCTTCGGGATACTGTTTTTTGAACTGCGCGGTTTTATCTTCGAAGTTTTTCACTTCTGTGCGGAAATCCGTGATGCTCTTCTTGAACCGCTCGGCCCCTTCCTGCTTTTCGGCCAGTTCGTTGTAGAGCGTCTCGATCGGGTTCGACTTTGCTTCGTTCACGAACATCTTGACCTTCTGGTTCGCGAACTTCATGGCGAGAACGGGACCGAAGTTGATCGCCGCAAGCCCGATCACCGCCGCGAGGATCAGGCCGACCAGGCCTTTGACCAGCAGGATGGCGAGCGGCGCGCCGATGGCGATGCACAGCCCGATAATCGACCACTTGATGACTTTGTATTTCGTGCTGCTTTTGGTCGTGTCAACGACCGAATTGCCGACTGACATGTGAATCCCCTTTTGAAGCCTGTTTTACAAAACTGGTCTTGCAAACTGTTCGGGACATCGTTGTGGCTATGTGTTTGGCGTCTGTGTTTTTGGACTCGACGCGAAAACGCTGTATGACTTTACAGGCACTCAGGCGACTCGGGAAGTGCCACTTCTTTTTCACCATAATTCGACGGGTCACGAACGCGAATCGGCCGAGTGGGCAATGGCTGCGCATGTCGAATTCAGGCGGAAATAATTTATGACAAACAAGCATCGGATTATTTTCTAATTGCTTTCAATTTGTGCGTCCGCGGTAAGTGAATTCTTTCTTGCGACCCGAGAACGTACATGTCCATTATGTGAATCGCATAAATTCGGTGCTGTGCTCATTTTTTTGCATCGTTTTGGACGGAGCAAAGTTGGGTGGTGAAGAAGGCCTCGCAGCGCAATCAAACGGGCAATGCGGGGGGCGCAACGATCAAATGATCCCCTGGCCAGCGACAGCCGGGATAAAGAGAACGAATGACGATCGATTCAAATTAACGTTTCATATCCAAAGTGTTCAAGGTGCCGGCGTGGCTGGCTCGCGCGCCAGGCCGTACTGTGCCCCTCATCAATCTCCGGAGCACGGTGATGCTGCATACATTGCTAGCCAGACGCGAAGGGCTGACTACAATGTATTGATAAAAGCGAGATTGCAGGGGCGGTCGGCGGTCAATTCAGGCATAGCGGTCAGTAGCGTGACGTTTCAATTCCTTCATTGGAGGCACGGTCATGACCTGCCTGAACGAAAGGATTGTCGGCGCAATATTCCTTGTTCTGAACGGATATGCGTTCGCGGGTGGCCTTGCCACCGACCTGCCCGAAGCGATGACCGTTGCGAACATCGCGCCTCTGCCCGAGACGGTTGTTCCACCCATTCCGGAACCGCAACGGTATTTGCACCGCTATGAAATGGAATATCAGTCGGACCAGGGAAAGCCGTTTTACGCGCAAGTCGATAATTTCTATAGCACGCAGGCGATCCGCGAATTCCGATTTGGCGCTGGGAGCGTTGCGACGCCAGCGCCTGAGGCGGCACCACAGCAGACGTCGAGTTATCTCAATCTGGGGCCGTCGTTGGCGCCGCAACTCTCGATAGCCCAGTTGCCGAACACGACTTTAACGCTCGGTGCACAACCGCAGCGAAGGCTGTCGTTGACTGTCAACGATTGGGTCTTTTCTGGAACTGCGCGTGTGGCAGTTTTCCATTCGCATGATACGGGTGCGACGCTTTCTGTTTGGCATGGCTTCTGAGCCGGGCACGCGATTCGAACGACCCAAAAGCAAAACCCCCGCTGAACTTTCGTTCAGCGGGGGTTTTTAAATTTGGCGGAAAGGGTGAGATTCGAACTCACGGTACCCCTAAAGGTACACTGGATTTCGAGTCCAGCGCATTCGACCACTCTGCCACCTTTCCGGGTCTTCCAACTCACAGCAACTACGCTATTTCGTCAGATCCAAGCGGGTCGTTGCTTGGGAGAGAAAGATTATAGAACAGCTGAATCCGATTTCCAAGCCCCTCGGCCAAAAAATTTCAAAGGGACTTGGCAATCGGCAGCGGCCTCAGCCCGGCGCCAATCAAGCCGCCGGCACTTCCAGCCGTTCCACCCCACCGAGGTAAGGACGCAGCGCCACCGGCACCGTCACCGAACCATCCGCGTTCTGGAAATTCTCCAGCACTGCCACGAGCGTGCGGCCAACCGCCAGACCCGAACCGTTCAGCGTATGCACCAGCTCCGGCTTGCCCTGCGCATTGCGGAAGCGCGCCTGCATCCGGCGAGCCTGGAACGACTCCGTGTTCGAGCAGCTCGAGATCTCGCGATACGTATTCTGCGCAGGCACCCACACCTCCAGGTCATACGTCTTGGCTGCCGAGAAGCCCATGTCGCCCGTGCACAGCGTAATCACGCGGTACGGCAGCTCAAGCTTCTGCAAAATCGCCTCAGCATGGCCGACCATCTGCTCCAGCGCGTCATACGACGTTTCCGGCGCGACGATCTGCACCATCTCGACCTTGTCGAACTGATGCTGACGGATCAGCCCTCGCGTGTCGCGGCCATACGAACCCGCTTCCGAGCGGAAGCACGGCGAATGCGCGGTCAGCTTGATCGGCAACGTGTCCGCTTCGACGATGCTGTCGCGCACCGTGTTCGTCAGCGAAATTTCCGAAGTCGAAATCAGATATTGCGTGACCGTGTTCTCGTCACCGCCCTTCTCGACGCGGAACATGTCGTCGGCGAATTTCGGCAGTTGGCCGGTGCCGTACAGAATCTCCGGATTCACGATATACGGCGTGTACACCTCGGTATAGCCGTGATGCAGCGTGTGCGTGTCGATCATGAACTGCGCCAGCGCGCGATGCAGCCGAGCAATCTGTCCACGCAGCAACGTGAAACGCGCGCCCGACAGTTTCGCGCCGGTCTCGAAATCGAGGCCTAGCGGCGTACCGACGTCGACGTGATCCTTCACCTCGAAATCGAACTGGCGCGGCGTGCCCCAGCGGCGCACTTCGACGTTCTCCGTTTCGTCCTTGCCTGCGGGCACGCTTTCGTGCGCCAGGTTCGGCACGCCGAGCAGCAGGTCGGACAAACGCTTCTGGATATCGTCGAGCTTGGCCGCCGACGCCTTCATCTCGTCGCCAATCCCGCCCACTTCGGCCATCAGCGCCGACGTATCCTCGCCCCGCCCTTTCATCCCGCCGATCTGCTTCGACAGGGTGTTGCGGCGCGCCTGCATCTCTTCGGTACGGGTCTGGGTGTCGCGGCGTTCCGCTTCGAGGGCGGCAAAGGCCGCCACGTCGAGGGTATAGCCGCGGTCGGCGAGGCGTTTGGCGACGCCGTCGAGGTCTTTGCGCAGCAGCTGGATGTCGAGCATGGGATGGGGCAGGTGTTCGTTGTATGAAGCAGCGATTTTAGCGCACCGGCGCGGGCGGCCGGTGCGTTAGATGGTCAAGGCGTGCGGAATGGCGACACGGCATCTGCAACGGCCGCAGAAGCCCAGGCGAAAAGGCTCAGCCCTTCTTCGGCTTGTTCTCGCTACGCCACTGCGCGTCGAGCTCGGCCAGACGCGCCATCTTGTCGCCGATCTTGCCTTCGAGACCGCGCGGCGTCGGCTCGTACCAATGCGGGTCGCGCATGTTGTCCGGCAGATAGGTCTCGCCGGCCGCGTAGGCATCGGGTTCGTCATGCGCGTAGCGGTATTCGTGACCGTAGCCGAGTTCCTTCATCAGCTTGGTCGGCGCGTTACGCAGATGCACCGGCACGCCGCGCGACTGGTCTTTGCTCACGAACCGCCGAGCCTCGTTGTACGCGTTGTAACCCGCGTTCGACTTCGGTGCGACCGCCAGATAGATGATCGCCTGCGCCAGCGCCAGTTCGCCTTCGGGCGTGCCGAGGCGCTCGTAGGTTTCGGAGGCGTCGAGCGCGATGCGGGCCGCACGCGGGTCGGCGAGGCCGATGTCTTCCCATGCCATCCGCACGATGCGTCGCGCGAGATAACGCGGGTCCGCGCCGCCGTCGAGCATGCGGCAGAACCAGTACAGCGCGCCGTCCGGGCTGCTGCCGCGCACCGATTTATGCAACGCGCTGATCTGGTCGTAAAATGCGTCGCCGCCTTTGTCGAAGCGGCGCAAATTCTCGGCGAGCGCGCTGCCGAGCAGAGCGCCGTCGATTTCGGTGCTCTTCTGCTGGGCCGCCGCGCGCGCGACGATTTCCAGGTTGTTCAGCAACTTGCGGCCGTCGCCATCGGCGGAACCGATCAGGGCGTCGCGGGCTTCGTCGGTGAACGTGAGGCCGCCGAGTTCTTTCTGCGCGCGGTCGAGCAGTTCGCGCTGTTCTTCGTCGGTCAGGCTTTTCAGCACGTAGACGGCGGCTCGCGAGAGCAACGCGCTATTCACCTCGAACGACGGATTCTCGGTCGTCGCGCCGACGAACACGAACAGCCCCGACTCGACGTGCGGCAAGAACGCGTCCTGCTGGCTCTTGTTGAAGCGATGCACTTCGTCGACGAACACGAGCGTCTGATGCCCGTTCGCGCGATGAATCTGTGCGGTCTCGACGGCTTCGCGGATATCCTTCACGCCCGAAAGCACCGCGGACAACGCGATGAACTCGGCATGAAACGCGTCGGCCATGAGCCGCGCGAGCGTGGTTTTGCCGACGCCGGGCGGGCCCCAGAGGATCATCGAATGGGCTTCACCGGATTCGAAAGCGACCCGCAACGGCTTGTTCGGGCCGAGCAGGTGCTTCTGGCCGATCACTTCGTCGATATTGCGGGGCCGCAGGCGTTCGGCGAGCGGAACATTGGCACGGGTTTCTTCAAACATGACGTTTTGGGGATAATCTCGGCTTTTCCGGACGCGGTCCGTGTGAAGGCGGCGTGCTGCCGGATGAACAAAGCCGGCACGCAAGAGTGCGGGCAACGTCCTGCATTATGACAGTGACGGCGCTCGGGCGATGACCACGCCGGTTAGCCAGTAATCTCGCCGACAGCCTGACAGGCTAACATCGCGCGCGGATTGGCCGGCAACACGGGCATCGCACGCGAACATACAAGCAGCACCGAACGCACAAGCAACACCAACAGGGACAAGATTAGATGGCACAAGATCCACTCGCCGGCGACGCCGGCTCCACCTACGCACCGCTCACGCCGGTGCCCGACGCGCGCCGCGCGTTCCGCACCGGCGACGCTTTCGCGCTCTGGTTCTCGCTCGGCATCGGCCTCCTGGTCGCGCAGGCGGGCGCACTGCTGGTGCCGGGGCTGTCGCTGCCGCATGCGTTGCTGGCGATCGTGATCGGCAGCGTGATCGGCGTCGTATTGCTGGCGCTGGCAGGCGTGATCGGCACGGATACGGGGCTCGCGGCGATGTCGTCGCTGCGGCCGACGCTTGGTGTGCGCGGCGCCTCGGTGCCTGCTGTGCTCAACGCGGTGCAACTGGTCGGCTGGGGCGCGTTCGAGGTGATCGTGATGCGCGATTCCGCCGATGCGCTCGCCAAGCAGGCCTTCGGTTTCTCGATGCCGCTGATCTGGACCGTGATCTTCGGTTTGCTCGCGACGCTGCTGGCCATCAGCGGCCCGTTGTCGTTCGTGCGCCGGTTTCTGCGCACGTGGGGCATCTGGCTGCTGCTGGCGGGCGCTGCGTGGCTCTCGTGGAATCTGCTCGCCAAGCACGATCTGGCCGAATTGATGCGCCGTCCGGGCACCGGCGAGATGTCGTTCGGTGGCGCAATCGATCTGGTGGTCGCGATGCCGCTCTCGTGGCTGCCGCTGATCGCCGACTACACGCGTTTCGGCCGACGCCCCGGCGAGACCTTCCGCGGCACGCTGCTCGGCTATGGCATCGCAAACATCTGGTTTTACGCGCTCGGCGCGATCTACGGTCTCGCGGCCGGCGGCGGCGATACGCTGCTGACCGGCGCGCTGGCTCAAGCAGGCGGCGGCCTCGCCCTGCTGCTGATCCTGATCGACGAAGTGGACAACGCGTTCGCCGACATCCACTCGGCAGCGGTCTCGACCGGCACGTTCTGGACGCGCGGCAGCGTGCCGTTGTTGTCGGCGGCGTTCGGTGCGCTGTGCACAGCGATCGCCTTGCTCGTGCCGATGGCGAAGTATCAGAACTTCCTGCTGTTGATCGGCTCGGTGTTCGCGCCGCTGTTCGGCGTGGTGCTGGTGGATCACTTCATCGTGCGCAAGCGTCGCATTGAAGCCGCCGTGCTCGGCGATGTGCGTGGCCGTTACGGCTTCTCAGGCGGCTGGCATCTGAGCGCGTTTATCTCGTGGGCAATCGGGATCGTGGCGTATCAGGCGATCAATCAATGGCTGCCGAATCTGGGCGCTACGCTGCCCGCGTTGGTGATCGGCGCGGTGTGTTATCTGGCGCTGGTATCGACTCGGAAGACTGCCTACGCTTGAGTCGTTGAAGCATCACTGCAATGAAGAAAAGGCCTGCATTTGCAGGCCTTTTCTCTTCATACACCATCAATCGTGGTCAGCTCACCGCTTCGACGCCCGATACTCGACACCCGGCAGCACGCACAGCAATTCAAACGCGAGATTCGCACCAAGCAACGCGGTCGTCCCGAACGGATCGTACGGCGGCGCGACCTCAACCAGATCGCAGCCGACGATGTTCAGGCCATGCGAGCCACGAATGATTTCCAGCGCTTGCGGCACCGTCAAACCAGCGATTTCCGGCGTGCCCGTACCCGGCGCAAACGCCGGATCGATACCGTCGATATCGAACGTGATGTACACCGGACCGTCGCCCATGCGTTCCCGCACACGTGCCATCAGCGGCGCCAGCGACTGGTTCCAGCACGCCTCTGCCTGCACGACTTCGAAGCCCTGATCGCGGCACCAGTCGAAGTCTTCAGCCGCGTAACCCGTGCCACGCAGACCGATCTGCACGACGCGGTCGCAATCCAGCAAGCCCTCTTCCACCGCGCGGCGGAACGGCGTGCCGTGTGCGATCTTCTCGCCCATCATCGTGTCGTTGACGTCAGCATGCGCGTCCACGTGAATCAGACCAACCTTGCCGTGCTTGCGATGAATCGCGCGCAGGATCGGCAGCGCGATCGTGTGATCGCCGCCCAATGTGATCGGCTTGCAGTTGTGCTGGAGGATTTCGTCGTAGGCGGTTTCGATGCGTTTGATCGAATCGTGCAGGTTGTATGGATTGATCGCGACATCGCCGAGATCGGCCACGCGCAGCGAATCGAACGGCGCGGCGCGTGTCGCCATGTTGTACGGGCGCAGCAGCACCGATTCGCTGCGGATCTGGCGCGGCCCGAAACGCGCGCCGGTGCGGTTCGAGGTGCCGAGATCGAACGGCACGCCGACGAAGCAGGCGTCGAACCCTTCGGCCGAGCCGACGTTCGGCAGCCGCATCATCGTCGCAATGCCGCCGCAGCGGGGCATTGCGTTGCCGGACAGCGGCTGCGGCCGTTCACCGGCGTCGGGGGAAATGAAAGAGGAAGTATTCATCGTGTCTCGGCAATGAAAAGAGGGGCAGTAAGCAAATACGTGCAACCGGCCGAGGGATCAATAGAAAAAGCGCACCTTGCCGGGCGAATCTCGATTCTTGAGCAGTTTCCCGCAAGTTAAAATACGAACAGAATAAACTTCACATTGATTCGTAGCGATGTATCCTGCCGTATGTTCTCCCAACTCACCGATCTCGACCTGCGGCTGATCCGCGTCTTCCTCGCCATCGTCGACGCCGGCGGCGTCTCGCCGGCCCAGGCCACGCTGAACGTCGGCCAGTCGACCATCAGCACGCAACTCGCCACACTGGAAACGCGCCTCGGCTACCGGCTGTGCGAGCGCGGCCGCGGCGGCTTCAGCCTGACCGCGCGCGGCGAGCAATTTATCGACGCAGCCCGCGCCCTACTGTCCGCCGTCGATACTTTCGGCATGCAGGCGCGCAATGTCGGCCGCAAACTGGTCGGCACACTCGATATTGGCATGATCGGCCACACACCGGTATCGGCGAGCGCGCGCATCAGCGACGCAATCGGCCGGTTTCGTGCCCGCGATCAGTCAGTGCGGTTTTCTATTCTGGTGCGCTCGCCGGGCGAACTCGAAGAACTGCTGCTAAACGGCCGGATTCAGATCGGCATCGGCTATTTCTGGCATCGCGTGCCGTCGCTCGAGTACACCGAGGTGTTCGCCGAAGATCAGTTCGCGTATTGCGCAAAGGGGCATCCGCTGTTCGCTTCTGCCGGCGAAGTGCCGCCCGTCGAAGCCGCGGCGCACGAATGGGCGTGGCGCAGTTATCCGCTGCCCGAAGCCGAAAGTTCGACGACGCCGCAAAATGTCACCGCCCTCGCGGACAACATGGAAGCGGTCGCGATGCTGGTGTTGTCGGGGCATCATCTCGGCTATTTGCCGGGGCATTTCGCGGCGCCGTTCGTGAAGCAGGGCTTGTTGGCCGCGTTGAATCCCGCACAGATGAAGTACCGCGTGGCGTTCCATATGGTCACGCGGGCGCGGCAGCATCGAACGGATATCGTTGAAGCGTTTATCGACGATATGAAGGCCGCGCACCCGGTGCAGGTGCTGGAAGTGGATGAGTAGCGGTTCGGCGTTGCACGCGCCGCCAAGAAAAAAGCCGCGCAAACGATGCGCGGCTTTTTCATTGCATAGGCAAACTGCGGCAGCTTAACCGTTGATCACATCCGCGCCCTTCGGCACCGTGAACTTGAACGCATCGGCTGGCAGCGGCGGGTTCTTCTGAATGTTCGAGAACGTCAGCAACGTCACGTTGCCGAACACGTCGTGCAGTTCCATCGCCTCAAGATTGCCGTCCTTGAAGCCGATGCCAACGCGCTGAAACTGCGTGTCTTTCGCCTTGGGCGTCAGTTCGAGCCAGTCGATGCCGGCCTTCACGCCTGCATCATGCAGCGTGAAGTTCTTGTCCAGATCGTTGCTGCCGAACAGGATCGCCGCCGGGCTCGCACCGAGTGCGCCGCCAAGACTGCGCACCGTCACCTGGTTCAGATCCTTGTCGTACACGTAGAGCTTGTCGCCGTCGGCTTGCAGCAGTTGTGCATAAGGCTTCTCGTATTGCCAGATGAACTTGCCGGGGCGCGCGAACGTGAACGTGCCGCTCGACGTGCCGGTCTTGCCAGTGGTGGACAACACACCGCTCGCGCCGCTTGCACCCTGCGCCTTACTCGGCGCGCGCACTTCCTGCTGCACGAAGGTACCGCGCGCGGAATGCACTTGCGCGACGAAGGCCTTCAGTTGCTCGGTGCCGCTCGCGAATGCCTGCGACGCGACGAGCATCGACGCGCCAATTGCCACACTGCCGACGCCGCGTGCGATCTTGCGAGCGAGTTGGCCAACACGGTTGGGTTGAGCACTCTGTCGAGCGTGCTGCTGCGCGAATAGCTGCATGGTGTTTTCTCCCTTGATTGAATTTGTTGGGCGGTCACGCCGGCGGGTGTTGAGGACAGCGGCCGAGTGACCGTGGCGGCTAGCTTGAACCGCGCAGCCGGGGGACGAGCCCTCAGCCTTGGGGCACAGCTTAAGCAAGAAGCCTTAAGCGGGGCTTATACGGCATTTGTGCGCTGCGCTTTGCGGCTGGTTCGGTGGACCAGCCGCGTAGATCGCCTATTCCGCTTCCCGCGCCGGCGCAAGAATCTCTCGATTGCCGTTCGACGACATTGCCGACACCACGCCCGAGTTCTCCATCTGCTCGAGCAGGCGCGCCGCGCGGTTATAGCCGATGCGCAAATGCCGCTGCACCAGCGAGATCGACGCACGGCGGTTCTTCAGCACCACGTCGACCGCCTGGTCGTATAGCGGGTCGGCCTCGCCGTCGCTCGAGCCCGATCCACCGGCGCCTGCGGAGCCTTCGTCGCCCTCGCCCGTCACGCCGCCTTCGAGAATGCCCTCGATATAGTTCGGCTCGCCCTGCTCCTTGAGCTTGTCGACGACGCGATGCACTTCTTCGTCCGACACGAACGCGCCGTGTACCCGCACCGGCAAACCGCTGCCCGGCGGCAGGTACAGCATGTCGCCCATACCGAGCAGCGATTCCGCGCCCTGCTGGTCGAGAATCGTGCGCGAGTCGATCTTCGACGACACCTGGAAGGCCATGCGTGTCGGCACGTTGGCCTTGATCAGGCCGGTAATCACGTCGACCGACGGACGCTGCGTGGCCAGAATCAGATGGATGCCGGCCGCGCGCGCCTTCTGCGCGATCCGCGCGATCAGCTCTTCGACCTTCTTGCCGACCACCATCATCAGGTCGGCCAGTTCGTCGATCACGACGACGATGTTCGGCAGGCGCGACAGCGGTTCCGGATCGTCCGGCGTCAGGCTGAACGGGTTCGGCAGCTTCTCGTCGCGCTTGGCGGCTTCGTCGATCTTGTTGTTGTAGCCGGCGAGGTTACGCACGCCGAGCTTGCTCATCAGCTTGTAGCGGCGCTCCATTTCGGCCACCGCCCAATTGAGCGCGTGACCCGCCTGGCGCATATCCGTGACCACCGGACACAGCAGATGCGGAATGCCTTCGTAGACGCTCATTTCGAGCATCTTCGGATCGATCAGGATCATACGGACCTGGTCGGCGCTCGCCTTGTAGAGCAACGAGAGGATCATCGCGTTGATACCCACCGACTTGCCCGAACCGGTCGTACCGGCCACCAGCAAGTGCGGCATTTTCGCGAGGTCGGCGCACACCGGCTTGCCGCCGATATCCTTGCCCAGACCCATGGTGAGCGGCGAAGCCGCGTCCGCATAAACCGCCGAGCCGAGAATCTCCGAGAGACTCACGGTCTGACGGCGCTGGTTCGGTAATTCCAGCGCCATGAAATTCTTACCCGGAATCGTTTCGACCACGCGAATCGACACCAGCGACAGCGAACGCGCCAGATCCTTCGCCAGACCCACAATCTGGCTGCCCTTCACGCCGGTAGCCGGCTCGATTTCATAACGCGTGACAACGGGGCCCGGATAGGCGGCGACCACGCTCACTTCGACGCCGAAGTCCTTGAGCTTTTTCTCGATCAGGCGCGAGGTGAATTCGAGCGTATCGGCGGAAATGGTTTCCTGCGCGGCAGGCGCTGCGTCGAGCAGCGAGATCGGCGGCAAGGTGGAGTCGCCCGGCAGGTCCGTGAACAGCGGCACTTGCCGCTCTTTCTCGACGCGCTCCGATTTGGCGGGCGTGACGATGGGCGGCACGATCATGACCGGCTCATGTTCCTCGATCCGCACGCGGCCCTTTTCGACCTTGCCTTCGCGCTTCACGGCGGCGGCTTCGCCCAATTTACGGTCGCGGCCCGCCTCACGGCGCAGCTTGGCGAACGTAACTGCCGAAATGATCGACTCGCCGACCTTTTCCGACACCGACAGCCACGAAAAACGGAAATACAGCGACAACCCGATGCCAAGCACGATAAGTAGGGCCAGCGTGCCGCCCGTAAAGCCGAGCGCATGCGATATGCCGCGCGCGACCGCCTCGCCGATCACGCCGCCCGGCGCCCGCGGCAACTGCACTTTCAGCGACCACATGCGCAACGCTTCGATACCGTCGCAGGCAAGCAACACCAGCATGAACGCGAACGCGTCCGCGAGCCAGCCGGCATCGCGCGGTGCATCTTCCTGCAGTTCCTCGTGACGGGTGATACGGCGGTAATTGGCGGAGATATGGCGGCCGAGCAGCACGATCCACCAGTAGGCGGACAGCCCGAAAAGCAGCAGCAGGATGTCGGACGTCCACGCACCGACGCGGCCCGCCCAGTTGGCGATATGGTCGACCTGCGCGGCGTGCGTCCAGCTCGGATCGTGCCGGCTGTAGCTGACGAGCGCCATGAGCAGGAACACGCCGAGCGCGACCTGCAAGATCCAGCGGATTTCGGTGAAAAGGCGCGACATGCGGTGCGGCAATGCCTGCGCGCTCGCGGAATAGGGAGCTTTTGCCATTGATCCTGTTGCTTGTGTGGCCGATTGCCGCTGGAGTCGCGGCCCGAAGCGGCGCTTAAGGCGGCTCCAGACCCGGTCCCGGCTGCCGGATCCATCGATGCGGCCTATTGTAAACGCAGTGCCTCACGCGAGGCTGTAAATGACGGTAACTTAGCCGATCGACTACACGAAAGGCCGCCGAAGCCCGCGGCAACGCTATCACCACGATCGGAAAGCTTCATGGAGCAGGCCGGCGTGCCGCCCTTTATAATGCCGCTCTGATACCCATCTATAGTTTCAGCTCAAGTCGCGCGGCCTCGCATGGGCGAGCCGGGCGCCGTAAAAGGATTTCGATCATGCCCGCTACTTCCACGAAACACGCCAAAGTTCTGATTCTCGGTTCCGGTCCCGCCGGCTACACGGCAGCGGTCTACGCGGCACGCGCCAACCTGTCGCCGGTGCTCGTCACGGGCCTCGCCCAGGGCGGCCAGCTGATGACTACGACCGACGTCGAAAACTGGCCGGCCGATGCGAACGGCGTGCAAGGCCCGGAACTGATGGGGCGCTTCCTGGAACACGCCGAGCGCTTCAACACCGAAATCATCTTCGACCACATCCATACGGCCAAGCTGGATGAGAAGCCGATCCGCCTGATCGGCGACTCGGGTGAGTACACCTGCGACTCGCTGATCATCTCGACCGGCGCATCGGCGCAGTATCTCGGCCTGCCGTCTGAAGAATTGTTCATGGGCAAGGGCGTATCGGCTTGCGCCACATGCGACGGTTTCTTCTACAAGCAACAACATGTGGCCGTGATCGGCGGCGGCAATACCGCAGTCGAGGAAGCCCTCTATCTTTCCGGCATCGCCAAGAAGGTGACGGTGATCCATCGCCGCGACAAGTTCCGCGCCGAACCGATCCTGATCGACCGCTTGCTGGCGAAGGAAAAGGAAGGCCTGGTCGAGATCAAGTGGAACAGCACGCTCGACGAAGTGACGGGCGACCAGTCCGGCGTGACCGGCCTGCGTATCAAGAACACGCAAACCGGCGACACCACGGATATCGCGCTGCAAGGCATCTTCGTCGCGATCGGCCACAAGCCGAACACGGACATTTTCGCAGGCCAGCTGGAGATGAAGAACGGCTACATCATCACCAAGGGCGGTCTGAACGGTTTCGCAACGGCGACCAGCGTGCCGGGCGTGTTCGCAGCGGGCGACGTGCAGGACCACGTCTATCGTCAGGCGATCACCAGCGCGGGCACGGGCTGTATGGCCGCGCTCGACGCGCAGCGTTATCTGGAAACGCTCGACGAGATCGGCGAGCACGTGATGAGCGCGGAAGCCGACCGCTGATCTGAGAAACACCAGGTGCAACGGTAAAATGGCGGCTGGGCGTGGCCCGGCCGCCTGCTTGATAGAAGGCCGCGGCTGAGAAGCCAGCGGCCTTTTTTGCGTCCTGTTCGCGTCGGATTCGCGCGATCGATCTACTTTTCTGTGTATTACCGATATGCCGAAGAATCAGCCCCACCCCAGCGAACCGAAGCGCGCCCGCGCTGTTGCCAAGCCCGCGCCGGAGGTATCCGCACCCGCAGTCACACCGAAGATTGAGCCGGCCGCGGGCCTGGCCGGCCTCGGCGCGTTGCGCGATGCATTAAAGGGCGACACACAACGTCGTGAACGCGAACGTGCGGCCGCCGCAGCGGCGCAACGCGAAGCGTCAGCGGATGCCGATCTGTTTCGCCGCGAGATCGGCGCGGTTGCACCGCTGGCGGTCCCGCCGCGCGCCAGCTTGCCGCGCAATCCTCCGCCGCCGTTGCCGGTGCAAACCAAACTCGACGAAGAAGCCGTGCTGCACGAAGCGATCTCCGACGAATTCGATCCCGAGGTCCTGCTCGAAACCGACGAAACGCTCTCCTATTGCCGTCCCGGCGTGAGCCAAGAAGTCGTCCGCAAACTGAGGCGTGGCGATTGGATCGTGCAGGCACAAATCGATCTGCACGGCATGCGTCGCGAGGAAGCGCGCGAGGCGCTGGCCGAGTTCATTCGTGAGTCGGTGAAGCGTGGCCTGCGATGTTTGCGCGTGATCCACGGCAAGGGCCTCGGGTCGATTGGTAAAGAACCCGTATTGAAGGGCAAAGTGCGCGCGTGGCTCGTACAGAAGTCCGAGGTGATCGCGTTCTGCCAGGCGCGTCCGCATGACGGCGGCGCGGGTGCGGTGGTCGTGCTGTTGCAGCCGGGCGCATTGCCGGCTTCCCCCAAGTCCTGACGGAGTCCCGGTGATCCATCCGAGGCTGACGCTGGCGCTGACCATCATGGAAGCGCTGGCTATTTTCGCGTACGCGATTTCCGGTTTTATCGAAGCGAGGACCCGCCGGCTCGACGCCGTGGGCACTTTCCTCGTGGCCGTCGCGACGGCCTTCGGCGGCGGCACCTTGCGCGACGTGCTGCTGGAGCGGCGGCCCTTTTACTGGGTCGAGCATCAAGCCTATCTGATCGCGATCTTCGTGATGTCGTTGTTCGCGCCAACGCTCCTGAAGATGACGTCGCGGCTGCTTTCCGAGCGGGTTCTGCTGGTGGCCGATGCGATCGGGCTGGGCTTGTTCAGCATTTCAGGCACGTCGATCGCGCACGACGCGCAGATGCCGTGGTTCACGTCGGTGATGATGGGCGTATTGGCCGGCGTATTCGGCGGCGTGATTCGCGACGTGCTGTGCAACGAAGTGCCGCTGATTTTGCGTGATTCCCGGCCGTACGCGACATGCGCTTTTGTGGGGTGCTGGCTGTACGTGCTGCTGGACTATATGAACTTCGATACGGTTTATAGCGTGTTGATCGCCACCGCCTTCATCCTGCTCGCGAGGCTGGCGACGTTCAGGTTCAACGTCCGGCTACCTCACTAAGTTTGCTTCATCAAACTGCTCTGATAAAAAGCACGCCGCCCGGAATCAGGCGGCGCGCTCCAAAGCAGCCTTACTTGTTGGTCGCCAACGCCCCCGCACTCTTCGAGCCGCCAAACAGCGCCGTCAGGTACTGCGAGTTGTTGTTCATCGTCGCCATCAGCGTGTTGAGCGCGGTGAACTGACTCTGGTACTGCTTCGTCAACTGCGCGCTGTAATTGGCGAGCGTGGTCTGCTGCGTGGTGATGCTCTTCAGGTCGGCATTCAACGCCGTGCTGCGGGTGTCGATGATGCCGCCCGTCTTCACGAAGTCGCTAATGCTCTTGTTCAATTTAGCGCCGATGCCGTTGGTCGAGTTGAACAACGCGGCGACTTGCGCCGGGCTGCTGGTGAGCGACGTACTCAGCTTCTTGCTGTCGATGACCAGCGTGCCGTCCGCCGGATCGCCCTTCAGCGTAATGCCAATCGAAGCGAGCCCCACCGCTGACGACCCCGCGCCGACGCCCCCGCCGACGATCGACGCCAACGTATTCTTGATCGTCGTCAGCGTCGAATCGCCAAGCAACGCGCCGCCGGTTTTCGAGGACTTGTCAAACGAGGACAGCGAGTTGATGGTCGTGACGACGGTGTTGTAAAGATTGGCGAAGTTGGTGATGGCGGTGTTCTGCGCGGTGGTATCCGGTGCGATTGTCAGTGTCTGCGTGGTGCCGACGGCGGCGCTCGACAGATTCAGCGTAACGCCGGAAATCGCTGCCGTCACCGCGTTCGTGGAGCTGCTCGCCTCAATCCCGCCGATGGTGAACTTCGCGTCCTGAGCAGCCTCGCTTTGTTGCCAGGCCTTGCTGGTATCCGAGGACACGATCGTGGACGCCGCGCCGTTCGCACCCGGCGTGGAGGTTACGCCGAGGCTCGACAGGCCGGTGTCGTTCTGAACGTCGCTGGTGGACACGTTGATGGTGTTGGCCGCGCCGGTGGTGGTCGAGCGCAGCACCAGGTGGGCGCCACCCGTGCCCGTCACGATGGTGGCCGTGACGCCCGGATTGTTGCCCGCCTTATTGATCGCATTGGCGATGCCGCTCAGCGTGTTGTTGGTGCTGTCGATCGTGACATCCATCGACTTGCCGCCAACTGCGATGGTCAACTTGCCGCTGCCCAATTTGGCGGTGGAATCGAACGCCGCCGACGAGAGACTCTGCGATGCAGCGATCTGCTTGACATCGATCGAGTAGCTGCCGGCGACTGCGCCAGGACCCGCCTTGGGATCCATGCCCTTGCCGCTCGCGGTGGCCCCGAAGGTCGACAGGGTGGTTCCGTCCGAGAGATTCTTGATCGCTGCCTGCAAGGCGTTCAACGCGGAGCTCAGGGCGCCGTACGCGGATAAGGTCGTGGTATCGCTCGTCTGTTTGGCCTTCAGCGCCGCCGTCTGGCCGGCCGTCTTCGCATTCACGAGGGCCGAGACCAGGGTCGCCACGTCCATCGTCGCGTTGCCGGTGGAGCCGCTGATAATCGATTGCGCCGCTTGCTGCACCTGGTTCTGCGCATTAGCAGTCGCGCTATTCACAGACGTGGTGATCGTTGACATGCAAAGGCTCCGTGCGTCGAGTTATTCGTTATTTATTGCGTGACGCCCCGGTGGTCTTTCTGATTACGGCGGCAAACCGGCTACGTCGCGGTCACGTCGATTTCTTACAATTTTTTCAAATGTTACACGATCTTTCTTGAAAGTTTGTGACGTTTTGTCGTAACAAATCGCGGCGCATAAGCTTTTTCGAGCGTCCGGTCTTTGGCGGATGCGGATGGACATTCGACTTCCGCTAAAATTTTCCGGGTCGTCGTGAGGTTGTCGCGAGGTTGTCGATTCCCACCGCTCTCGTTCGTCGTCAGGTAAACGGCCCCTCCGGCCGTCATCGCGCCACAGCGCGCCTCGCAACCCGCAATAGGTGACCCCGATGACCCTGAAGCTCTATGCCCACCCCTTCTCCTCCTACTGCCAGAAGGTGCTGACCGCGCTTTACGAAAACGGCACGCCGTTCGAACTGCGCCTCCTCGCGTACGACGACCCGCAGGTCATGGCGGAGTTCGCCGCGCTGTGGCCGATCAAGCGCTTTCCCGTGCTGGTCGACGGCAGCCGGACCGTGATGGAGGCGAGCATCATCATCGAGTATCTCGGCCTGTATCACCCGGGGCCGGTGCCGCTTTTGCCGGCCGATGCCCGCGCCGCGCTGGAAGTGCGCAGCATGGATCGCTTCTTCGACAACTACATCTCCACGCCGCAACAAAAGATCGTCTACGACAGCATGCGCGCCGAGGGGGAGCATGACCCGCGCGCCGTGGCGGAGGCCCGCAGCATGCTGGACACGGCCTACGGCTGGCTCGACAAAGTGATGGCCGGGCGCGAATGGGCGGCCGGCGATACCTTCAGCCTCGCCGATTGCGGCGCCGCGCCGTTCCTGTTCTACGCCGACTGGACGCATCGCATCGGCCCGGCTTTTGAGCACGTGCTGGCCTACCGGAAGCGGCTGCTGGCCCGGCCATCGTTCGCTCGCGCGGTCGACGAAGCCCGCCAGTATCGCCCGCTGTTCCCGCTTGGCGCGCCTGATCGGGATTGATCGTACGGACCCCGCACGGGCCAACTTAACCACGAGAGCGCGCCAACACTATTTCCAAGCGATACACTTCACTTCGAAACCCACTTCCGCCCATCACTCATAAGGCAAAACATGGACCGTTTCGAAGCGATGGAGATATTTACGCGTGTGGTCGAGGCGAACAGCTTCACCAAAGTATCCGAGTCGCTCGACCTGCCCCGCGCCAAAGTCAGCCGGACCATTCAGGCTCTGGAAGAACACGTCGGCGTGCGGCTTCTGAACCGTTCAACGCGGCAGGTCAGCGTCACCGAAGACGGCGCGCTGTTCTACGACCGGTGCGTGCGCATCCTCGCCGAAGTCGCCGATGCCGAATCGTCGCTGTCGAACAAGCGCGAACATCCGAGCGGCACGATTCGCGTCGATACGTCCGGCACGCTCGCCCGTGCGCTGCTGCTGCCCGCGCTCGACGACTTCTACCGGCAATACCCCGAGATCGACGTGCGGCTTGGGCTGGCGGATCGCAACATCGATCTGATTCAGGACGGGGTGGATTGCGTGATTCGCATGGGCACGCCGGAAGAGTCGAGTCTCGTCGCGCGGCGCATCGGCGAGGCGCGGATCGTGACCTGCGCGTCGCCCGCCTATCTGGAGCAATACGGCACGCCGACCACGCTCGAGGAGCTCAGCGAGCATCGCGCGGTCAACTACGTTTCCGCGCGCAGCGGCAAGACCTTTCCGTTCGAGTACGAGGTGGACGGCGAGATCGTCAAGGTCACGCTGAAAAGCGTGCTTGCGGTGAATGACGGCAGCGTCTACATCAGCGCGAGCGCCCTCGGCCACGGCATCATCCAGCCGTCGCGCTTCATGGTCGCGGATCTGATTGCGCAAGGCGCGCTCAAGGAAATTCTTACGAACTACACGAGTCCCAGCACGCCGCTTTCGATCCTCTACGCACATCGCCGCAATCTGAGTTCACGGCTGCGCGCCTTCACCGAGTGGGTCACCGAGCTCGCTCGGAACAATCCGGATTTGCGCATCAAGGACGCCTGACGTCGCGTCGCAGGGGCGACATGTTGCGGACCCGCTGCAAGCCGATGCAAACAGCACCCGGCACATGAAGAAAAGCCCCATGCGTCTTGCAACGCATGGGGCTTTTTTCAACTCGGATAGCTCAGCGAATAATTCGCCTCAGGCAATCCGCTCTTCATTAGTCGGATCGAACAACACCGCCTTCGACGCATCGAACAACAATGTCGTAGTCGACAAAGGCTGCGGATTCGAAGCCGGGTGCACGCGGCTCACAATGCGCTTGCCGTTCACCTGCGCAAACACCAGCGTATCCGGACCGGTCGGCTCGATCACATCGACCTTCACGTCGATCGCCTGCAGGTTCGCGTGGTCGCCATGCGCACCGCGTGCGTCGGTGATCCGCTCAGGGCGCAAGCCGAGAATCACTTCGCGCCCAACGTGCGACTTCACCTTCGCCGAATCGAACGGCAGATTCAACACATTGCGCGCCGTGCCCGTATCCAGTTCGATGCCCACGCCCGAACCCTGCTCCACCAGCTTGCCCTGGATGAAGTTCATCGGCGGCGCGCCGATAAAGCCGGCCACGAACAGATTCGCCGGCGAGTCGTAGATTTCCTGCGGTGCGCCGAACTGCTGGACGATGCCGTCTTTCATGACCGCGATGCGATCGCCGAGCGTCATGGCTTCGATCTGATCGTGCGTCACGTAGACGATCGTCGTGCCGAGGCGTTGATGCAGCAGCTTGATTTCCGAGCGCATTTCGATGCGCAGCTTGGCGTCGAGGTTCGACAGCGGTTCGTCGAACAGGAACATCACCGGATCGCGCGCGAGCGCACGGCCCATGGCCACGCGCTGACGCTGGCCACCGGAGAGCTGCCCCGGCTTGCGGTCCAGCAAGTGCGTGATCTGCAGCGTGTTCGACACGCGGTCGACGATCTGCGCCTGCTCCTGCTTCGGCACCTTGCGAATGCCCAGGCCGAACGAGATGTTCTCGCGCACCGTCATGGACGGATACAGCGCGTATGACTGGAACACCATCGCGATGTCGCGATCTTTTGGCGAGAGGTTGTTCACCGTCTTGCCGTCGATCTGGATCTCGCCCTTGGTCACGGTTTCGAGGCCGGCGATCATGTTGAGCAGCGTCGATTTCCCGCAGCCCGAGCCGCCAACGAGAATCAGGAACTGGCCGTCTTCGATGTCGATGTTGACACCCTTCAGAACCGGTACCCCGTTCGGGTAAGTCTTGTACACGTCACGGATGGAAAGGCTTGCCATGCTGTGAATCCTCTTGTCTCTGGTACAGCTTGAAAACTCTGGTCGGATGACGGCGACGCACTATCGAAGAAGCGCCGCCGCGATGCGTATGGTTAGCCCGGGCTTAACCCTTGACTGCGCCCGCCGTCAGACCGCGCACGAAATAGCGGCCGGCGACGATGTAGACGAGCAGCGTCGGCAACGCGGCGATGATCGCGCCGGCCATGTCCACGTTGTATTCCTTCACGCCGGTCGAGGTATTCACGAGGTTGTTCAGCGCCACCGTGATCGGCATCGAATCGACACCGGAGAACACAATCCCGAACAGGAAGTCATTCCAGATCTGCGTGAATTGCCAGATCAGGCACACCATGAAAATCGGCAGCGACACCGGCATCAGAATCTTCGTGAAGATCGTGAAGAAACCTGCACCGTCGATCCGCGCGGCCTTCACGAGTTCAGCCGGAATGCTCACGTAGAAGTTGCGGAAGAACATCGTGGTGAAGGCGATACCGTAGATCACGTGCACCACCACCAGACCGGTGATCGAATTCGACAGGCCGAGCAGGCCTTCGAAACGCGCCATCGGCAGCAGGATCGCCTGGAACGGAATGAAGCAGCCGACCAGGATCATCGTGAAGATCGGATCCGCGCCGCGGAAGCGCCAGTGCGTGAGCACATAACCGTTGAACGCGCCGATGATCGACGAGATCAGCACGGCCGGAATGACCATGCGCACGGAGTTCATGAAGAACGGCTGCATGCCGTCGCAGCGCACACCCGTACACGCACCGCTCCATGCCTTGATCCAGGGGTCGATGGTCCAGTGCGTCGGCGGCGTGAGCAGGTTGCCGGTGCGCAGCTGGTCGACATCCTTGAACGACGTGGACAGCATCACGTACAGCGGAAACAGGAAATACAGGGCGAACAGAATCAAGGCCGCATAAATGACGGCACGGCTGATCGTCATCTTAGGCTGCATTGCGGGTGCTCCTCGATTCCAGATACATCAGCGGCACGAGCACGGCCACAACGGTGGCGAGCATCATCATCGACGATGCCGCGCCGACGCCCAGCTGCCCGCGATTGAACGAAAACGTGTACATGAAAATAGCCGGCAGCGATGAAGACGTACCCGGACCGCCCGCGGTCAACGCGACAACCAGGTCGAAGGTCTTGATCGTGATGTGGCAGAGAATCAGCAGCACGGAGAAGAACACCGGGCGCATGCTCGGAATCACGATCTTGCGATAGATGGTGGGCAAGCCCGCGCCGTCCATCTGCGCAGCCTTGAAGATTTCCCCGTCGACACCGCGCAGGCCCGCGAGGAACAGCGCCATCACGAAGCCGGTGGATTGCCACACGGCCGCGATCACGACGCAGAAAATCGCCTTATCAGGGTCGCCGAGCCAGCTAAACGAGAAGCTTGTCCAGCCCCAGTCGTGGAACACCTTTTCGAGGCCGACGCTCGGCGTCATGATCCATTGCCACGCCGTACCCGTCACGATGAACGAAAGCGCCATCGGGTACAAGAACACGGCGCGCAGCGCGCCTTCATTGCGGATCTGCTGATCGAGCAGGATCGCGAGAAACAGGCCGAGGCCGATACAGATACCGATAAACGGAATGCCGAACCAGCCGAGGTTGGCAGCCGACGTCCAGAACACATCGTTATCGAACAGTTCGCGATAACGGTCGAGACCGACAAATTCATAACGAGGCATCAGCCGCGAATTCGACAGCGACAGATAGCCGGTAATAGCGATGAAACCATATACGAAGATCAGGCTGATCACGACGCTGGGTGCGAGCACCAGCTTCGGAATCCAGCGATCGGCAAGGGCCGCCATCGGCGACGTGCGGCGGGTTACGGTGGACGTTTTCCCGTTTCCGCTGATAGAAGCAGTCACTACTCGACTCCTGCTGAAACTGTACCGCCGGGGCGCTCGCTCACGAACGACGCGAGACCGGAACGGCATAGGTGTGACTCGATGAAACCAGGGGTGAAGTGTCTCGCCCTAAGTAACGCAACGGCTGCAAGCATTCCGAAGAACGCGCCCGGCGCCCCCGAAGGGAACGACCAGGCGCACTACTTCGCTTGACGCTACTTACTTGGTCTTCGCAGCCTTCGCGAGCGCGGCAACCGCGGTCTTCGAATCCTGCTGCGAGTTCATGAACTTCGTGACCACGTCCGAGATCGCGCCGGCTGCTGCATCCGGTTGCGCCATGCCGTGTGCCAGCGAAGGCACATAGCCGCCCGACTTGATCGCCACTTGTTCATCCGCGTACGACTTCTTCGCGCAGTCGTCGAACTTGGCCATCGACACGCCCAGACGAACCGGGATCGAACCCTTGTTCAGGCTGAACTGTTCCTGGAATTCCGGCGACATGATCGTCTTGGCCAATGCCAATTGACCCGGCGTTGCAGTCTTCTCGCCCTTCTGCTGGAAAAACACGAACGAGTCGACGTTGAACGTGTACGACTTTTCCGTGCCCGGAACCGCAGCGCAGACGTAGTCCGAACCCGCCTTCTTGTTGGCGTTGGCGAACTCGCCCTTCGCCCAGTCGCCCATGAACTGCATGCCGGCCTTGCCGTTGATGACCATCGCCGTTGCCAGGTTCCAGTCACGGCCCGTGCGGCCCGCGTCGAAGTAACCCTGGATCTTGCGGACCGTGTCGAACACGCCGACCATCTGATCCGACGTCAGCGTCTTCTCGTCGAGATCAACCAGCGCCTTCTTGTAGAAGCCCGCGCCTTGCGACAGCACGACGTCTTCCCACAGCGTCAGGTCTTGCCACGGCTGACCGCCCATCGCGATCGGCTGGATGCCCGCGGCCTTCATCTTGTCGGCCACCGCGAAGAACTCAGGCCACGTGGTCGGCACCTTGCCGCCTGCCTTGTCCAGCGCTGCCTTGTTGATGTACAGCCAGTTCACGCGGTGCACCGAGAACGGTGCTGCCACATAGTGACCGTCCGCGTGCATGATCTTGTCGATTTCCGGCGGCAGGTTCTTCTTCCAGTCGGCTGCGGCCGAGTCGATCGGCACCAGCACGCCTTGCGAAGCCCAGTCCTGGATCAGCGGACCCTTGATCTGCGCAGCGCTCGGCGCGTTGCCCGAGATCACCTGCGTCTTCAGTGCCGTCATGGCAGCCGCACCCGCGCCGCCAGCAACCGCGAAGTCCTTCCACGTGTAACCCTGCTTCGTCATGTCATCCTTGAGGACGCCGACGGCTTTCGATTCGCCGCCCGAAGTCCACCAGTGCAACACTTCGATCGACTCGGCAGCTTGCACAGCCGAGACGCCACACATCAGACCTGCGGCGCACAAAGCGCCCATGATCGCGCGAAATTTCATTGCTTATCTCCTCCAGACACCTGAACAAAAAACAAATGGCCCCTGATGTCGCCAGGGTGCTGTGGTTGGTTCAAACAGGCAAAACACTGGGCGATCGAGCACGGTCGGGCGCATGCGTTAAGGCATGTGCCGGCGGACCGATATCCGGCCGCTGGAAGCTCAAGAGATGAGTGGTTCGGGATGCAACTGACTGTCTCCTCTTTTGATTTTTGCCTGCCCGCGTCGCGCGCGGCAGACTCGAGGTGCCTTGCACGTTAACCCTGACGCCAGATCAGCTTTCCGGCCTTCCGTAAGGACCGCCGGGGGCATGCTGGCACGTGCTCTCACGCAATGTCCGTTAACATGCAGGGGACGCCTGCCGATTCGGGAAAACGCGCATCTAGCCTCACAGCGCACGCTTTTTTCATCGAATTAGCGCTACCTCTTGATTTGGATTGTAGTTAAACTACAATTCAGTGTCAAAAAATATTTTATCGGACTACGGTCGCCCTTTTTCGGTCCCCACGGCGGCCCCAGGATATCGACGGAGACACATGCAAACCGATTCAAGCTTCACCTTCGTTCTCTTCGGCGGAACCGGCGACCTGTCGATGCGCAAGATCCTGCCGGCACTGTATGAAGCGCACCGTGCAGGCGGCATGCTGGCCGACAGTGGCAAGATCGTCGCGGTGGCGCGGCATATAGCGGATCGTGCGGCCTACATTGACTGGGTCAATGAGCACGTCAAACCGCACGTGTCGAAGAACGGTGTGGATGAAACAGCATGGGCGAGCTTCCTCGACCGTATCGAGTTCGTGAAGATCGATCTCGGCAACCCCGAAGACTTCACGCTGCTGCGCGACGCCTTGAGCGGCCGGCCCGGCATTCGGGTGTTCTATCTGGCCACAGGCCCGTCGCTGTTCGTGCCGATCTGCCGCGCGCTGGCGTCGGTGGGGCTCAACGAAAATTCGCGCATCGTGCTGGAAAAGCCGCTCGGCTACGACCTCAAGTCGTCCAACGCAATTAATGATGCAGTCGGTGAAATCTTCGCTGAAGAACAGATCTACCGGATCGACCACTACCTCGGTAAGGAGCCGGTGCAGAACCTGCTCGCGCTGCGCTTCGGCAATGTGCTGTTCGAACCGCTGTGGCGGCGCGAATGGGTGGAAAGCATTCAGATCACGATTGCGGAAGAACTCGGCGTGGAAGCGCGCGGTGACTTCTACGACAACACCGGCGCCTTGCGCGACATGGTGCAGAACCATTTGCTGCAACTGCTTTCCATCGTCGCGATGGAACCGCCGCATTCAATGGATTCGGACTCGGTCCGTGACGAAAAGCTGCGCGTGCTGCGCGCGTTGAAGCCGATCGATCCGCGTGATATCGGCAAGGTCGCCGTGCGCGGCCAGTATCATGCGGGCGTGATCCGCGGCAGCGCGGTGCCGGCGTATGCAACCGAGCCCGGCGTGAAGCAGGACAGCAACACCGAAACCTTCGTTGCGGTGAAGGTGGAAATCGAAAACTGGCGCTGGGCCGGTGTGCCGTTCTTCCTGCGCACGGGCAAGCGTCTCGCAGATCGCGTCGCTGAGATCGTGGTGAATTTTCGTGCGGTGCCGCATTCGGCACTGGGCGCGTCCGCGTTGCGCGGCGGTGCGAACCGTCTCGTGATCCGTTTGCAGCCGAACGAAACCATTCGCCTCTACTGTCTCGCGAAGCAGCCAGGCGAAGGCATGAACCTCGCCAGCGTCCACCTCGACCTCGCGTTCGACCGCTTCTTCCGCGAAGGGCAAATGGAGGCGTATCAACGTCTGCTGCTCGACGTCATCAACGGCCGCCTCGCGCTGTTTGTGCGGCGCGACGAGCAGGAAGCGGCATGGCGTTGGGTCGAACCGATCCTCAACGAATGGGCCACTGCCAACAAGCCGCCCAAGCCGTATGCAGCAGGTACGTGGGGGCCGGCAGCGGCGAGCGCGATGTTGGCGCAGCACGGCACCTGCTGGCTCGAAGAAGAGAATTGAATCAACTGAATTACGGCGTCGTACCATGCGCGATCCCGATCGAAGCACGGCACGGCGCCGGCGAGACCCACCGACGAACTGAACGGAATGGCGCCGGTATCACGAAGGCGCCTGCAAGTCATCCCACTTGCAGGCATCGCGTGAGAGCAGGACGGCACATTCCGCAGATCTAACAAGAAAGCAGCACGGAGGAGAAGTGATCGAGCTTCACGCTTTCGACGATCAACGCGCCCAATCCGACGCGTTGGCGAAAGCGGTTGGCGACGCGTTACATGCGTCGCTCGCCGCACAGACGGCTACGTCAACCAACAACGCGCGCCCGGCCATGCTTGCAGTGTCCGGCGGCAGCAGCCCGCGTCCGTTCCTGCAGACGTTGTCCACGCAATCCTTCGACTGGGCGCGCATTGCCGTGACGCTGGTCGACGACCGCTGGGTGCCGGAAACGGACAGCGCGAGCAATTCGCAACTCGTGCACGACACGCTGTTGCAGAACGCCGCGAAAAATGCCGCTTTCTGGCCGCTGGTCGACGCCACACAAGACCTGAACGCGCACGTTGCCGCGCTGAACGCCGACCCGCGCTTTAGCGCCGTGCCGGACGTCGCGATTCTCGGCATGGGCGAAGACGGCCACACCGCGTCGATTTTCGCGGATGCGCCCGAATGGGACTACGCGATCACCACTCCCGAGCGCTTCGTTGCCGTGCATCCCGGCAGCGCGCCGCATGCGCGTGTGAGCTGGTCGCTCTCCGCTCTGAAAGAAGTGAAGCATCTGTTTTTGCTGATCGCAGGACCGCGCAAGATGGACGTGCTGAATGCCGCCACCGCTGCGCTACAAAAAAATGCCATCTCGCAGTTGGCAAACGACAAGGGAGTGAGACTCGATGTCTACTGGTGTGCAAACTAAGGCTGTTCCGGGCGCGGGCCAGCACGCCGATGGACCGAGGCTGCTCGCCGACATCGGCGGCACCAATGCGCGTTTCGCGCTCGAATACAGCCCGGGCGAAATCGGCTCGGTGCAGGTCTATCCGTGCGCGGACTATCCGGGCGTTGCCGAAGTCATCAAGAAGTATCTGAAGGACACCAAGATCGGCCGCGTGAATCACGCGGCGATTGCGATTGCGAACCCGGTCGACGGCGATCAGGTCAGCATGACCAATCACGACTGGAGCTTTTCGATCGAAGCCACGCGCCGTGCGCTCGGCTTCGACACGTTGCTGGTGGTGAACGACTTTACCGCGCTGGCCATGGCGCTGCCCGGCCTCACCGACGCGCAGCGCGTGCAGGTGGGTGGCGGCGCGCGCCGTCCGAACAGCGTGATCGGCCTGCTCGGCCCGGGCACCGGCATGGGCGTGTCCGGCCTGATTCCCGCCGACGACCGCTGGATCGCGCTCGGCAGCGAAGGCGGCCACGCCACCTTCGCGCCGGCCGACGAACGCGAAGACATCGTGCTGCAGTACGCACGCAAAAAGTGGTCACACGTCTCGTTCGAACGTGTGGCGGCGGGTCCCGGCCTCGAAGTGATCTACCGCGCGCTCGCCGGTCGCGACAAGAAACGCGTGGCGGCGAACGTCGACACGATCGAGATCGTCAAGCGCGCGATGGAAGGCGAGCCGCTCGCGGCCGAATCCGTCGACGTGTTCTGCGGCATTCTTGGCACCTTCGCCGGCAATATCGCGGTGACGCTCGGCGCATTGGGCGGCATCTACATTGGCGGCGGCGTCGTGCCGAGGCTTGGCGAGTTCTTCGCGCGTTCGTCGTTCCGCAAACGGTTCGAGGCGAAAGGCCGCTTCGAGGCGTATTTGCAGAACGTGCCGACCTACGTGATTACCGCTGAATACCCGGCGTTTCTGGGTGTGTCGGCGATTCTCGCGGAGCAGTTGTCGAACCGCGCGGGCGGCAGTTCATCGGCCGTGTTCGAGCGGATTCGCCAGATGCGCGACGCGTTGACGCCGGCCGAGCGCCGTGTGGCCGATCTCGCGTTGAATCATCCGCGTTCGATCATCAACGATCCGATCGTGGATATCGCGCGCAAGGCCGACGTGAGCCAGCCGACGGTGATCCGCTTTTGCCGCTCGCTTGGCTGTCAGGGCTTGTCGGATTTCAAGCTGAAGCTGGCGACGGGTTTGACCGGCACGATTCCGGTGAGTCATAGCCAGGTGCATCTGGGCGATACCGCGACGGACTTTGGTGCGAAGGTGCTGGACAACACCGTGTCGGCGATTTTGCAGCTGCGCGAGCATTTGAATTTCGACCAGGTCGAGCGGGCGATCGATTTGTTGAACGGCGCGCGGCGGATTGAGTTTTATGGGCTCGGCAATTCGAACATCGTCGCGCAGGACGCGCATTACAAGTTCTTCCGGTTTGGTATTCCGACGATTGCCTACGGCGATCTGTATATGCAGGCGGCGTCTGCTGCGTTGCTGGGCAAGGGCGATGTGATTGTCGCCGTGTCCAAGTCGGGACGTGCGCCTGAGTTGCTACGCGTGCTGGATGTCGCCATGCAGGCGGGGGCGAAGGTGATTGCCATTACGTCGAGCAATACGGCGCTGGCCAAGCGGGCTACTGTCGCTTTGGAGACCGATCACATTGAGATTCGCGAGTCGCAGTTGTCGATGATTTCGCGGATTCTGCATCTCGTCATGATTGATATTCTTGCCGTTGGGGTGGCGATTCGGCGCGCTGTGCCTAGCGCGGATGTGGCTGAGACTGTCGCTAAGGCGCGACAGGGGGCGGATGATGATGCTACTGCTGTGCTTGATTGGTTAAGTCATGGGGCGGCTTCTTCGCCGCGGGATTAGGGGTTGATTTGCGCCTTCGCTGCGGGGTTGTTTGCTTGCGGCGTTGGCGTTTAGTTTGGGGTTTTTGCCTGCGCGGCGCTTGTTGTCTGTGTTCTTAGGGCTTTGGCCTTTCCTTGTTTTGTTAGTGGTCTATTAGCGTTGCCCCTGTGCGG
>NZ_JALPRH010000032.1:0-83594 GCF_030464795.1 Paraburkholderia sp. SECH2
CCGCTTTCTTTTGCCTACTTTTCTTTGCGGCGGCAAAGAAAAGTAGGTGCCCCCCCGCACAGGGGGAACGCTAATAGACCACTAACAATTCAAGGAAAGGCCAAAGCCCTAAGAACACAGACAATAAGCGCCGCGCAGGCAAAAAAACCATCAATCTATAGCCCTCCCTGCAGTCTCCCTCATAAACGGCAACGGCAACAACGACACCACCCCACACCCAATCAAATACCAGGCAGGCGCCAAATTACTCCCCGACACCTGAATCAACCAGGTAGCAAAAAACTGCGCAAACCCACCAAAAATCGAAACCCCTAAACAATAAACAATCGACATCCCCGTAGCGCGAATCTCGCGCGGAAACATCTCCGGCAACATGACGATATTAGGCACCGCGGTAAACGCGACAAACACAGCCAGCACAGCAACAACAGACAACAAAACCGGCACCGTGGGCAAAGCATTAATAATCATGAAGGCCGGATACACGGCAACAATCAACATCACCCGCGAAATCCACAAAACGCGTTTGCGCCCCACGCGATCAGATAACGATCCCGCAAATGGCGAGCAAATCACCGTCACAATCGCCGCCGTCCAAGCGGCCCACAACGCCGACGACATCGGGAAATGCAAAATCCGAATCGCGTAGGTCGACAGATAAAACAGCACGATGTAGTTCGCGGCCGTGCCGCCAATCGTCGTCAACACACCCGTCGTGATCACGCGCGAATGCTCGCGGAACAACTTGCGAACCGGCTGCGCATCAGGCGCCTGGGCCGCAGAAACCGTACCGTCTTCCACGCCCGGCAAGGTTTCGTCCAGATGCCGCCGGATGTAAATGCCAATCGGACCCATCGCCATGCCGATCACAAACGGCACACGCCAGCCCCAGCTCTCCAACGCGGCAGTGGACAGCGCCGCCGCCAACGCAACACCCAGCAGCGAGCCACAAACCGTGTTCAAGCCCTGGCTCACGAACTGCCAGCTTCCGTAAAATCCACGCGTCTTATCGCTGCCATATTCAAGCAGCAACGATGTCGATGCACCAATCTCGCCGCCTAGCGCAAAGCCCTGAATCAATCGCGCAAGGATCACCAGTAGCGGCGCGGCGATGCCGATCGCCGCGTACGTCGGTGCGAACGCGATGATCGCCGAGCCGAGTGTCATCAGCCACAGTGTGAGACTCATTGCGGCCTTGCGGCCGGCGCGGTCGGCATAGGCGCCGAGCACAATGCCGCCCACCGGACGCATGATGAATCCCACGCCGAACGTGCCGACCGCCAGCATCAGTTGCGCAAGCTGCCCTTCCACCGGGAAATACAGCTTGCCGATGATCGTCGCGAAGAAACTGTAGATCGTGAAATCGAAAAACTCGAGGCCGTTGCCAAGCGTGATCGCAGCAATCGCCTTGGCGTGGCTCGTGCGTTTGGCCGGCGGCATGGTCGACGCGTCGCCTAGATTCAAAGCGTCGGTGCCTGCGGGTTGCGGTGTAGCGGAATAGTCCATCTGTCTCTCCATGGTGTCCTTCCTGCCAATGCGCGGACCTGCGGCCTTGCGCGCCTGAAAGCGATGGACGGTCTGACTGGCCCCAACACGGCCTTGATGGCCCCGCGGGTCTTCGTGACCCTCGGAGCCTTGCATGGCCTCAGTTCAACGCGATGCCGCCTGCCTCAGACGAGGAACGTCTGCGCAAGCCGCACCCAATACGCCGCGCCGGTAGCGAGGCAGTCGTCATTGAAGTCATAGCCCGGGTTGTGGACCATGCAACCGCCCTCGCCGTCGCCATTGCCGATGATCAGGTAGCTGCCCGGGCAACGCTCCAGCAGGAACGCGAAGTCTTCACTGCCGGTCAACGGTTGCATGTCGGCGATCAAGCCGTCTTCGCCGAGCCAGTCGAGCGCGACCTGCCGTGCGAGACCGGTCATCTGCGCATCGTTGACGAGCACCGGATAACGTCGTTGATAGTCGACGTGCGCACGCGCGCCGAACACCGCCGCCTGTCCGCAGGCGACCGCCGTGATGCGCTCCTGCAAATAGTTGCGAACCTCAGGCTTCAGCGCGCGCACGGACAAGCGCATCTCCGCGGTTTCAGGAATCACGTTCGGTGCTTCGCCGGCGTGGATGGCGCCGACCGTGATGATCGCCATGTCGAGCGGCGCAATGTTGCGCGATACGATCGACTGCAAGGCCAGCACGATCTGCGCGCACACCACCACGGGATCGACCGCCTTGTGCGGCACCGCGCCATGACCGCCGCGGCCGGTTACCTTGATGATCACCGTATCGGACGAAGCCATGAACGAGCCCGGCAGGAAGCCGAACTTGCCGGTAGGGAAGCCCGGCATGTTGTGCATCGCGAAGACCGCGTCGCACGGGAATTTGTCGAACAGGCCGTCTTCGAGCATTTTCTTCGCGCCGGCCTGACCTTCTTCAGCGGGCTGGAAAATCAGGTTCAACGTGCCGTCGAAATTCTTTTCCTGCGCCAGATGCTTGGCGGCCGCCAGCAGGATCGCCGTGTGGCCGTCATGGCCGCATGCGTGCATCTTGCCGGGGACGGTGCTCGCGTACGGCAGGCCGGTGGTCTCGTGAATCGGCAGTGCGTCCATGTCGGCGCGCAGGCCGAGTTTGCGCGTGCCGCTGCCTACTTTCAGTTGCCCTACAACACCGGTCTGACCCAGCCCGCGATGCACGGTGTAGCCCCACTCCTGCAAGCGCTCGGCGACAAGGTCACCAGTGGCGAACTCTTCGTAAGCCAGTTCGGGCTGCGCGTGAATGCGGCGGCGCAGCGCGATCATTTCGTCTTCGAGTTCGGCGATGCCCGCCGGGATGGCCATGGTGTTCACGATGTTGTCTCCGTCGATGAAAGCGTGAACCGAGCATAACCACGCCGATTTTCCAGCGGCAGGCGTAGAATCGTTGCACCAGCAACCAGTGGTTGCCACCCACGTACGGGTTTTCCAGATGAAACTGCATCAACTCAGCACCTTAGCGGCCATTGCGGATACCGGCAGTATCCGGGCTGCCGCCCGTTCGCTCGACCTTTCGCCGGCCGCCGTGACCAAGGCCATGCGCGAACTGGAGGCCGATCTGCAAGCGCCATTGCTGGTGCGCGGCGCGAGCGGGGTCGCGTTCACGGAGTTCGGCCGCGCGCTGGTCGTGCATGCGCGGCTGGTGCTCGGTCAGTTGCAGCGCGCGGAAGCAGAGATCGAGGCGATGCGCGGCGCGGCGGCCGGCAAACTGTCGATCGGCGTCACGCCGTGGGTGGCGCTGACTTTTCTGCCGCCCACAGTGCAGCGGTTCCGGCAGCACATGCCGGAAGTCCAACTGGAATTTTTTGAGGGGCTGCTGGGCGTCGTGCAACCACGCCTGCGTGACGGCAGCCTCGACTTCTCGATCGGCCGTCCGCCGCCCGCTTCGCCGCAATCGGAGTTTCACAACGTACCGCTGTTTTCAACGCATTCGGCGGTGTGCGCGCGGCGCGATCATCCCAAGGCGGGTTGCCGCACGCTGCTCGAACTGGAAGACGCCGAATGGGTGCTGAACTGGGACCCGGCAAGCCGCGAGTCGATCTCGGACAATCTGTTTCGCAAGCGCGGCATGAAGGTGCCGCACACGATCCATCTCGCGCATTCGCTCTCGGTCGTGCTCGGCCTGCTCGCACGAACGGACATGGTCAGCATTTTTCCGTGGCCGCTCGTCGAAGTGCTCATCGCAAAGGAGAACCTGTGGGCGCTCCCCTTGCGCGAGACGGTGGATGAAACCATCGTCAGTATCACGTCACGCCGCGGCGCGCCGACCAGTCCGGCGGCCACGTGTTTTCTGGAGTGTTTGCGCGAAGTCGTCGACGAAGGCGCGCGCTCGCAAGACCCTGAACTGCGCCGGCTGTTTCATTCGATTGAACTGCTGCTGTAGTGATGTGGTGGGGTGACGGACCCGCGGCGC
The DNA here is from genome assembly GCF_030464795.1 of Paraburkholderia sp. SECH2. Lineage (NCBI taxonomy): Bacteria > Pseudomonadati > Pseudomonadota > Betaproteobacteria > Burkholderiales > Burkholderiaceae > Paraburkholderia > Paraburkholderia sp. SECH2. The sequence continues at coordinate 3,943 of NZ_JALPRH010000032.1, forward strand.
TGTAAGCTGAATCGCATGCACGCCCGCTATGCTTCGAGTGCGCAGCGGCGCGTCGCCCTGCCGCTATCCCGAGCGACCGTGACCCAGAATCCTGACAACGAAGCCGACCGCAAGGCACAGCCTCCGGGCACGTCAGCGGAGTATGCCGACGACAGCGCCTCGCTCGATCCGTCCCATCACTGCGCGCTCGCTGAAGCGCGACGCGCCGACGGCGACGAACTGGCCGCCGTCGCGCATCTGATCGCCGCCCACACGCTAGACGCCTACGCCGCTGCGGCACCCAACGCCAGTGCCGCGAATCTCTGCGATGTCGCGACCGGATATTTCATGAAAAGCGATCATGAGATCGCCGAATACTGGTACCGCCTCGTTCTGAAGCTTGATCCGCATGTCGCCGTTGCTTGCCAGAATCTGGCCGCCATCCTCGCAGGCAGCGGACGCGCGAGCGAAGCCGCCGTATATCGGGAACGTGCCTACCGGATCCAGCGTGTCTTTATCGAGGGAAGTGGCGCCGGGCAGCGCCGCGTGCTGATCCTCTGCGCGGCACACACCGCCGGCAATGTGCCATTCGATGCTCTGCTGCCCAGCACGACCTGCTGCCGCATCAAATACGCTATCGACTACGCCGCCGACTCAGAAGACCAGCAGTTGCCGCCCTACGACCTCGTGTTCAACGCGATCGGCGATGCGGATATCGCCGCCCCGCTCTCCGGACGACTCGCGCGCTTCGTCTCGCGCTGTGCGCGGCCCGTGCTCAATCCGCCCGACGCTATCGCTCGGACCCAACGGCATCGTACCGCGAGCCTGTTCGACGGATTGCCGGACGTGCAGGCGGCACCTTGCGTACGCAGCGAAACCGCACCGGCTTCACGCAATGCGCTTGACGCGCTGCTCGCGGCGGCTGGCATCGACTTTCCGGTCCTCGCGCGTCCTGCCGCGACACACGGCGGCGAGGGGCTGACGCTATGCGAGAGTCCCACCGCGCTCGAATCATGGCGCTCGGCACAAACCGAGGTTTGCTATCTCGCAGCGTTCCGCGACTATCGCAGCGCCGACGGTTTCTACCGCAAATACCGGATCATTTTTGTCGACCGGGAGCCGTTTCCCTACCATCTGGCGATTTCGCCACACTGGATGGTGCATTACTACTCCGCCGACATGGAACAGTATCCGTGGAAGCTGGAGGAAGAGCGGCGCTTCCTCGACAATCCGCACGTCGCACTCGGCGAGCGCGTCATGAGTGCGATCGCGGCGATCGGCAGACGGCTCGATCTCGACTACGGCGGAATCGACTTCACGGTGCTGCCCGACGGACAGGTGCTGGTCTTCGAAGCGAACGCGACCATGCTGGCCCACTTCGAGCGCGCAACCGGCACCGTCGCCCACAAGAATCCGTACGTGCAGCGTATCGTCGATGCGTTCGAACGGATGATGTCGCGTCACTCCGCGACCTGAAGGTTCGCCCGAAGGTTCGTCCGTTACTGGCTGGATAGATGCTGCTGAAGATACGGCACGAAGCCGTTTTGCGTCGGACCGATCTGCTTGACGCAATCATCGTAGTCGGAGCCCATCGCGCGATCCTGGCCGTACATGCCACGGCACTGCGCGTACAGCGTGATCGTCGCCCCACTGCCCTTGGCCACGCGCGTGGCCGAATAAACCGCATGCCCCGAGCGGCTAGGCACATCGGTCTCGATCGCCACCGCGTCCGCGCGAACGATCAACGTGTAAGAATGCGCCGCCACGTAGTCCTTCGTGAGCGACCAGGCCTTGTCACACTGCGCCTGATCCGCGCACCCGACAGCGGCGTTACGCTGGGCGCTATCGAGCAGGTTCTCTGAGCGGGTAAAGTCGCGCGCCTGAGCTTCCTGTTTTTCTGTGGATGAACAGCCGCCCAGGGCAAGCGCAGCAAGCGCAATAGCGATAGTCTTTTTCACTGGTTCAAGATCCGATGGCGAATTCCGGCAAAGATTATAGACGCCGGCCAACAGCGTTCGCAGATTGGAACCGCCATCGAAAAACGGCCGGTGCCTTGGGGTCTCTCACCGCCCGGCCGTCGCGCAGCGTCAGCTTGCGTAACCCACCACGCCTTTGATCTCCAGAAAATCCTCGAGACCGAACTCGCCGTACTCACGGCCATTGCCCGATTGCTTGAAGCCGCCGAACGGCGCATCGGGGCTGTAGTCCGCGTAGTTCAGATAGATCGTGCCGGTACGCAGGCGCTTTGCCACGGCATGCGCATGCTCGATCGAGGCGGATTGCACATAGCCCGCGAGGCCGTAGAGGCTGTCGTTGGCCATCGCGATCGCGTCATCTTCCGAGTCGTAGCCGAGAATCGACAGCACCGGCCCGAAGATCTCTTCGCGCGCGATCGTCATGGTCGGCGTAACGTTGCCAAACACCGTCGGGCGCACGAAGTAACCATCCTTCAATCCCTCAGGCCGGCCCGGGCCGCCGGCCACCAGCGTGGCGCCCTCTTCGACGCCCACACCGATCAGCCGCTGGATCTTGTCGAACTGCTGCTCGCTGATGACCGGCCCGAGATCGATGCCCTTCGCATCCGCGGGACCGACGACCAGGGCTTCAGCCGCTTCCTTCGCATAGCCCAATGCCTCGGCGAGGCGTGCGCGCGGCACGAACATGCGCGTGGGCGCATCGCACGACTGGCCGCTGTTGTCGAAACATGCACGGGCGCCGCGCATCACAGCCTGCTTCAGATCGGCATCTTCGAGAATCAGGTTGGCCGATTTGCCGCCCAGTTCCTGGTGCACGCGCTTGACCGTATCCGCCGCGGCCTTCGCGACTTGCACGCCCGCACGTGTCGAACCGGTGAACGACATCATGTCGATGTCCGGATGACGCGACATCGCCTCGCCCACCGTTGCGCCTTCGCCGTTGACGAGGTTGAACACGCCGGCCGGCACACCCGCTTCGTCAAGGATCTCGGCGAAGATGATGCCGGAGAGCGGCGCCAGTTCCGAAGGCTTAAGCACCATCGTGCAGCCGGCCGCGAGCGCGGGCACGACCTTGGTGGCGATCTGCAAGGCCGGCCAGTTCCACGGCGTAATCAGCCCGCACACACCGACCGCTTCCTTGCGGATCAGAATGCTGCTCTTCACGTACTCGAATTCGAACGTATCGAGCGTGCGGATCATCGTTTCCAGATGCGCGACGCCGGTCCATGCCTGCGCATCGTTCGCATACTGCAGCGGTGCGCCCATCTCGCGGCTGATCGCGTGCACCATGTCGTCGTAGCGCTTGCGGTAGACGTCGAGAATCGCTTGCAGCAGATCGATTCGCTGCGCGATCGTGGTCTCGCTGTAGGCCGGAAAGGCACGCTTCGCCGCAGCCACGGCACGGTCGACATCGGCCGCGCTGCCGAGCGAAATCTGCGCGAACGCGGTAGCCGTGGACGGATCGATCACGTCGAGCGTGGCAGCGCCTGCCGGGTTTTGCGGATCGACCCATTGTCCGTCGATATAAAACTGTTTGGCGTGTTGCATGGGCTTGTCCTTTACATGAATGGTTGGGTCAGACCTTGGGCCGAGAAAGCGCCCGGGAGCGGTATCGAATGCTTTACATCGACGCCGCTCAATCTGAATGTCTTCAAATCGAAATTCATCGCTACGCAGCTTTGGCTCAGACTCCGGTTCTGCTTCGATTCCGTCTTCGAATCACTTGTTTTCGATCACATAACCAGGAGAGACACATGAGCACCATCACTTTCACCCGCATCGACGCTAAAGGCCCCGGCGCTTCCGGCCTGAACCCCGCCCTGCACGATCCCGCCGACGTCATTCTCGAAGGCGCCAAAGCACCGCACGCCCTCAACGCCTTCTCCGACGCGGGCAACATGCTGTCCGCAGGCGTATGGCAATGCGACGCGGGCACGCTCAAGCTGGCCGACCTGCCGATCCACGAAGTCTGCGTGCTGATCGAAGGCGAAGTCGTCATCACCAGCGACGACGGCCGCAGCGAACGCTATGCCGCCGGCGACGCCTTCATCCTGCACAAGGGCTTCTCGGGCACGTGGCATATGCCGGTGGCGACCAAGAAGTACAGCATCGTCTACTGCGGCTGATTCATACTGCATCGCAGCGTTGCTTCAACATGAACCGCACCCCTTAAGGTGCGGTTTTTTTATTCTGGCGGCAATCAAAAAAACCGCCGGACACATCGACACCTACCGCAGCAACTACATCGGGAAGCCCAGCGCCTTGATCGAATTGATCCAGAGACGCCGCCAGCCACCGCGATCGTCGGCCCCGTCGAATGCGTTGAAGGTAATCTTCGCGGCGATTCAGCGCAATGGTTCCGGCGGAATATACGACGGCCCCTTGCGCGAAATATCCAGCGACGTAATCAACGTCTCGCGATTCCACAGCATGTCGAGCCCCATCTTCGCACCAAAGCGGCTGCCCGCCACGCCGAACCCCGTATAGCCCGCGACGAACACGCTCTTGCCACCGTGATAGCGGCGCGCGAACACGGCGCCACGCGAGCAGTAGTCGATCGGACCACCCCATGCATGGGTGAAGCGCACGTCGTCCAGTTGCGGGAACGTACGGTAGAAGGCTTCGGCGAGCTTGTAGTATGTGCTCTCGTCACGATCCGCGGCCGGATTTGGATCGCCGCCGAAGTGATAGCTCACACGGCCGCCGAAAATGATCCGGTTGTCTTTGGTGAGACGGAAATAATTGAGCTGCGTGCGCGTATCGTAGATGCCCTGGCGATTGTTCCAGCCGATCCGTGCCATCTGCTCGTCGCTCAACGGCGCAGTCGCGATGATGTGATCGCGCACCTGCATCACGCGGCGCTTGATGTCGGTCACGCCCACATCCGCCGTGCCGGTGCCAAGCAGCACGCGTGGCGTTTCGATGCTGCCCGCCTGGGTGTGCACCATCATCGTTGCGCCGCGATCTTCCATGCGCGTGATCGGCGAGTGTTCGTGCAAACGCACACCGAGTTTCAGCGCGGCGGCCTTAAGGCCCCACGCGAGTTTCGCCGGATGAATCGTGCCGCTGCGATTGCGCGACCACATCGCGCCTGCGAACAGCGGTGAATCGAGTTGTTCGCGCGCGCCTTTGCTGTCGAGCAAAACGACATCATGCCCGTGGGCTACGTGCAGTTCGTAATCGCCTTTCAGATGATCGAGGTGGCCCGGATCGACGGCAACCGTCATCTCCCCATTCCATTCGACGTCTGCCTCAATGCCGTAACGCGTCAACGACTCCTTGAAGCCGTCGAGATTCTCCTGGCCCAGCTTTTCCAGCACGTCGAGGTCTTGAGGAAAGACGCGCGTCGCATTCGGCAGACCATGCATCACCGACGTGGAAATGATCCCGCCCGGGCGGCCCGATGCGCCGTAGGCCACCTTCCCTGCTTCGACTAGCACGACGTCGAGTGACGGGTCTGCTTCTTTCGCCTGAATCGCGGCCCATAAGCCGGTGAATCCACCGCCAACGATCACCAGATCCGCGGAAGTCGGTCCGATCAATTCCCGTTCGACAGCCGGTGCACGCGGATTGTCCAGCCAGAACGGAAACAGCTTTACACCTTCAAACGCGCGCTTTACTGACTCGCTCATTTTGTTTGCCTACTCAACTTGAATACCATTGCATTTACTGCGCGACTGTTGCTTCGGTGCGGTCTTGGTGACACTTGAACGCAGCTTCTAATGCCACCTCGATGCTGCGTTCGGCGCCGTGTCCCTGCGCCTTGCATTGAACACCTCGAACCGCACGATTCAACCCGCGTCCTGCGTGTCCAGCACTTCTTCGCGTTCACGTCGTACGGCGTGCTGCTGCGGTTGTGTCTTCATTGGCGTCTTCATTTGCGCGCCGCCAGCCTTAAGCTTAGTCGCCGGCACCACCGGGTGCACGGTCGCATTGCGCTGCGGACCGCTACGCAACCAACGTCGGCCGAGCGGCCCATACACGCCATCCGGTTCAGGAAAGCACTGCAGCAACGCGATATACAACGCGCAGGCCAGCGTCAGCGAAACCGGCATGCTGATGTCGAGACCACCGGCGAGCTGCCCGAGTGGACCGACGAACTGATCCGGCAAATTGACGAAGCACAGGCCGACCACCGCGCTCGGAATCCACGCGCCCATCGCGCGCCAGTTCCAGCCGTGCGTGAACCAGTAGTGACCGCCACGGCCGCCGCGATTGAATACCTGCAGATCGTCGGACAGATAGAAACCGCGTCGCGTCACGAAGCCGATGATCATGATCACCATCCACGGGCAACTGCAGACGTTGATCAGCACCGAGAACGTCGACACGCTTTCGACCAGATTGAAGGCGAAACGGCCGAGAAAAATGAAGCCGATGGCGAGGCTGCCGATCAGCAGCGTGGCGCGCACGCGGTTCAGAAACTTGGGGAACATGCTCGACATATCGAGCCCGGTGCCGTACAGCGCGGTGGTGCCCGTCGACATCCCGCCGATGATCGCAATCAGACACACCGGCAGAAAGAACCAGTTCGGCGAGATCGCCAGCAACCCGCCCACGTAGTTATTCGAGGCGATAAAATCCGGCGCCTTACTGGCAATGATTGTCGCCGTGGCGAGGCCGAAGAAGAACGGCACGAAGGTGGCCAGTTGCGCGAGCATCACCGCGAGGATCGTGCGCTTCTTCGGCGTGTTCTGCGGAATATAACGAGCCCAGTCGCCGAGCGTGCAGGCGAACGACACCGGATTGCTCATCGCAACCAGCACGGCGCTCACGAACGCCGGCCAGAAACCCACCGAGCCGAGCGCCACCTTGCCGGCGTACGCGCTATTGAACGGCCCGGCGAACGCCACGATGCCGACCACGAACAGCAGACTCGCGGCCCACACGGCGATCTTATTGACCCACAACATGAAGCGGAAACCGTAGACGCAAACGGTCAGTACCAGCACCGCAAAGAGACCGTACGCGAAGCTCAGCGTCATCCAGTTGACCGGTAGGCCGAGCAGATGATTCGCACCGCCCACGAGCGCGTCGCCCGAACTCCACACCGCCAGCGAGAAGAACGCGACGGCGGTCAACACCGCCAGAAAGGAGCCGACGATCCGGCCATGAATGCCGAAATGCGCCCCCGACGAAACCGGATCGCTCGTACCGTTGCGCGGACCGAACAGGCCCATCGGCGCAAGAATGCACGAACCGATCACCACGCCAAGCACGATCGAATAAACGCCCGCCTTGAACGACAGACCGAGCAGCACGGGAAAACTGCCGAGCACCGAGGTGGAAAAGGTATTGCAACCGCCGAACAGCAAGCGGAACAGATCGATCGGCCGCGCATAACGCGAGCGATCCGGAATGCGTTCAAAACCGAATGTTTCGACTTGAGTGATGCTGTTGCTGCTCATTGTCTCCAACTCCTGTAACGGCCAGGTCAATCACAATGGCTCGCCACGAGGATGCGGCGTCCACTTTTCTCGGATATCTGGACGTCACTGTAAAGACAATCGGCGCGGGCAAAAATATCGCCCGCCCAACCTTTACTTCGATCGCGGGCGATGTAAGCTGAAATGCCCATCCTATAAGGCTCTACGGATGCAACTGGAGACTGCGCGAGGACCTCCTCCGGGCTTGCTCTAACGCAAACGTCGAAGCGAATAGCGAGAATCCGCGCCTCAAATCGGGCTCGCTTCACGCGCATCACGCGCCTGGCGGCGCCGTTTCGCGGCGGCGACAGTCGGCAGCGGGATCGGCACCGCGCCGGACATGCCGTGCTCGATCAGAAAATCGCGGAACAGGCCGGCGACATGCGGCAGGCGTTTGTCGGACACATGCATCACGTACCAATCGCGCTCGATTGGATTCGCGGGCAAAGGCAATAACGCCAGCAGACCCGCCTGAAATTCCAGCGAACACGCATGCAGCGACAGAAACGCGATGCCGAGACCCGCTTCGACCAGTTGCTTGATCGCTTCGTTGCTGGACAGTTCGGAGCCGATATGCAGCTTGTGACCGGCGAGCCGAAACAGATTCTCGACCGTCGAGCGCGTGCCGGAGCCCCGCTCCCGCACGAACAGATTCGCGGTTTGCAGATCGTCCAGCGACAAGCGCTTTTTCTTCATCAACACGTGGGCAGGCGAGGCGACGAACGCCATCGGATGCTTGGCGAACGCCGTGGCCACTGTGCGCAATTCACGCGGCGCGCTACCCATCACCGCAAGATCGATCTCGTGCGTGGCCAGCATGCGGATGATGTCGGCGCGATTGCCGACCTTGAATTGCACCTTCACTTGCGGGCGCGATTCCGTGAAGCGCACCAGAAAAGGCGGGATCAGATATTCGGCGGTGGTGATCGCGCCAATGCGCAGTGTGCCGCCCTGCTCGCCGTGCAAGGCGGCGAGATCATCCGCCGCGCCGTTCCACAGATCGAGGATTTCCAGCGCATAGCGCGCGAGGATTTCGCCCGCTGCAGTCAACTGCACGCCACGGCCCACCCGCTGCAATAGCGGCGCACCCGCTGCCTCTTCGAGCAGGCGCACCTGAAGCGACACCGCCGGCTGCGTGAGCTTCAATTCTTCCGCTGCGCGCGACACGCTGCCGAGCTTCGCGACCGTATGCAAGGCTTTCAATTGACGAAACGTGGCGGCTTTTAACATAAGTGAAAACCTATATGTTGTGCAGAAACATTAAATTGTGCTGCGGTTTCAGCCGATTCTATACTGGCCCTGACAGATGAGGCGAACGAATACCGGACATAGCCCCGAGACGCCTTCGCCGGCTCGGCACAGATAACTTCAGGAGGATACGGATCATGGCTGCAATCGATCAGCAGGGAGCCTCTACCGCGCAACGCAGGGAGCAAGGGCAACAAGCGGCGCAAGCGGCAGCGCATCGCGTCGTGATCGTCGGCGGTGGGGTCGGCGGCCTTGGGCTCGCTACGCGACTCTCAGAAACGCTCGGACGCGCCGGTCTCGCACAGATCGTGCTGGTGGATCGTTGGCCGACGCATTTCTGGAAGCCCTTGCTGCACGAAGCCGCGTCGGGCCAACTCGACCCGGCCACGCATCAATTGCAATACGCCGTGCAGGCGCAACGGCACGGCTTCGAATTCGAACAGGGCGAACTCGCCGCGCTCGATCGCACGAACCGGCACATCACACTGAATGCGCTCCACGACGCCGACGGCCGCGAAATCCTGCCATCACGGCAACTTGCATTCGATACGCTGGTGCTGGCCATGGGCAGCGTCACGCAATATTTCGGCGTGCCCGGCGCGGCCGAACACGCGTTGCCGCTCGAATCGGTCGCACATGCGGAAGCGTTTCGCCGCAAGCTGCTCGACGCCTGTCTGCGTGCGAATCATGCGCGACGCGCACGGACCGCGCAGGCGGACACGCCGGTGTCGATCAACATCATCGGTGCTGGAGCAACGGGCGTTGAACTCGCCGCTGCGTTGCGCGATACGGTGCGCCTGCTGAACCGCTATAGCCCGTTTTCGCTCGACCCCGTGCGCGACTTCCGCATCCGTCTGATCGAAAGCAGCGAGCGCGTGCTGCCTGCCCTCTCCGAAACGATCTCGGCGCGTGCGCAAAAGATGCTCGGCAGTCTCGGTGTCGACGTGTTGAACGCCACACGCGTCACTGAAGTGCGCGCCGACGCCGTGCTGACGAATGAAGGCGCGCCGCTCGCCAGCGACATCGCGATCTGGACAGCCGGCATCGCCGGGCCGCCGGTGTTGCGCACGCTGGACGGCATCGCGGTAAATCGCAACGCACAGGTGCAGGTGAACCGCACGCTGCAATGCACGAACGACGCGAACATATTTGGACTCGGCGACTGCGCGGCCTGCCCTTCTTCGGAAAACGCGGACGCGTTCCTGGCGCCGCGCGCTCAGGTCGCGCACCAACAGGCGCAGTTTCTGGCGCGTGCGCTGAAGTGCAGAATCGAAGGCGAGCCTTTACCGGAGTTCGTCTATCGCGACGCGGGCACGTTAGTCGGCTTCGGCCGTGAAGGCACGATCGGCAGCCTGAGCAACAGCTTGCTGACGCAGCCGGTGTTCGTCGACGGCTGGCTGGCCACTGCCGTCTACAAGCTCATCTATCGCCGTCACGTGATGACATTGACGGGCTTCGCACGCATGGCGCTCGATTCGGCGAGCCACTGGTTGCGGCGACGCGTGCATCCGGTGATCCGGCTGCATTGAAATTGGCAAGCGCGGGCGGCGTTTTTCAGATTCTCAGATTCAGAAAAACACCGCCCGCGCGACGCTCAATCGAGAAACTCCGTCGCCCGCTTGCGCAGCATCGCGCCGAAATCGTCGAGCCAGCCGATCGACAGGCGCCAGCTCTGCCAGTACAAATCCACATCGAGATGCTTGCCAGGCGCCACCTCGACTAACTCGCCGCTGGCCAGATGCGGTGCAATCATCCGTTCGGGACACATGCCCCAGCCCATTCCCGTCACGCAGGCGCGCAGAAAACCGGCGACGTGCGGAATCCAGTGCAAGGGCGGATCCAGGTCGGCCCGCGTGATGCGGCGCATGAAGCGCTTCTGCAACTGATCCTTCGGGTTGAAATCGACGCACGGCGCGCGCCGTAACGACTCGCGCGTGACACCGTCGGCAAAATGACGCTCGCGAAACGCCGGCGTGCAGACCGCCAGATAGCGCATCCGGCCGAGGCGGGTCGAGCGGCAGCCCTGCACGGGCTCGGCCTGCGTAGTAACCGCGCCTTGCACGCTGCCGTCGCGAATCCGCTCTGCGGTGTGGTCCTGATCGTCGATCACCAGATCGAGCAGCATCTCCCGTTCCACGCAGAACTGGGCCACCGCGTCGATGAACCAGGTGCCTACGCTGTCGTCGTTGACAGCCACGCGCAGCGCCGGCCACGGTTCGACCAGCGCGCCGGGCAGCGCCGGCAGCCGGCCGCTCAGCTCCGCTTCCAGCAATAGCACGCGTTCGGTATGGCGGCACAGCAGCGCCCCCGAGGTGGTCGCGACACACGGCTGGCCGCGCTTCACGAGCACGCTCCCCACCCGTTCCTCCAGCAGCTTGACCCGCTGGGAGACGGCCGAGGGCGTCACATTCAGTTCGCTGGCCGCACGGTCGAACGAGCCGTGCCGCACCACGGCGGCTAGCGCATCGAGCAACGCATAGTCGAGCATTAGCGTTCCTTAATCGGCATTAAGTAAATTAGCTTCTCTTATGAGTAGCAAAACCGCAGACTAGCCTCGTTCGCTTTCCCCGTCTACTGGATCGACTATGAATTGGCTGTCTTTTTCCCACGGTGCTGCCCTATGCGCGTCGCTGATCGTGACGATCGGTGCCCAGAATGCGTTCGTGCTGCGTCAGGGCATCATGCGCTCGCACGTCGGCAAGATCGTCGCTCTGTGTGCGCTGTCGGATTGCATCCTGATCGGCGCGGGTGTCGGTGGTGCATCGGTTCTGGTGGAGCGCTATCCGGTGTTCGTCCACACGATGCTGTATGTCGGGCTCGCTTATCTGGCGTGGTTCGGCATCAACGCGCTGCGCCGTGCGGTGCGCCCGGGCCATGCGGTACTGGACGCCAATGCGGACGGCACGAGCGCAGCAGCACCCGTGCAACGCGCACTGCCGATCATCCTGATGACGCTGGCCTTCACGTGGCTCAATCCGCACGTATATCTCGACACCTTCCTGCTGATCGGCACGGCCGGTGCGCGCGAACCGGACGGCGCACGGGTGGCGTTTGCGCTCGGCGCGATGGCGGTGAGCGGAATGTGGTTTATCGGTTTGGGTTATGGCGCCCGCGCGTTGGCGCCGCTGTTTCGCCGCGCGACGGCGTGGCGCGTGCTGGATGGCGCGATCGGCAGCATGGTGTTGCTGCTGGCGGTGACGCAGTTGCGGTGATTGCCGGCGGGCGCCCTATTTCTGCACCTGCTGCATGCCGAGCAGATCCTGCACGAGTTGCGCCGACACGTAATGCGGTCCGTCGAAGAGATAGGTCCGGTAGCCGCGATACGCGAGCAATTGCGGCGACAGTTCAGCAGCCGTCGCCGCGCGGAACGCACCACCTTGCGCGGGACGAAATGCCTCGGCGATGATTCGCACACGGTCCTTGCCGAGCCGCGCAGCCAACGCATCCGCATACTCGCGCGCAGCCGCCGGGCCGCGCGCATAGACACCGCAGCCATCCTGCAGAAACACGCCGACATCGCGCGGCAGCCAGCCGTCCAGCCACGCTGCCAGCGCCGTGCCGCCGATATTCGCGTTGTCGTAGACACTGATCCACAGCGGCCGTGGCAGCTTGTTTAGCAAGGGCGCGAGCGCGGCGGCGTCCTTCCAGGTCGGGTCGACTTCCACCGGAAAGTAATAGCCATCGATGTGAACCGCAGGCCGCACGGCCGCCAGCTGCTTCGATTGCTCGACCAGTTGCGCCACCTGCGCACGGGCCGTGGTTTCGTCGAAACGTCCGGCAAGACCGACGATCACATTGCGCGCCCACGGTTCGCCCGCAATCCGTGTCCAGTCCGGCAGACGTCGAACCGTTTGCATGGCGGTGCCGGGCAGAAACGACATGCCGTCCACCGCCGTCCATTGCACCAGCAGATCCGTCACGCCGAGGCGATTCCAGTCGCCGCGCGGGTCGACATGATCATCGTCGAGCTGCCACACCACGCCCTGCGCCAACGCGCCGGCGTCGCCCGCACCTGGCGCCGAGCAGCCGTACACGAGCGCGGCGCACGCACTCGCCGCCAGCAGCGCGCGGCGGCGTGGGGAGACCGGCTCGCCCTCTCGAGTCTGAACGTCGTGTGGATTACGCATTGTGCTGGCGCTGTGCTTTGAAATGAACGTCACGATAATCCTGAACAAGTTGCGCGCGATCGATCTTGACGTTGACCGATACCGGCAAGGACCGGCACGCGAGCAATTCTGACGGGATCATATACGACGGCAGGCGCGCGACATCGTCCTGAGTCAATACGAGTAGATCGCGCCGAAGAACACGCCACGCGCGCGTTCGTCACCCGTGATTTTCAGGCGGTACTGCACCGACAGATCGACATACGAGCGCGGTGCGTCGTATTTGCTGTCGCGAAACCAGTAACGCGTCGAAATCCCTACACCGGCTCCGAGCGGAATGCTGTGATTGACGCTCGAGTCGTAGTCCGCGCCGATCACGGCATACGGGAACACGGTCCACTTCGGGCTGTAACGGTCCATGCGGAAGGTGCGGCCCAGTTCGAGATTGGTGGTCGCATAGACCGATCCCGCGTTCAGATAGGCGCCCGTTTCGGCGTAGACCTGCGCGGTCCACCACGACGGCACGTCCACCCGGCGCTCGATGCCATAACCGCCTGAATACGCGAGCCGCGCGAGCCAGTCGGCATTGACCCGCGAGCCGATCGGAATGATCCGTTCGAAAGCGACGATCGCGTCGATCTGCGAGAACGGCTTGGCGCGCGCGCCGACGGTGGCCTGCAAGGTATCAATGCCGCTCGCGCCGCCGTTCTTCACGCCGAAGCTTTCGTAGCCGCGCGCGTAGAGTTCGAACATCCGGTCGCCGAGACTGCCGAACGGACGCCAGTAGGCTTCCACGCCGGCCTGCCAGTTGTTCGACGTGCCCGGCGTCGGCGACGACGCATAGCCCGGCTGCATGCCCGCGCCGCGATAGTTGAGCGATGTGTCGAAGCCCCAGTTGCGCGTGGCCTCGGCGTGCGCGCTGCGCATCTCGTTCAGTTGCGCCGGTGTGGCCGGCGGCGTGTCGTCCATTGGCGTGGCGCTTGCGTCGATCGCGCGCTCGAAGTACTGCGCCGCTTCGCGATTGCGGTGTGCCTGGACGGCCGCATAGCCCGCGTCAGCATACGCTCTGGCCGGCATGGTGCCGGCCTTGTCGGCCATGGTGAAGCGTTGGTACGCGACGCGGTTGTTGCCGGCCCGTCGCGCGATGTACGCGGCGGCCATGTCGGGTATCGCGTCGAGCATGCCGGCATCGACCATCTGCTGCGCTTCGCTCGCCGCGGCGCGGTCGTCGCCGGCGGCGCTCAGCGCATTGATCAGTTCAACGCGATGCTGTGGATCGTCAGGCGCGGCCTTCACGGCTTCGCGCGCATAGCCGACCGCGCCGGGTTTGTCGTTCGCGGTCGCCGCCGTCGCCGCCGCACGCGCCGCCGCGAAGCCGGGATCGGCAGCGTACACGTCGCAGCTCGCGCCGAACTGATCGACGACGCAGTCGAAGACCGGACGGCGTGCGGGATCAATCGGTGTGGTGGGGACGGGCGACATAGACGAAGCGGTCATGGCGGCCGTCGTGCTCGCGGCGCTGATCGCATCAGACGCGCTCGCAGCATGCGCTCCAACCGCCGGCGCTTGCGTCAACAACCGTCGTGCCTGCGCGCGGCGCAACGCAATCGGCGCATCAGTGTCATCGCCATTCGTCTTCAGCGGCGCGAGCAGATCGAGCGCGCGCTGCGGCTGCCCTTCCGCGATCCACACATCGGCGATGATCACGCGCGCCACGCGTTTGTTGCGCTGGGTCGCAGCGTTGGCGTGCAGCGCTTTGGCGAAGTCCGCCTCGGCCTCCGCCGTCTTGCCCTGCGCGGCCAGCGTATAACCACGCAGCGTAAGCGGCATGATTTCCGTATCGTCGGCGACAATGGCCGCACTCGCCGCCGCTTGCACGCCAGGCAGATCGTTCGCGGCGAACAGCGCGTCGATCAGCTGGATGCGGTAGCCGACCAAGTCCGGCGCATAGGCGACCGCCTCACGCGCGAGCGCGGCGGCTTCCACGTAGTCGCCCTTCTTGCGCGCCGCGAACGACGCACTCGACGACTTCGGCGCCAGACGGCTGCCGATAAAGCTGCGCCTCACGCGCAGTTCGTCGTTGTCGCCGAAGCGTTTGCTTGCATCGAGATCGGCGTTCCATGCATCGGTGTCCTGACCGGCCGCGCTCGCCGCGTCGATCAGCAGCAAGCGCAGGCGCAGCAGATCGGGACGCAATGCGATCGCCTCGTTCGCGTACCGGACCGTGCCGGAAAAATCCTTCGCTGCGTACGCCTTGTAGGCATGCTGCGCGGCCGTCAACGCGGCGCCGGTCAGCGCGTCCGGGTCGCCCGGTTGCTGACGGCCGGCGCGTGAGGCCGCGCGGGTCGACACGTTTAACGCGTCGATCTGCTTGCGACGCGAGACCAGCGCCGGATCGCGGCCGATCTGCGCGATCGCGTCGCCGAGCGAGCGGCTTGCTTCGCCATAACGACGTTGCGCGGCAAGCGCGTTAGCAAGCAGCACGCGCAGCGACACGACATCGGGGCGCTGGCGAATCGCCTCGCGCGCCCGCGCGATCGCGCCGCTGTAGTCGCCGCGCCCATAGGCGGCATAGGCGTCCTGCGCCACCCGATACGCTGCGCCGCTCAACGGCAGCGCATTGTGTTCGGATGAGACCACCGCTGCGCTCTGCGCAAACGCCGCGGCGCTGCTCAAGCACAACGCGCCGGCCACCATTGCAGCGGTGACGCCACGCAACGTGAATGCGGAAGCCGCAATCGAAGCCGTAGTTAAAGTTGCCGTTGAAGCTGTCGTTGCAACGCACGAGGAAGCGGAAGCCACCGTTGAACCAGAAGCCGAAGCCCCCAAAGAAGCACGCGCCATCCACGCACGCCGGAAGAAAAAAGAATCGCTCATTCGGATGCCGCCAGAGCGCCCTGAAGGCGGCGCTGTTGCTCAATTACGTTCTCGAGTGCGGCACGCGAGATCACACCGCGCGCCACCATGTAGTCGCCGATGCGGCCATGGCGATCCGGGCGGTAGTCCTGCATCGCCGCTTCGAAGGCCTCGCGGCGCACGTGGCCGTGCTCGATCAGCAGATCGCCGATCAGCGGCACGCTGCGTGCCGGCACGGGTTCGGCGCCCCCGGCCGACGATGCGCCCTCTGCCCCACCTTCCACGGCACCCATACCCAGCTGCCCGCCCTCGCCCGCCGGCGCCGCGATCTCGACGCCGCGCAACACGCGCAGCCCCGCGGCGATCTCGCCCTCACGAACGATCTCCTGAGAGACCGTTCCACCGACCAGCGCGCTCAGTTCCGCGAACACCGGTTCGGCGAGCGGACTCGCAGTCAGCAGAATCGTCCGGCGACCTGCAGCGTCGGCCTGCGGCAACACGCGATGGCGCACGATCGCTTCGAGCGGCAAGCGCTTTGCATCGTCCTTGATGCGTTCGAGCGCCACGTGGCCACGCGGCAAGTCAGACTGGAACGCAATAGCTTCCGCGAGGGTTTCCTCGTCGAGCCAGCCCTTGGCCATCAGCACGCGGCCGAGCGGCGCCTCACGCGCATGGCTTTCACCGAGCGCCTGTTCGAGCTTGTCCGGGTCGATGGCCTGCCACGACAGCAGCAATTCCCCAAGACGCTGACGGCGATTGTTAAAACCGTCGGCGGACGGGAAGTCATGCATGGTCTTGTCCCATGCCAGCCGCTTGCCGGTCACAAGGTGCATGAGGAACATCTTCCACGCCCGCGAGACAGCCATGAAGTTGATGAAGTTGCCCACCACCATGCGCGGCACGGACAGCACCCCGTGCTCCCAGCCGTAGAGACGGGTCACGAAATAGATCCGCTGCCCCACGCGCAACAGCAACGCGCAACCGTTGGCCCACAGCAGCGCTTGCAGCCATGGCGAATCGGCGAACGGCGAAGCGATCAGCTCCGGCATCAAGCCGAGCAGATCCGCGCCGGCGAAGAGCAGAAACTGGATCACCAGCGCATACGCAATGATGCCGACGAACGCGGTAACGATGCCTTTGCGGTCACGGAACAGCAGATAGCGATTGGCGAACGAGCCGCTCCAGCCGGTCTGCTTCCACCCTTGCAAGCCGATGCCGAGCGTCCAGCGCGCGCGCTGCCGATAGGCGGTGCGAAACGTATCCGGGAAGAATTCGCGCACGCAGAGCGGCATCGTCACGGTGATGTCGCGTTCGCGGCCAAGACCGAACCACGCCTTGCGGCGCGTGGCGAATTGCACCGGAAAGCGCGCGAAGATCGACTGCATGCCCATCTTGCCGAGGCGCGCACCGACGTCGTAGTCCTCGGTGAGGCTCTCGGTGTTAAACGGCTGGTTGTCGGTTTCAGCGTTCAGCGCGAGGAGCGCACGCCGTGAAAAACACGTGCCGACACCCGCTGAAGGCACCGAGCCGACCAGGCTCTCGCGCACCACCAGATCTTTCGCGTGCCATTCGGCGAACTCGTCCATATAGGTGCCGGCCACGAGTTCGAACCAGTTGCGCTCGAGCGAAGCCACCGGCAACTGGATCATGTCCTTGCGCGGCAGCAGATAGTTGAAAAAGCGCAGCTCGACCGGATGCAGCACATCCTCGCTGTCGTGCAGCACCACGCCGGCGAATTCGACGCCCGCTTCTGCCTCGTACTTAAAGATTGCCTGGATCACCCAGTTCAGACAGTCGGCCTTGCAGGTCGGACCGTCGTGCGGCACTTCCACGCGGCGCAGCTGCTTATAGCGGCGGCGCATCCGTTCGACTTCGGCGATGGTCTGCGGGTCGTTCTGATAGGTGCCGACAAACACCACATAGTTGCGGTAATCCAGCACCCGCACCAGGTCTTCGATCATTGCCGCGACCACGTCGTACTCGTGCCACGCGGGCACCATGATCGCGATCGGCTGCTCGTCTCGCTGATACAGCTGCGCGCTGGTAAGCGGCTTGTAGGCGCGCTGCACCGTGAAGTGACGATAGAGCGTGCGGGTCCAGTACCAGAGGTCGATGAACAGATCGTCGAGGCTGGACAGCAGGATAACGAACGCCACCAGCGCCGCGACGTATTCGAGCCCCTGGTAATAGTGGGCTACCGCGTAGCCCGCATACCATTTGATTAGCGCGAAGCTCACGACTTGTCCTGATTCCTGCGACGCGCCACGCCGGCCACCAGCAGCAACACGATCAGCAAGCCGACGAGGCCGGCCGGGATGCCCCAACGCACCCAGCTCTGCATGAACCACGGGCCTTCAACGTCGTCTGCGCCAACCACTTCGCCCGGATGACGCGTATCGAACTGGCGCAACGTGCCGCTGCCGTCGACGATCGCGACGTCGCCGCGCGACAGTTGCAGCGAGGCAGGCAGAATCGCCGCCGTATCGCCCACCGTGCGATACACGATGCCCGATACGCTGCCCGACTTGACCGCTTCGATCACGCCGACGCGGTTCAAACCCGAAATATCCGCCAGCATCTTGCCGGATGCATCGGTGAGCGACAGACGGTCTTTCGACAGATGGGCGAGGCTCTTCTCATCGGCGAGCGTGACGTCGGCTGCGAGGAAGGCGCCCTTCGGGCTCGCCGCTTCGCCGTCACGTGTAACGCTGAAGGTCGCACGGGTCGGCGCGATGCCGCTCGCGTTCACCAGTCGCGCGACGCGCGGCAGCACTCGTGTGGCGTCGTTCAGATACGAGGCCGGCACGATCACATTCGCTTCCGACGCGAAGCGCGCCACCATGCCGGTGAAGTCGTCGCCGACTTTCGCATCGGTGAGCGTGAGATGGCTGCTCGGCAGAACGGCAATCGGATGACCTTGGCCGCGCGCCTGGCAGCCGCCTTCCGGTTGACGCTGGAACTCCACGCGCAGCACGTTGTTCGGGGCGAGCGCGTAATGCGGCACGCGCGCGGTGATGCGCTGCGGTCTGCCGTTGGCGGTCAGCAATTGCGAGCCGATCAGCACGTCGTTGAAATAGATCGAGGCGGTTTGCGCGGTGTTGTTCAGCGCCGGCGACGCAGCCACGTCGAGCACCACGGTGCCCGGCAACTTGCCGTTGCCCGACGCCGCACCCAGATCGAAACTCGCGTCCCAGGTGGCGCGGCCCTGCACGTCGAGCGTGCGCGGCTGGCCGCCCAGCAGCGATAGCGCGATTTCGTCGCCGCGCGTGTTCGGCGCGGTGTCGATCTGATGGACCACAAGACGGCTCGTCACGTCGATCGGACGCCACGAGCGCGCGAGGACCGCCACGCCGTCGTTATCGCCGATCACGATCGCGGTCTGGCCGCCGAGGTGAGCAAGGCGCACTTCGCCCGCGGCGAGCGGCTTGGCGATCGGATCAATCGCGCGAGCACGCCATGCATCGAATGCCTCGCTTGCACCCGGCGAGGCGCTGACGACCTGTTCGCGCAAGGCATCGAGGGATGTCTTCAGCGTGTTGCGCACCGTGTCGTCGGCGACGATCACGTCCGGCGCGAACGCCGGGCGCGGCGTGAGTGCGATCAAGGCGCCCGCTTCCGCCGGGTTCGCCAGCTTGTGCGAACCGCCCGCGGCCAGCGCCGCAAAAGCTGGAATCGCGCGCAGCGGCGCCGGCACCTCGGTGTCGCCCAGATCGACCGTATCGCCCACCGCCGGCCAGGTCCGCGTTGCCGGCGTGCGGCCTTCGCGTTGCAGCAGCGCTTCGACGCGCCAGCCTGCGTCGAACGCCGGCGCCGCGAGCGTGCTCGCGCCGAGCATCACCACCGGCTTTTGCGGCAAGGCGCTCCACGCGCTGCGCAGATCGACGATCGCGTCCGGATCGTAGCGATAGGTCAGGCGCGAAGTCGGCGCGATGCGCCAGACGTTGCCGATCGCGGTCTGATCGGTACAGACGTTATCGCTGAGCACCGACGACCAGTCGAGGCCCACGCGCACGAAGCCGCCCGGCCGCGCCGCGCCATCCACACCGAGACTCGCCGACGCGTCGCCCTGGTCCTGTGTTGGGCTGCGCGAGAGCACCGGTGCGCCGTCGAGCGACACCAGCATGGTCGTGCGGCCGCCGTTGCCGCGCAGATAGCTGCCGTCGATCTGCAAGGCCGCGTCGCTCAATGGCACACCGGCCGGCACGGGCAGATACAGTTCCTGACGGCCGTCCGGCGCGCGCAACACGACCGGATCACGCATTCCCAGTTCGGCCAGCGACACCGTACGCGTGGCGAGACGGCCGCTGCCGAGTTGCGCGAAGCTGCCGGCGACGTCGGCCGGCTGTTGAGCATGGGCCGTCGCGGCAAGCAGCAGCACGGCAAGTGCATTCAGGCGGGAGCGCGCGAGGCGGCGCATTGGCGTATGGGAGGTCACGTTGTCTTTTCTCTTAATTAGCGCGCAAACAGTGAAGCTGATTCGCACTGCATGGATTGTCTGGAACTGCGGCCCGCGCGGCGCTATTGCACGGCTTTTGCGCATTGTGTGTGCGGAACCTGCCCCGTCCCATCGATGCCGCCACTTACGAACTCGTCGAACGGACGTCCGGTCAACGCCGCCACAATCCGTTGGGATGCATGGCCGTCGCCGTATGGGTTGACGCGATGCGCGAAATCGTCGCGCTCGCCTGCGTCGTCAAGTAAGCCCGTCACCGCGCGGACGATCGCTTCGCGCTCCGTGCCGACGAGGCGTACCGTGCCGGCCGCCACCGCTTCCGGACGCTCAGTCACGTCGCGCATCACCAGCACCGGTTTGCCGAGCGCGGGCGCTTCTTCCTGCACGCCGCCAGAGTCGGTGAGAATGATCGAGGCGCGCTGCATCAGACGCACAAAACCCAGATAGTCGAGCGGATCGATCAGATGCACGTTGCGCGCCGTGCCGAGGGTTTCCTGCACCGGCCCGCGCACGTTCGGATTCAAATGCACCGGATAGACGATCTGGACCTTGTTAGTCTTCGCCAGATCCGCGAGTGCCGCGCAGATATTCGCGAAGCCCGCACCGAAGCTCTCGCGGCGATGGCCCGTGACGAGCAACACCGGCAGCGCGCCGTCGAGGAACGGCAAGCGCGCGTCCAGCTCGGCGCGCAGCGCCGCGTCGCTGTCGATGCGCGCGGTGGTGAGGTTCAGTGCGTCGATCACCGTATTGCCGGTTACGATGATCCCGCCGTGCAGCGCTTCGTGCGCGAGGTTCGCTTTCGAGCTCGCGGTGGGCGCAAACATCAGATCGCTCATGACATCGACCACGCGGCGGTTCATTTCCTCCGGCCACGGCTGCATCAGGTTGCCGGTACGCAGCCCCGCTTCGACGTGACCGATCGGAATCCGCCGATGAAACGAGGCCAGCGCCGCCGCGGACGCGGTGGTCGTATCGCCGTGCACCAGCACGCGATCCGGCTGAACGCTTGCGAGCACGTCGTCGAGCGACGCGATGAGACGCGAAGCCAGACCGTTGAGCGTCTGGTTGCCGGTCATCAGGGCGAGGTTGTGATGCGGTTTGATCTGGAACAGATCGAGTACCTGATCGAGCATCTGCTGATGCTGGCCTGTGACGCAGACCACCGACTCGACGCCGGCATCGGCTTCCAGTTGTTTGAGCAGCGGCGCCATTTTGATGGCTTCCGGCCGCGTGCCGAAAATCGACAGAACCCTCGTTGGCATATGCCCTCGATCTTTATTTGAATGTTTTATTTGCGACAGGTAATGCGAAGCACGCGTTAACATCGCACCCCGATATTTACAGATCCGATTTGCCCATCGCCGATAATTACTGGCAGTTCCCATATGCGCCGGGAACGATTCGATCGGATGCAATAACTGCCGACTGGATTCACGTGAGCGTCGTTTGAGCGAGCAGCCATTGATGGTGAATCGACGCGCATTCTAACGCGTATTTCACCTTATCTCACAATGGATTTTCCCCTATGTGGCGGCTCCGCGGCGGCCGTGGCAACCGTGAAGCGGGGTTGTTGCCGCCCAAGCCGGGGGATTAAACCGGCGCAAACGTTTTCCGAATGTTTATGAAAGCGTTAAATTTGAGCCAATCATTTTTAAAATCTGTAAATGTTAAATTATAATTAACATTTTCCCTGCTTCATTCGCTCAAGTGGCATAGCCCGCAGATTAAGGCCGCGCAAACGTTATCGGTGGATTCGACGTGGTGCGGGCAATATCATGAACTACCCGTTCAAATTGACTGTGTATGTCTGCCTTGCTGGATTGGGGTTTCGATTTCCGTGATCAGTTCGGCGTTCTGCGACTCTGCGGATACGCGGATGCCGCGTTGTTGCAGCAACGCGACAGTGACGCCGGTGGCGGGATGGGTTTCGTCGTGGAGCGTGCCCGTTCAACGCACGCTGAATTCCCCAGATCAAGGCAATCACGAGCCAAACGAATCGGCATCGATCAATCGCTTTATAAGGGTTCCGAATTATATGAGGCGGCGGCACGACGAAGCGCGTTTCCAGAACGCGTTCGAAGATCATCAGCTGATTGAGTTCCAGCTCGCGGATCAGGAGCGGCCCTGTTCGTCCTGCTGCTGGGCACACCTATTGCTGTATATCGCTCGCCGGCAACAACCCGTCAAAGCACGCAGTGCCCACAACGAGTAGCCGTTTTCAACTTCGATCCAGCAATCCATCGGTGGGAGGCCCCATGCTTCGATACGCTGTAATCTTCTTCATCATCGCGATCATCGCCGCGGTATTCGGCTTCGGCGGCATTGCCGCAGGCGCGACGGAAATCGCCAAGATCCTGTTCTTCATCTTCGTGGTGATCTTCCTCGTCACCTTGCTGATGGGCGTGATGCGACGCTGACCTCCGCATCGAACAGGTAAGAAGAAACACCCGCCCCGGTGCGTGGATCAGCAGCGCGTTGCAATACTTGCCACACGGTATTGCAATAGTTGCTGCCCGCACCGGGGTTTTTATCGCCAGCGCACCTTCATCATGCCGCGCGCGCGATCCTCGTCGGTACGGTCAATCTGTGCGACCAGTTCGCGAGCGTGCGCGTCGCTACCGGCGGCTTGCTCAAGATCGCGCTGTCGTAGTGCTTGCCGTCAAAGCGTACGAAATCGACAATGCGAAACCCCTGCCCTCTGTAAAACGTAATGAGATGTGCAGCCGGCTGCGGCGTATCGAGCGCGAGCTCCGCGTAGCCGCGCGTCGCGGCCCAGTGATCGGCGAAAGCGATCAACAGCGTACCGATGCCACGCGCCTGCCATACCGGCTCCACGCCGAACTGGCGCAAGCTGGCAATATCGTCGCGCCTGTATAGATCGCACAACGACTCACGGTCCGGCGCATACAGCGTCATCGTGCCGACAATGCGTCCTTCGCAGACCGCCACATAGCAATCGCCCCGCGTCGCGCGAGAGCGTGTCGTTTCCACCGTTTGATCCACACAGGTGCAATTGAGCCCCATCGCACCGAGTCGGGTGAAAGCGCGATGCAGCAGCGCGGTCAACGCGACATAAGAATCGCGCGATGGATCGAAGCGGCGCAGTTCGACACGGCCTACGCCGTGACACACGTAATCGATACGGACGGATTGCTGCGTCGTTGCACGTCGCTTCACGTTGAGCACCTCGCGCTATCAAGATGCACGAAGTGTAGATTTCACGCGTAGGCGTCTCAAGAAAAAATGTCGTAAAAACTCACATGGGATGTGCCTGCCGACCTGCGTGCCAGCATGTTGTCGACGCAGCTTGTCCGCGCTCTAACCCACCGGAGCCACAAGCGGCTCGCTCTCGCGCAAGCCAAGATGCAATTCCTCGCACAGGAACGTCTGCAATGTCTGCACAGCGGCCGCCTGCGCACCGGAAACCGGTCGCATGAAGAGTCCAAAATCGGCGGTTGGCGCATCGGGCAATCCATCGGCCTGGCCGAGCACGCGCATCGACTCCGAGCGGATATTGCCATCGAGCAGCACGGACACACCGAGCCCCGCTTCCACGGCCGACTGCACCGCCGGCAAACTGGTGCTGGTGCACACAATGCGCCACGCAATCCCCGCGCGCCGCAGCGCCGTCAACACCTGTTGCTGCCACAGACACGCGCCGCCGAACGCAACCACCGGCAGCACGGCGTCACCGTCGCGGCTGAACCCGCGTGCGCCGACCCAGAAGAGCGGCTGCGTCCACGTCAGCAGCGGTACCGACTCGACCAGCGCGGGGTCTCCCACCACCACGTCGAGGCCGCCGTCCACAAGCCGGCTCGACAACGCCGAGCTGGTATCGACCACGATCTCCAGCGCCACCTGCGGATAAGCGATCGAAAAGCGCCGCAACGCGCGCGGCAGCCGACCAACCGCGATGTCTTCCAGCATGCCGAGCCGCACCGTGCCGGACACCTGCCCCGCGCTCAGCGCCCGCCGCGCATCGGCGCCCGCGCCGAGGATCGTATGCGCGAACGGCAGCAGCAGATGCCCTGCTTCGGTGAGTTGCACGCCACGCGGCGAGCGGTCGAGCAAACGCTGCCCCAACTCTTCTTCGAGCCGGCGCAATTGCATGCTCACCGCCGCCTGGGTGCGGGCCAGGCGGGCCGCCGCCACACCCACGGCGCCGGCTTCCGCCACGGTGACGAACGCGCGCAGGAGACTGCTGTCGAGATCTCGGGTCATCACGTTTCTTGAAGTGGTCATAAGAAATATCAACTTATCTTAATACCGCCTGCACCGATAAGATAGCTGCCACCCCATCCGAAGAGCGGTAACGAGGCCAAGATGCAGGACACCACCATCAAACCGGCGCTGAATCCTGTGCCAACATCAGCATCCGTGAAGCCCGCCAGTGCCGCAGCCGGCGCAGCCCTCCTGTGCGTGCTGTCCATGTCGAGCGTGCAGTTCGGCGCCGCGCTCTCCGCGCCGACGATGGCCGAGTACGGCTCGCTCAGCACCACCTGGTTGCGTCTTTGCTGGGCGGCCGTCGTGCTTGCGTTGCTGGTGCGCCCGCGTTTCTTCACCTACTCGCGCTCGCATTGGCTCGCGGCCAGTGCGTTGGGCGCCGCGATGGCCGGCATGACGCTGTGCTTTTTCGCGGCGCTTCAGCGGATTCCATTGGGGCTCGCCGTCGCGATCGATTTTCTCGGGCCGCTCGCCGTAGCGACTTTCGCGGTACGCCGCGCGCGAGCGTTACTGTGGCCTGCATTGGCGATTGCCGGCGTGCTGCTGCTCTCGCGCGATCGCGCGGGCTGGATCGGCGAGCCGCTCGGCGTATTGCTCGCGTTCGGGGCCGCGCTCGGCTGGGGCAGCTATATCGTGTTGATGAAAAAGACCGGCACGCTGTTCGCCGGACTCGAAGGATTGTCGGTGTCGCTGATCGCAGCGGCGCTGGTTGCCACGCCGTTTGGCTTCGCGCAAAGCGGCATACACATCGCCGCAGGACAGATCGCCGCAACCGCGGGCCTAGCGTTGCTGGTCCCACTGTTACCCTATGCGCTGGAAATGGTGGCGTTACGGCATATGCCAGCCTCATCGTTCGGGATACTGATGAGTGTCGAACCGGCGATCGGCGCGCTGGCCGGCTTCGTGGTGCTGCATCAACCGATGGGGGTCTTGCAGATCGCAGGTACGCTGCTGGTGGTTGCGGCGAGCGTGGGCGCCGTGGTGGCGACACGCTGAACAAGGCGTTGAACCGCTGCGTGCGCATGTCAATGAGCATGTGCATGCGCAGCACTCAGGCGATATTTTCCGCCTCGTAAAGACGCCGGCCCGCTGCGTCCTTCGCGCCGAGGATCGGCTCGATTTCAATTGGCCAGTCGATACCGATGTCAGGATCGCTCCACAAGATGCAGCGCTCGAGTTCGGGAAACCAGTATTCGGTGGTCTTCCACAGGCATTCGGCGACGTCGGACAGCACGACGAAACCGTGTGCGAAACCCGGCGGCACCCACACCTGCCGATGATTGGCCGCGCTCAGGTATGCGCCGCTCCATTTGCCGAAGGTCGGCGAATTGAGCCGCACGTCCACGGCGACGTCGAACACCTCTCCCACCACCACGCGCACGAGCCGACCTTGCGGCCGATGCACCTGATAGTGCAAGCCGCGCAACACGCCACGCACTGCCCGCAAATGACGGTCTTGCACGAAATTGAAACCTTGCGAGACGTCGTCGGTAAACTCATCCGCGCTGAAGCTCTCGAAACAGAAGCCAAATTCGTCGCAAAACACCTCGGGCTCGATGAGTTTCACCTCCGGCAATGCTGTCGCCATTACCTTGTTGCCCATGGCCACTATGCTCGTAAGAAGCCAGCCAGCAGAAAACACGACCGCCGACGCACGCACCGGTGCACGCACGGCTACACACGCCGCAGCGCACGCGCCCGCCCGCTCCAGGTCGCACCCTGAGTTGCACCATCTGCACGGCGCCTGCTCAAGCTTACGCCTCTGTCGCCACCCGGCTGCGCGCGCGATATTCGGTGGGCGACAGCGCCATACGCTTGCGGAATATCTTCGCGAGGCGATCGCCGTTGCCGGTGCCGCTGCGGCGCGCGATCTTGTCGACCGGTAGTTCGGTTTCGGTCAGGAAGTTGCAGGCAATACGCAGCCTCACCTGCAGCAGATAATCAGAAGGCGTGACCTGCATTTCATGCTTGAAACGCCGCAGAAAATTGCGTTCGCTCATCGCCGCCACTTGCGCTGCGTCGGCAACTGACACCGGACGATCGCAATTCGCCTCCATCCAGCGCGCGGCGGCACGGATTTTCTCGGCGACGCTGAGCGTGCCGCCCTCAGCCGGCAGTGGCACCCAGGTCGCGGCCATACCCGGCATCACCCGATCGGCGACGCTGCGCGCCAGCTCCGCGCCAAGATCGCGTTTGATGAACATCAGCGCGCTGCGCGCGCAGTCGTTACGATCGTTGGCTGCGCTACGCACGGCATCGGCCGCGGCACTGCCCAGATAGCGATTCACCTGCAAGCCGTCATGCTCCGCGGGACCCGCTGCTTCCAGCACGAGACGGCCCTCGCCGATCGTCTCGATCGCACGGGTGCGCGTTTGCACCGATCGCAACCAGCCCAGCAAGCGTTCGTCGAGCGCGGCCTCGTGCGCGCCGTAGCCCCCTGCGATGAACAGCACGTCGAAACCGCTGCCATAACGTGTGTCGATACGATCGGTCCAGATCCGCGCCGACGAAGAACTCGCGACGCTGCCCCCGTCCATCGACAGAAACTGCACTTCGTAAGGCGGCTCTTCGCCAGCCCGCGAGCCCGAGAGTTCGTTGGCGGTCTGGAACATCTCGACTACCGTGCCAGGCCCGAGCAGCCAGAAGCCGTCGAACAGCAACACGCCGATTCGCCGCGCTGCACTACGCACGTTTAGCGTCGGCGTATGTAACCAGGTAATCCTCGCAGTATCCAGATGCAAGTGCGGCATGATCTTCCCCAAGCTGTCGTACATTGTAGACCCCGCTGCCCCGTCGGCCGGACGATATGGACGAATTGAATTACGGCGGATGAAAACCACCGGCAACGCCGCTTAACGGATTATGCGTGATGTTAGCTGAATGCCGCCCTATAGTAAATTTGAAAAACAAATCCGTATTGAGAAATTCGATGTACGACGAAATCCATTATTGTGTGTTTCATATGACCGTCGGCATATGAGTCGGCATAGCAACGGGCCGCAGCAGCCTGTCTGACCATCAGAAGGTCGAAGAACCTTGCACAGAGCCACGCTCAAGGCTTCTACTCGGGCGCGCCGACGCAGCACGGCTTGCCGGATTCGCGATGGCGATTCATCGAAATCACATACAGAAATGTTTCAAACGTGAAATCGAAACCTCGCAAATAATGAACATTCAATCAGGCTTTTATTCGCAAATCGGGAATTTATCGGCAGTGCCAATGCGGCAAACCGCACACTTATCGAAACATTCCCGATTAAGCATTTCGACACTAATTTCCCACACGACTAAAAATGTTTCTATATTGAAACATCCGGCCTCTTTTACATATGACCAATGCACCGGTCATTGACCTGCACGCAGGGAAAATGTCAGACGATTGTGCGCTGCGGCGGAAATCGTGCCAGGCGGTTTCCTTAAACAAAGTTTCATCCCTTGATCGCGCTCTTTAAGACCTGGTTAAGAGAGGCGGCGCCATAATTTGCTCACCGTAAGAGCAGCAAGGAGCAGAGATATGTCGCGCCCCATGAGCATCGAGAGAGTCAACGAATACGGACAGAACGCGGTTCGCATCGCCATCGAGGACCGTGCGGTACTGCTCGAAACGGCCGATCTGGATGCCGTGATCGAGCACCTCAGCGCGCTGCGCGCCACGATGCGCCCGGAAGTACCGAAGGAACCCCTGCGCGCCCATCAGTACGTGATTGAAATCGATCCGTGCTGGCACGCCGAAAAACATCCGCTGCACGACGGCGCCGTGCTGTTCCTGCGGCATTCCGGCCTGGGCTGGGCCGGTTTTGCACTCCCCACCGAGAGCCTTGCCAGACTGCATCACGCGTTGACCCAGCAGCTGGAAGCCTCGCTCGAAGTACACGGCATGCTCAATTGAATCGGCTGAACCGGCTGGATCAGTTGATTCAGCCGGTTCGCGAATGGCTACCGCTTGTTGCGTTTCGCGTAGCACTGCGTTTCAGAGAACGCATGCACCTCGCGGCGCTCCGCATCTATACTTCCCCCGCCGCCCCATAGCGGTTACTTTCATTCAGGTCTCTTTCCGAAGCGCGGCTCTGGCCGCGCTCTTTTTTGCGCGTCGCTTAGTCTTGCTGATCGTTCACGAACGCACCGGGATGCAGCTTTGCCCGCGCAGTTCATGAACATTGCACAAAATTAAAAAAGACTTAATCCACCTGGGCGTGCCGTTTTATCCGCGATCGCCGATGATGCAGCCATCGTCCTTCTCTACTGTTCCAACATGAACCAGCTACAAGCGATGCGTGTCTTCACACGGGTGGTCGATCTTGCCAGCTTCAATCTTGCGGCGAGACAGTTAGGCATGTCGGCGGCGGCGGTCACTCGCAGCGTCGGCACATTGGAAGCGCATCTGAACATGCGCCTGCTAAACCGCACTACACGCAGCCTTTCGCTGACCGATGTGGGCCGCGAGTATCTCGACGGCTGCCGCACGATCATCGAGAAGCTCGACGAGATGGAATCGAACCTGCTGGAGACCACACGCGATCCGCAGGGCACGTTGCGCATCGCCACGCCGATGACGTTCGCGACCGCCGGCCTGGGCACATTGCTGGCGGCGTATCGCACGCTGCATCCACGCGTGGATTTCGACGTGACAACGTTCGACACGCATATCGATCTCGTGGAAGGTGGCTTCGATGTGTGTTTCTCCGACGACCGCCGACTTGCCAACTCATCTTTGGTGAGTCGCACGCTGACCAGCGTCCATGAAATGACGGTCGCGTCCCCCGCCTATCTGGCGCGTCACGGCACCCCTCGCGATCCGTCGGCGTTGAACCGCCACGGCTTGTTGACGGTCTCCGACGGTTCGTCGCGTGCCTGGGAGTTCGCCGACGCCGACGGCATCTATCGCGTCAACACCGGCAGCGCGCTCACCGCCACCAGCAGCGCGATGGTGCGCGTGGCCGCGCTCAACCATATGGGTATCGCGTTGCTGCCGCTGCCGATCATCGCCGACGATCTTGCGCAAGGTTCGCTCGTCCCCGTGCTCGAACAGTTCGAAATCAACGGCGGCCCGCGCCAGGTGTCGATCCTCTACTCCGGCCGCAATTACCTGTCGATGCGTGTGCGCAGTTTCATCGACTTCGCGGTCAGCCAGTATCGCGCGCCGGACCGCCCGGTTGCCTTGCGGGCGGTGGCCTGAACCGGGCCCGCGCATCATGCCCAAAATACTGACGATCGAAGACGACGAGTTGATCGCCCACGACATCGTGCGCACGCTCAGCGCAAGCGGTTTCTCTGTTGACGTGGCGCGCACCGGCCGCGAAGGCATGGCGAAAGTGATGGCGGGCAACTACGACGTCGTCACGCTCGACCGCATGCTGCCTGATCTCGACGGCCTGACCATCGTGGCGACGATGCGTGGCGTCGGCATGGAAACGCCAGTGCTCGTGATGAGTGCGATGTCCGACGTCGATCAACGCATTCAAGGTCTGCGCGCCGGCGGCGACGACTATCTGACGAAGCCGTTCTCACCCGAGGAAATGTTCGCGCGCGTGGAAGTGCTGTTGCGCCGCCGCCCACGTCATGCCAAAGCTGAAACGCTGCTGCGCAACGGTGCACTGGAACTCGATCTCGTGCGCCGCAAAGTCACCTACCGGCAGCGCGAACTCGATCTGCAACCCACCGAATTCCGCGTGCTCGAATTCATGATGCGCCACGCCGGCCAGGTGCTCACGCGCACGATGATTTTCGAAGCCGTGTGGGGCTGCCGGTTCGACCCCGGCACCAACCTGATTGACGTACACGTAGGCCGTCTGCGCAAGAAAGTCGAGACGCCCGGCGAGCGTCCGTTGATTCGCACCATTCGAGGCTCAGGCTATCTGTTCGGCTGACGCCGCCCCATTCGCAGGTTTTCTGACGGAGCTTTAGCGCTGCATGCAGCGCTAAAGCCGTTGCAACGCGGCTTTCAACGCAATCGCGCACACCCTCCAGGCTTCCTAAAACTAGTTTCATTTGTTTAGTCCGCGCCTGTTAGGACCCGCTCTCCAGAATGCCGTTACCGAGCCGCACCATTGGTGCGAGCCCTAACCGCCACACGCCCGCGCAGATTCAATCGCGCCTCTGAACGGAGCAGCCTTCGATGTTAAAAATAGTCCGGTTGGCTTTGACCCGGCCCTACACGTTCATCGTGCTTGCGATGCTGATCCTGTTGATCGGCCCGCTTGCCGCGTTGCGCACGCCGACGGATATCTTTCCCGACATCCGCATTCCCGTGATCAGTGTGGTCTGGAACTACGCCGGCCTGCAACCGGACGACATGTCCGGACGCGTCGTCACCTACTACGAACGCACGCTCGGCACGACAGTCAACGACATCGAGCATATCGAGTCACAATCGTTTCGCGGCTACGGCATCGTCAAGATCTTCTTTCAGCCGACTGTGGATATCCGCACCGCCACCGCGCAGGTGACCTCGGTTTCACAGACGGTGCTCAAGCAGATGCCGCCCGGCACCACGCCGCCGCAGATTCTCAACTACAACGCGTCCACGGTGCCGGTGCTGCAACTGGCGCTGACCAGCAATACACTTGACGAGCAGAAACTCGCCGACTACGCGACCAACTTCATTCGCCCGCAATTGCTGAGCGTGCCTGGCGTGGCGATTCCGACGCCGTATGGCGGCAAGACCCGCGAAGTACAGATCGATCTCGATCCGCAAGCCTTGCAGGCAAAAAAGCTCTCGGCCAACGACGTCGCCACCGCCCTCGCCCAGCAGAATCAGATCATTCCGGCGGGCACCGAAAAGATCGGCCGCTTCGAATACAACATCAAGCTCAACAACAGCCCGCTCGCGCTCGACGAACTGAACGCGCTACCGATCAAGACGGTGGACGGCGCCACGATCTATATCCGCGATGTGGCTCACGTGCGCGACGGCTATCCGCCGCAAGGCAACGTGGTGCGCGTGGACGGTCATCGTGCGGTGCTGATGAGTATTCTAAAGAACGGCTCGGCGTCGACGCTCGACATCATCGCCGGCGTCAAGGCGCAATTGCCGCGCATCGAGGCAACGCTGCCGCCCGGACTGAAGCTCGTGACGATGGGCGATCAATCGACCTTCGTGAAAGGCGCGGTGAGTGGCGTGGCGCGTGAAGGCGTGATCGCCGCCGCGCTCACTTCACTGATGATCCTGCTGTTCCTCGGCAGCTGGCGCTCGACACTGATCATCGCGGCGTCGATTCCGCTGGCGGTACTGGCAGCGATTGCGGGCCTCGCCGCCATGGGCGAAACGCTCAACGTGATGACGCTCGGCGGTCTCGCGCTCGCGGTGGGGATTCTGGTCGACGACGCCACCGTCACGATCGAAAACATCAACTGGCATCTCGAACAGGGCAAGGACGTACGCAGCGCGATCATGGACGGCGCCGCGCAAATCGTCGCGCCCGCCTTCGTTTCGCTGCTCTGCATCTGCATCGTGTTCGTCCCGATGCTGCTGCTCGACGGTATCGCGCGCTTCCTGTTCGTGCCGATGGCCGAAGCGGTGATCTTCGCGATGATCGCGTCGTTCATCCTCTCGCGCACCTTCGTGCCGATGCTGGCGCAATACCTGTTGCGTCCGCATGCATCGGGCGGTCACGCCTCCGGCGAACTGGCCGCGGTGATGGACACGCATGGCGGCCACTCGCATCCGGCGCCGTCGCGCAATCCGCTGGTGCGCTTTCAACGCGGCTTCGAACATCGTTTCGAGCGCGTGCGCAGCGTGTACCGGATCGTACTCGGCCTTGCGCTCACGCATCGCAAGCGTTTCGTCGCGGGATTCCTGATCGTCGTGGGCGCGTCGTTCCTGCTCGCACCGTGGCTGGGACGCAATTTCTTCCCCGATATCGACTCCGGCGAAATTGCGATCCATGTGCGCGCACCGATCGGCACGCGGATCGAAGATACCGCCGCGCAGTTCGATCTGATCGAGAACACCGTGCGCCGCGCGATTCCGCCGGACCAGTTGCGCAGTATTGTCGACAACATCGGACTGCCCAATAGCGGCATCAACCTGACCTATAACAACAGCGGCACGACCGGACCGCAAGACGGCGACATTCTGATCTCGCTGAACGAGAACCACGCCCCCATCGCCGGCTTCGTGCACACACTGCGCGAAACGCTGCCGCGTCAATTCCCGGGAACGACCTTCGCGTTCCTGCCGGCCGATATCGTCAGTCAGATTCTGAATTTCGGTGCCCCCGCGCCAATCGATTTGCAGGTGGCGGGGCCGAACCAGGCGGCCAATCATCGCTACGCCAGCGAAGTGATGCGACGCATGCGCATGATTCCCGGCATTGCCGATACGCGCATCCAGCAGGCGTCGACGTATCCGCAGTTCACCGTGTCGGTAGACCGCTCGCGCGCCGATCAACTCGGCATTACCGAACAGGACGTGACCAACTCCGTGGTAGCGAGTCTTTCCGGCACGAGCCAGGTATCGCCGACGTATTGGCTGAATCCGAAGAACGGCGTGTCGTATCCGATCGTCGCGCAGACCCCGCAATACCGCATGACGTCCCTGTCGAATCTCAACAACCTGCCCGTGACCGGCAAGAGCGGCCAGGCGCAGATTCTCGGCGGCATTGCGACCATTTCACGCGGCGTCGGCAATGCGGTGGTGTCGCACTACAACATCGAACCGCTCTACGACGTGTTCGCGACCACTCAAGGTCAGGATCTCGGCGCCGTTGCGGCGAAGATTCAGAACATCGTCCATGCAACCGCGAAAGATGTGCCGAAGGGCTCGATCGTCACGCTGCGCGGCCAGGTGCAAACGATGAACAGCGCGTTCCTCGGTTTGTCGCTAGGTCTGGTCGGCGCGATTCTGCTGATCTATCTGCTGATTGTCGTGAATTTCCATTCGTGGAGCGACGCGTTCGTAATCGTCACGGCGTTGCCCGCGGCGTTAGCCGGCATCGTGTGGATGCTGTTCACCACGCATACACCGCTCTCCGTGCCCGCGCTGACCGGTGCGATTCTCTGCATGGGCGTCGCGACCGCCAACAGCATTCTGGTGGTGAGCTTCGCCCGCGAACGGCTGGCGGTGACCGGCAATGCGCTGGTCGCCGCGATGGAGGCCGGCTTCACGCGCTTTCGGCCGGTGCTGATGACAGCGCTCGCGATGATTATCGGCATGGCGCCGATGGCGCTCGGCCTCGGCGACGGCGGCGAGCAGAACGCGCCGCTCGGCCGCGCGGTGATCGGCGGCCTGATCTGCGCGACGTTCGCCACGCTGCTGTTCGTACCGGTCGTGTTCAGCCTCGTGCATCGGCGCGATGCCGCTGGTCACGATCCATCGCACGGCCCGTCGCGCAACTCATCCAACGACCCCTCGCACGATCACTCATCATCCGAACCCGGAGTCCATCATGTCCACTGAGATCGAGATCAATTCGCCCAAGCGGCTGCGTCATCTGAAGCTGGTCGGCATCGTCGCGCTGCTGGTGGCAGCGGGCATTGTGACGAGCGGCATTGCCAGCCGCGTGCATGCGAAGCAGGAACTCACCACCTGGTCAGCCCAGCAAGCCGTGCCCACGGTGATTGCATACACACCCAAACACGACCTCGATGCGCAGGCGCTGGTGTTGCCCGGACGGCTGTCCGCCTTCGTCAACGCGCCGATTTACGCACGCGTGTCGGGTTATCTGCATGCGTGGTACGTCGATATCGGCACGCACGTCAAAGCCGGCCAGTTGCTTGGGGTGATCGACACGCCCGACCTCGATCAGCAATTGCTGCAGGCTCGCGCCGATTTGCAGAACTCGGTGGCTAACGAAAAACTCGCGGCCTCCACGGCAACCCGCTGGACCAGGATGCTGCAACAGGATTCGGTCTCGCAGCAGGACGCCGATGAAAAGACCAGCGACCTCGTGGCCAAGCAGGCAACCGTAGCTGCGGCGGAAGCCAATGTACGGCGTCTCGAAGCGCTCGAATCGTTCAAGCGCATCACTGCCCCATTCGACGGCATCGTCACCGCGCGCACCACCGATATCGGCGCGCTCATCAATGCGGGCGGCGGCAATGGGCCCGAACTGTTTTCCGTGTCGGACGCACGTCAATTGCGCGTCTACGTGAGCGTGCCGCAGGACGAGGCGGCCGCCATCAAACCCGGCATGACCGCCACGCTCACCGTGCCCGAACGCCCCGGCGTGAAGTTCAACGCCAAACTCGTCGACACCGACGATGCGATCACGCCCTCCTCCGGCACGCTGCTGGTGCAACTCGCGGTCGGCAATCAAAACGGTTTGCTGATCCCCGGCGAATACACCGAGGTGCATTTTGCGCTGCCGACCAACTCGCATGCCTTGTCGATCCCGGCCAGCTCGCTCATCTTCCGGCAGAACGGTTTGCAGGTCGCCGTGGTCGGCCACGACAACCGCGCGGTGCTCAAATCGGTATCGATCGCCACCGATCTCGGTACGCACGTCGAGATCGCCTCAGGTCTGAATCCAGCCGACCGTGTCATCGACAATCCGCCCGACTCGCTTGCCTCGGGCGATGAAGTGCGGCTCGCGGGCAATCCGGCCGGTGCGACGGACACGTCGCTCGCCGCGCGTCGGCCGGCGGAGAGCGCTCATGGATAAACGCCGCATCTGCATCGCGTTGGCGGCCGCGGCGCTGATGAGCGGCTGCTCGTTCGCGCCGACCTACCAGGCGCCGGCCACCAGCATCCCAACGACGTTCAAGGAAGGTGGCGCATGGCAGCTCGCCCGACCCGCCGACCGCGTGCCGCGCGACGCGTGGTGGACGGTGTATCGCGATCCGGTACTCGACCATCTCGAGGTTAAGGTGGCCGCCGCCAACCCGGACGTGGCCGCGGCGATGGCGCGCCACGACGAGGCCACCGCCTATCTGTCGCAAGCCCGCTCGGGCTTGTTTCCGACCATCGGCGCCGAAGCGTCGGTCGAACGCCAAAGGCAATCGGACAACCGCCCGCTGCGTGGCGTGGGTCAGCCCGCGGTGTACGGCGCGAATACGGTCGACGTCGGCATCGGCTATGACCTCGACCTGTGGGGCAAGATCCGCAACGAGGTGTCGGCGGGACGCTCGGCGCTGCAGGCGAGCGAGGCCGATCTCGAGTCGGTACGTTTGAGCCTGCAGGCGAATCTTGCAAGCGCGTACTTCAATCTGCGCGGACTGGACGAACAGCAGCAACTGCTCAACGATACGATCGACACCTACCAGCACGCGCTCAAACTCACGTTAAGCCGTCACGCGGGTGGCATTGCATCCGACCTCGACGTCTCGCGTGCGCAGACGCAGCTCGACACCGCACGCGCTTCCGCCGACGACATCGCCGCACGCCGCGCGCTGTACGAGCATGCGATCGCCAGCCTGACCGGCGCGCCCGCGTCGAATTTCACACTCGCGCCGGAAATCGAAACGACGTACCTGCCGTCGATTCCAACCGGCGTACCCGCAGCACTGCTGCAACGGCGTCCCGACATCGCGGCGGCCGAGCGGCGCGTTGCCGAGGCCAATGCGCAAATCGGCGTGGCCAAGGCCGCCTTCTTCCCGGACATTTCGCTCGGCCTCGACGGTGGCTATCAGAGCGACACGCTTTCGCCGTGGCTGATGGCGCCGAACGAAATCTGGTCGGTCGGACCGAGCCTGATGCTCACGCTATTCGACGGCGGCCGCCGTGAGGCAATCACGCAGCAGGCGCGCGCGAACCTCGCCGAGAACGGCGCGAAGTACAAGGCCGCCGTGCTGCTCGCCTTCCAGCAGGTCGAAGACAACCTCGCGCAATTGCATCATCTCGGCGACGAAGCCACGCAGCAGAACGAGGCGCTGGTCGCCGCGCAACGCACGTTGACACTCTCGATGTCGCGCTATCGCGACGGCGTGGTCAGCTATCTGGATGTCGTGACCGCGCAGACTACCGAACTCACGACCCAGATCGACGCATTGAACCTCAATACGCGGCGCCTGCTGGCCTCGGTGGGGCTGATTGAGGCCTTGGGCGGCGGTTGGTCAGCGGACGGCGCTAAGGGCTCGCCTGCCGTTCAGGCAGCAAGTGCGCAAGCGGTGCATCCGAAGGTGCTCGCGTCCGCTGAGTGAAACTGCGGGTTGAATCTTTCAGTTGAATCCACCCATGCCGTTAAAAAACGTCGCCGGTTCTTCACCGGCGACGTTTGCCTTCCAGGCGCGATTACGATTTCCTTTCAGTGCGTGTGCGGTGCTCAGAACTTATGCCGTATCCCCACCGCCACAACCGCCTGCCGATCGCTCGACGAAGCCGCTAGCGAATAGATCGACGCATTACCGAGCACCGCAATACCGTCCGCCCCCGACACATGTTGATAGACGCCCTCCAGATACAGATCGGTTCGGCGTGACAGGGCGTAATCCGCCTGCAGCATGAACTGATTCCACTTCGGTGCGACGCTCCTGCCGTCGTCGCTGAAATGTCCGTCGGTGAACGTGTACGAGCCGCCCAGCGTGAACGCCGGCGTGATGGCATAGCGCGCGTTCAGTTCGTAGTTATTGAAGGTCAGCATATCGCCGTTGAGCGTGGCATACGCGCCACCCTGCGTGATCTGATGCGGGTCGTCGAGCATGGTCCGCGTGAAAACTAGACCGACGGTCGCCGCGCCGAATGTATAGCGCCCTGCCGCGCCGAGGATGCGCTGGCGCACGCCGGTGAAGGTCGCGTCGCCATCGCTGCTGCTCACCGCGCCGCCGGTGTTGGCGGGTTGATTGACGCCGCCCGGCTGGTTCACCTGCAGGTACGCGAGCGCCAGATTGAACGGACCGCCCGCCCATTGCGCACCGAGGCTATAGGCGTTGTTATTGCTGAAGCCACCGGCCGCATTGCTGAACGCATAAGCGCCGCCGACTGTGAAGCCGTCATAAGTCGCGCTGCGGAATTTCAGCGCGTTGTTCATGCGCAGATCGTTGTTGAGGTTGTCGTTATCGAACGGATGATCGGCGATATTGCCGCCGAAGCCCGAACCTGTGGCCGAAAGCGGCGCGACGAAATCGACCAGGAAGTCGTATTGCCGCCCCATGGTCACCGTGCCCCACTGCTTACTCGCGATGCCGACCCATGCCTGCCGGCCGAATTCATCGCCGCCGTTGGAAAATTTGCCGCTGTCGATATTAAAGCCGTTCTCCAGATCGAAGACCGCGCTTAAGCCCCCGCCCAGGTCCTCGTTACCGCGCAGACCCCAGCGGTCGGTGCTGATATTGCCGCTTTCCATCATCCAGTTGCTTTTGCCGCCTGAAGCCGTTTTCTGATTGCTGATGTAGTCGATGCCGGTATCGAGTGTGCCGTAGAGCGTGACGCTGCTTTGTGCGTGCGCCGCCGCGCCGAAGGTGCCGGCCAGCGCGACGAGTGTGGTTGCCAATGCTTTGTTCATGTTTGATTCCGGGTAAGAGAAGGCGCCGATCCGCGCATTGACGGACCGATCCCGCACACCGTGCGGGTAGCCGCAATGTAGATTTGCGTGGTGACATACCCGTGATCAAAACCGGTCGATTCATGAAACGTTTTTTATGTTCATGACATGTACCGGACAAGCCCAAGAATCATCGGATCGCCGGCGCTCCAACGGATAAATATCTTTTCATGCGCAC
Source organism: Paraburkholderia sp. SECH2 (assembly GCF_030464795.1). Classification (NCBI taxonomy): domain Bacteria; kingdom Pseudomonadati; phylum Pseudomonadota; class Betaproteobacteria; order Burkholderiales; family Burkholderiaceae; genus Paraburkholderia; species Paraburkholderia sp. SECH2. Next base: position 41,807 of record NZ_JALPRH010000032.1, read on the forward strand.
ACCGCCGATCCGCTAACGCCAGGTCACTATCCTTCTTATCAACCGATCCACGAATGCATTGCGGTTCGCGCATCGGTTCCATCCAATTTGATTTGTGAGGATTACGAACATGAAATCTCTGACGCTCGCCATCGCTTTCATCGGTGCAACCGCAACGGCCTCCGCTTTCGCTCAATCGACCACGGCGCCTTCGCCGGCGCAACAGAACGCCGCACCGACCATGCAGGTAGCAGCGACCAGCACCGCCGCGGTCAACGCGGCTGGGTCGTGGATGCCGCCTTACGGCCAGGCGACCGGCGAGAAGACGCGTGCGCAGGTTTATCAGGAACTCGTTCATGCGGAGAAGGACGGACAGCTCGCCTATTTGAACTCGACGCTTTACGCACACTGAGATCTATCACTAAACGCAGCACGCTGCATTTCCTGCCCTGACATCAATGACTCTTCGCACCGCGATCAAACGAACGGCCTCGTTTGCCGTTGCCGCTGCTGCAGCCGGATTCCTGTTATCCGGATGCGCGACAACGTCGCCCTCCACCAGCGCCGACAACTGTGTCGGGCCACCGAGTTACTGCAATATCTATTTTGGTTCGTGAACAAAAAAGAGCGCGCTACCCCTTCGGGCAGCGCGCTCTTTCACCTGATTCTGATGCTTTAGAACGAGTGTCGAATGCCCACGCGTCCCACTACCTGCTTGCCGTCAGACGACGGATCGAAGCCGGCGATCTGCGCGACGGCGCCGCCACTGGCTTTCTGTAGTGCGGCGAGCGCATAGACCGCCGTGCGCTTCGACAATTCGTACTCTGCGCTCAGGTTGAGCTGCTGATACTTCGGTTCCTGATTGGTCGCGTGATCGCGGCCATCCGTGTAGGTGTAGCCTGCTGCGAGATTCAGCTGACCGGTTGCCGCGAAGGTACCGGCAATTTCATAGTTCTGGAATTTGACGTCCTGTCCTGCATCGCCCTGCTGGAAATTCACGTTCGTGAAGTTGCCCATCACCTTGAACTTGCCGATCTGATAGGACGCACCCGCGGCAAAGATGCCTTGACTGCGGGCATTGGCCAGATAGTTGCCGTACACCGCGTTGGTAAAGCCCGAGCCGTTCTGATAGCTCTGGATTGCCGTCTCCGGATCGTTGACGCGCAGATAGCCCGCCCCCATCGAGAACTGTCCGTTCGTATAGGACGCTGCCGCGCTATAGGCGGAGTCATTCGAGAACTGCCCGGCCTGGCCGCCGAACGAATAAAGGGCTTCGCCCGTAAAGCCCCCGATGGTGGGGCTCGTGTACTTCACCGAATTACTGATGGCGAAGCCGTTATCGAGGTTGTCCATGTCATTGGGGTGGGAAAAATACCAGCCGCCGTAGCTATCGTTGAGCGAGAACGGCTCGATGAGATCGACGATCGGATCCCACTGCCGCCCGAGAGTGACCGTACCGGCCGTCTGACTGGCGAGGCCAACGTACGCATTACGGGAAAAAGCCAGACCACTTCCCAAGCTGCCGTTAGTCGAATTGAAGCCGCTTTCCAGGTCGAACACAGCGGAGAGCCCGGCGCCGAGATATTCCTTGCCTCTGAGGCCCCAGCGACTACCTGCGCTGACGCCGCTGGCCATTTGATAGAGATGGTTGCCGTTCACGTTACTGGCGAAGTCGATACCCGTGTCGAGCAGCCCGTAGAGGGTGACGCTGCTTTGCGCATGGGCGGTGGAGACTGCGCCGACGCACAGTAGTGCCACGACCAAGTGGGTCAGCTTCATCTTCTGATTCATGAATCACCTTTCATTTAATTGAGGATGCCTGATAGCTGTGGAGACTTTTTATGCAGTGTGACCACTGGACGAATATATCGAGGTCAGAAATCGCCGCGTCTGCAATACAGACTTTCAGTTTTTTTGTAGGGTTTTCATGAGCGAGCCGTTGACCTGACTTGCGGAGCGGGGTGTTGTCTGTTTGTCTACGGTGTTGGGATTTGCTTGAGTTTTTTTTGCCTGCGCGGCGCTTTTTGTCAGTGTTCCTGGGGCTTTGGCCTTTCCTTGCATTGTTAGTGGTCTATTAGCGTTGCCCCTGTGCGGGGCGGCACCTACTTCTCTTTGCCGGCTGCAAAGAGAAGTAGGCAAGAGAAAGCAGCTCAAACCGCTAATGCTAAGTGGGCGCCGTAGTCTGCTGCGGGTAGTGGTGCGACTGGAATCCGTGCTCTCCCACGTTCCGCGTTAGTGACAAAGGAGTCATCAGCTCCCACTCCGCACTACGTGCGTCGCGGACGGGTATGCAGGGGAAACCACCGGCTTCGGTTAAGGTTTGTGGGGCCGTCGGCTTCGCCTCGGCGAGGCGCTTCTGTACCCGCGCGGGAACCCCGCCTCAACGCGATATGTAGGCGCAGTGACGAGCCACGGCCCGGTCGCGAGGCGTGAGCGCGAAAACGTAGTGATCGGTTTTAAGAACGGCTCTTCGGCGCGCGTAGCGCCGCCGGAAGTATGACGCCCTTGTCACAAACCTATGCACGGGCACGAACACAGATTCCAGATGCACCACTACCCGCAGCAGACCACGGTGCCCGCTTAGCAGGGGCTTCTAGCTTTCTTTGCTTATCTTTCTTTGCGGCGGCAAAGAAAGTAAGTGCCGCCCCGCACAGGGGCAACGCTAATAAACCACTAACAAATCAAGGAAAGGCCAAAGCCCCAGGAACACAGACAAAAGCGCCGCGCAGGCAAAAAACCTCAAAAACACAAAACCGAAACTTGATACCCAAACCGGCTAACAGTCTCAATCCGAACCTCCGGCACATCATCCGAAAGCTTGCGCCGCAACCGTGACACAACAAGATTGACACTCGAAGGATCGACGTCCTCCTTCTCAGGCCAGGCATAGCGGATCAGCTGATCCCTGGCCACCGGCGCATTAACCTGCCTCAGCAAACACTCAAGCAGAAGAAACTCCCGCCGCGTCACGCCAACACGCCGGGCGCCACAAACAAGCTCCCGGGTAGCCGCATCCAAAGATGGCCCACCCACAGCCGGTAAAACAGAAGCGACAGCAGAAGCAAAACCACCACCCCCAACCCGCTGCAAAGCAGCCATCCGCTCATGCATTTCAATAAACGAATAAGGCTGGCAAAAGCACGCATCCGCGCCGGCGCGCAAAACCTTCGTGCGATCCTGAGCGGTCGCCGCACCGAGCACAGCAACAATCGCCGCCCCGCTCCCGGCAGTAGCAAACTCCCCAATGAACCCATGCAACGCAGAATAAGACCCAACTTCGAGCACCATCAAAACAATCGCATCGAACGGTTCCTGCGAGGCAAGAAAAACCCCATCCCGCAGATCGTCGGCCCGTTGCAGACTATGGGCGCTCTCCTGCAACGCCTTGAACAGCCACGCCGCTTCCGGATGAGAAGGTCCAACGAACAGGACGCGCATTCACCACCCTGCCAGAGCAAAGAAATAAACCACCTTCATGCGAGCGTCCTCGACCAGCATTCGATGGAAATCCTGGTGCCGGGCTGCGCATTGCCGATTTTCATCGCGAAGTCATGCACCCGCATCACCGCCGACACGATGCTCAATCCCAGCCCTGATCCGGCCAGATGCCGCGTACTCTCCCCGCGATAAAACCGCTGCAGAACCGCATCGCGTTCATCCGCGGCGATGCCGGGCCCGTTATCGACAATGTCTACTTGAGGCCCTGCCGACGTCTGTCGAAGTTCCATGCGCACCGCGCCACCTTCGGGCGTGAACTTGATTGCGTTATCCACCAGATTGCTCAACGCCTCGAACAGCAAGGCACGATCACCATGAACCGCATCGACCGTCTGTACATGCACAGACAGCTGAATCGAGCGGCTTTCGGCGAGCGGTTCATATAGTTCACCGACTTCCTGCATCAGCGTCTCCAACTGCATTTCGCCGAATCCACCGCGCCGCTGCAGCGTGCCGATCTCGGAGATACGCAACATCGCGCGAAACCGGTCGAGCAATGCATCGGTCTCGATACGCGCGCGCTCAACCAACTGCGACAGCGCGGCGTCGTCGAGCGTATCGGTGCGCTCCGCCACATGCGCCAGCAAGGTTCGCACATGTGCGAGCGGCGTGCGTAGATCGTGCGCGATACCGTCGCAGGCACCCTTCACCTCATTCATAAGGCGTTCGACCTCCGCGAGCATATGGTTCACCAGATGCGCGAGCATATCCACTTCGTCGCGTCCACCGATCGGCAAGCGCTGCGCGAGATCGCCCTGCGCAATACGCTGCGTGACGCGCCGGATCGCTTTCAGCCGGCGCATCTGCCGCACGCTCAGCGCCAGTCCACCTGCCACGCCTGCAAGCAGGCACACGATCCCGCCGCCCACCAGCGCGTTGATGATGGTCTCGCGAATCCGCAGGATGTGCGTCAGATCACGCGCGATGACGAGCGTCGAGCCGTCCTTGCGCCGCTCGGCCATGGCGCGGACCACCGGCGCCTCGTCGTTGCGCGCCATCGAGAGCACGAGATCGAGCGTCTTGCCAGTACGATTGATAGGCAGTTGCGACGGATACACCAGCACGTCCCCAGCCAGCAGACTGCCGTCGGCCCCGAACAGGCCGTAGTAATTGGTGTGCATGCGCTCATGTTCGATACGGCGGTGAATCGCGTCGGCAAGGCCGGAGTCGGGCAACGAATCGAAGTAGACCAGTTGCCAGTCCATCACCACATCGGTCTCGCGCTCCATGTCGCCGGTCACGGCCCAGCCGATATAGCCCAGCAGCAGCATCACCGAAAGCGAAAAGATGACGGCGTAAACCGAAAGCAGGCGAAAGGTCGTGGAATGCCAGCGCCGCCCGAGCGCTGATTGAGCCGGGAAGGTTGTGTCCATCAAAATGCCCTGCTCATGCGAGGATATAACCCGAGCCCCGCACGGTCTGGATCATTGGCGTGACGCCGGGCGGGTCGATTTTTTTGCGCAGCCGGCCCATGTGCACGTCGATCAGATTGGTGCCCGGGTCGAAGTGATAACCCCACACCGCTTCGAACAGCATGGTGCGCGTGATGGTTTGCCCCGCATGCCGCATCATGAATTCGAGCACGCGATATTCGGTGGGCAGCAAGACGATCTCTTCTCCGTCGCGCTGAACCTTGCGGGAAATCAGATCGAGTTCGAGCGGGCCGACCCGCAAATGGGTTTCGAGCGGTGCTGCCGGAGTTTGACTGCGGCGCAACAGCACCTCGAGACGCGCGGTCATTTCTTCGGGGTCGAACGGCTTGGTCAGGTAGTCGTCGCCACCGGCGCGCAGGCCGCGAACTCGTTCATCCACATCGCCCAACGCGCTCAACATCAGCACCGGCGTTTGAATGCCGATACTGCGCATGGTGGTGAGAATCGTGAGGCCGTCCACGCCCGGCAGCATGCGGTCGAGCGTGATCACGTCGTAGTCTTCGCTGATCGCGCGCGCCATGCCGTCGCGGCCATTGGCCACCCAATCCACGGTAAAACCACGGCTTTTCAGCTCACCGACAATTTCATTCGCGGTAATTTCATCGTCTTCGATCGTCAGTACTCGCGACATGATCATTGCATGCGCCACCGCCAGCTCTACCGATGCAAGCGGCGGGCGCGACCGGTTATCAGTAGAAGGACATGATGCCATATTCGGCTTGCGCGTTCAGAGCACGGGCGTGCGATTCGACGGGTGTCGCCGCTTTGCCAAAGTGCCTGCCAGCAGGCTACGCGCAGTTGCATAGCGGATGAATATCCGCTTCATGAAGAAAAATTTAAGTTCGCCACAGGGCGGCTAAAACTGACGACGGAACGATAAAACAAATTTCATTTTCCCGACGCCGCTCCGGTAGGTCGCCTCCACTAGCCTAATGCCATCCCGCCGTTTTCTTTGCGGTCCGATTCGAACCTTATCGTGGATGGTATGAAAATGAAGCTCGCAACCAGAACCCTCGTCACCACCCTTCTGCTGATCGGCAGCGCATCGGCGATGGCGTCGCCGGCGCTCACGCAGCAGCAATGCAATGACTACCCGTTCAAACCGCTCAAGGGCGAAGTGACGCACAAGCAGTTGATGAACGAGCTTGGCGAGCTGGAAGCGGTCGGCTACAGCCCCAACAACGACGACGACGAATACCCCAGCGATCTGCAGCAGGCAGAGCAAAAGCTGCAAGCCGAGTATCGTGCGGACTGCTTGCCGGCCGCGCATGCGTCGACAACCGCTACGCAAATGCCGGCCGGTGCGGCGCCCGCGCAAGCGGTGAATCAGCCGGCCGGCTAAACGCCGTGCTCGACTCAGACGGCGGCCGCGCCCAGGCGCAACGTGGCCGCCGTCACGTCACCGGCCATTCGTCAACCGGCCGCTTTCGTTCGGTTGCCGCGGTGCGCGCCGCTCGTCACGCTTACGGCGCAACTCGGCAAGTCGCCGTTTGCTATACGTTAGCGAGGCGACCGCATGAAACGCGACCGGTGCGAATACGAGGCCGAACAGTGTGGCCGCCAGCACCCCGCCGAACACACCGGTGCCGATCGAGCGACGGCTTTCCGCACCCGCCCCGCTCGACACCACCAGCGGCACGACGCCCAGCAGGAATGCTGCCGATGTCATCACGATCGGCCGGAAGCGCGCGGCGGCGGCTTCGGTCACGGCGCGCGTCAACGGCAGGCCGCGGCGATACAGATCGCGTGCGAACTGCACGATCAGAATCGCGTTTTTCGCCGCGAGGCCGATCACCGTAATCATGCCGACCTTGAAGTACACGTCGTTTGGCATGCCCCGCAGCAGCATCGCGGCGATTGCGCCGATCACGCCGAGCGGCACCACCATCAGCACGGCAAGCGGAATCGTCCAGCTTTCGTACAAGGCAGCCAGCGCCATGAACACGGCCAGCAGCGACAGGCCGATCAGCAACGGCGTGAGCTGCGCCGCCGCGGTTTCTTCACGCGCCGCGTCGACCCAGTCATACGAGACCCCGACCGGCAACGAAGCCGCAAGCCGCTCCATCTCCGCCATCGCAGCGCCCGAACTGTAGCCGGGCGCCGCGTGGCCGCTCACGTCGAGTGACGGGTAGCCGTTATAGCGCGTCAGCATCACCGGACCGATGCTCCAATGACGCGACGCAATCGCGGACAACGGCACCATGCCGCCGGACGAGTTCGGCACGGCGAGCGCCATCAGATCGTCCTCGGTCATCCGCGTGGCGGCGTCGGCGGAAATCATCACACGGCGCATCCGGCCACCGGCGGGAAAGTCGTCGATATAGGTCGAGCCGAAGGTGCTGCCCAGCACGTCGGTGATCCGGTCGAACGGCACGCCGAGCGCATACGCTTTCGCACGATCGATAACAAGTTCAACGCGCGGCGCATCCGGCAGATCCTCCGAATGCACCGAGGCCAGCACCGGGCTCGCCTTGGCCTGCGCGAACAGGTGCTCGCGCGCTGCCTTCAGCGCATCCAGCCCGACTCCGCCGCGATCTTCAAGCCGGAACACGAAACCGTCCGAATGCCCGAGTCCCGGCACGGAAGGCGGCAATTGCGCCTCCACGTTGCCGTCGAGAATCTTGTCGAACTTCTCGTTGAGCCGTTCGCGCAAGGCCATCGCATCGATGTCGCGCTTGCCCCAGTCTTTCAGTTCGACAAAGCCCATCGCCACGTTCTGACCGCTGCCGGTAAAACTCCAGCCGATCACACTGGTGACGTGCGCGACCGCCGGTTCGGCGTGCAGGATCGTTTCCATGCGTTGGACCACCGCGAGCGTACGCGCCTGCGTCGCACCGGCCGGCAATTGCACCATCACCTGCAACTGGCCTTCATCTTCGCTCGGCAAAAAACCACCAGGCATCTGCCAATAGAGCGCGACGCACGCGCCGACCAGCACGGCATAGATCGCCAGCATCGGGCCGATACGGCGCAGCGTACGCGCGGTCAGCCCGCGATAGCCACTCGCGGCCCGATCGAAGCCGGTCGTGAAGCGGCTCGCCGCTCGCGCCGCGAAGCCGAGCAGGCCACGACGGGCATCGCGTTGACTCACCGGGCGCTTGTGCGCTTTCAGCAGATTCGCGCATAGCGCGGGCGTCAACGACAAGGCCATAAACGATGACACCAGCATCGACGCGATCATCGACACCGCGAATTGCCGGTAAATACCGCCGACGCCGCCCGGAAAGAACGCCATCGGCACGAACACGGCAGTCAGCACCGCCGTCACGCCGACGATCGCGCCGCCGATCTGCGTCATCGCCTTACGGGTGGCCTCGCGCGGCGGCAGGCCCTCCTCTTCCATCACGCGATGCACGCTCTCCACCACCACGATCGCGTCGTCAACGAGAATCCCGATGGCCAGCACCAGGCCGAACATCGTGAACACATTGATCGACAGGCCGCAGGCGTACATCGCGAGAAACGCCCCCATCAGCGTGACCGGAATCACCACCGTCGGCACCAGCGTGTAGCGTAGATCTCGCAGGAACAGCCACATCACGAAGAACACCAGCACCACCGCCTCAGCCAGCGTGACGAGCACCTCACGAATCGCGATCTTCACGAAATGCGCGTTGTCGAACGGAATTTCGACGGCAACACCCGGCGGCAAGCCTTTCGATAGTTCGGCAAGCCGCGCGCGGATCGCGTTGGACGTCTCGAGTGCATTGCCGCGCGGTCCGAGTTGAATACCGACGGTCGCCGCGGCCTTGCCGTTCAGGCGAGAGTAGAACGAGTAATTGTCGCGTCCCAGTTCAACTCGCGCGACGTCCCGCAAGCGCACCGCCGAGCCGTCGGGCAGCGCCTTCAGCACGATCTGTCCGAATTCGGCGGGCGAGATCAGTTGCCCTTTCACGCTCACTGAGGCCGTCAATTGCTGCCCTGGAACGAACGGTGCGTCGCCCAGCGTACCCGCCGTTACCGTGGCGTTTTGCGCGGCGATCGCGGCGTTCACTTCCGCGGCGCCGAGGCCGTACTCGCGCAGCTTCATCGGATCGAGCCAGATGCGCAACGCTTCGTCCGCGTCCCACAACTCCGCCGCGCCCACGCCCGGCGCGCGCTTCAGTTCGCGCAACACGTAGCGGCTCAGGTAGTCGCCCAATTGCGCGGAATCGCGCGAGCCATCCGTGGAGGTCAGCGCAACCAGCATCAGAAACGTATTGGCCGCCTTGAAAACGGTGATGCCCTGCTGTACGACCTGTTGCGGCAAGCGCGGCTCGACCTGCTTGAGACGGTTCTGGATGTCGACCAGTGCGAGATCCGGATTGGTGCCTGGCGCAAAGGTCGCGTCGATCTCGAGATCGCCGAGGTTGTCGCTGGTCGTTTCGTAGTACAGCATATTGTCGGCGCCATCGAGACTCTCCTCGATGATGCTGCCGACGTTGGCATCGACCACTTCAGTGGCGGCCCCCGGATAGGTGGCGCTGATCACGATGCGCGGCGGCGCAAGACGCGGATACTGCGCGACCGGCAGCTGCGGAATGGCAAGCGCGCCCGCCACGACAATGGCGAGCGCAACAATCCATGCGAAAACCGGGCGGTCGATGAAGAAAAATGGCACGCAAAAAATCCGTTCAGATTGTCTGGAGACGTGGCGCGTCAACGAGGCGAGCCATATGCAGTACGTCGGCCAGTACGCCGTCGCGCATTGCATAACCGCGCGAGCGGCCTTCTTCGACAAAGCCGAACTTGCGGTACAGCGCGATCGCCGACGCGTTGTCGCAGAACACCGAGAGTTCGATGCGGCGCAAACCGAGCGACGCATCGGCGCATTCAGTCAGCGCCCGCAGGAGGGCCGAGCCGACACCGCGCCCATGATACGCATCGTGCACAGCCACTCCTAAATGCGCGCCATGCGCACGGCTCGGACGGTAAATCTCCAACCCGGCGTGCCCCACCATGCGACCGTCGAGACACGCGCACACACTCACACCGCGCTTGAGTTGCTTCGCGTGCCACGCGCGGAGCTGTTCAATGTGGCGATAGCCAACTGAGAGTGTGCCGCGCCGCACGCCCGGCAGGCTCATGATCTCGGCAAACGCCTCCATGTCGGACGATTCAAGCGCTCGCACCGTGATGCGATTCTCAAGCGCCGCGTCGCTTTGCAACGTTTCTTCTTTCATGGCTTTAATCCGTTGCGACATTGAGTGCTGAAGGCGCCGACATCAACGGTGCAGGCTCACGCAACCGCGCCATGAAATAACAGTCGATCAGCACGCCACGCCGCAACACGGCGCCACGCTGATGCACTTCGATCTCGAAGCCGAACTTGCGATAGAGCGCAAAAGCCGCATGGTTATCGGCGAAGACGAACAACTCGAGGCGGCGCAGACCCAGCCAGTTGTCGGCAAGATCGATCAGTTCAGTCATCAGCGCATTGCCGATGCCGCGCCGGTGCCATGCGTCGTGTACACCAATGCCGAGTGACGCGGCATGTGCGCGGCGCCCTTTGAAAGGCGTGAGCTCCGCTTGACCGACCAGTGTGTCGCCGACCATCGCCGCGATCGCGATTTCGGGGGCCGCGAGTTCTTCAAGGTATTCGCGCGTACTGGCAATCGTCTGAAACGGCACGTGTGGATTGCCGTTCACGACCGCCGGCAACTGCAGCAATGCGTGGTATTGCTCCACGTCGGCCACGCGCAACGCGCGCAGCGTCAGGCCCTCAGGCAAGCTCCCAGAATTAGATTTTGTTCTTATCTCTTGATTCATAGGCTCATAACGTCAATTCGAATGACCTCGTCAGAATGCCGGGTAATTGCATGCCGCCGGTGGCGCGCTCACCCCATGTCGAATCGCTCAACAACAATTCCGCTTGCGCGCCGAGTTGTTCAAGTTCACTGCCGAGCACACGGTACAGGCTATCGTCGAATCGCATGGCTTCAAGCGGCGCGACGATCTGCCCGTTCTCGACCCAGAAGGTTGCGAAGCGCGTCATGCCGGTCAGGCGGCAATTCATCCGGTCCGAGAAATTCACGTACCAGAGATTGCCGATGTAGAGACCGGTATCGAGCTTGCCCAGCACATCCTCTTCCAGCAGATCGCCCGCTTCCATCGAGAGCGCCGCTGGCGACTCGTTCGCCAGCGCACCGTTGGGCGTCAAACCATATTCGCGCGCGCTACGCGCATTGGTCAGGCGTTCGGCACTGCGGCCGGCCTGGATCAGCGGGACGCTCTCGCGCAAATAGCCGTCGTCGTTGAAGCCGGGTGTGATGCCGAGGTTCAGATCTTCGCTGATCGTGACGCGCGGGTCGACTACGATTTCTCCCACATGCAGCTTGTACAACTCGCTGCGCGACGTGGCCTGGGCGCGTGCGGAAAAACCGCTCCATGCCGCCACGCCAAGCAGTTCCGCAAGAGCCGCGGGCGCCAGATATGAACGATAACGCCCCGGCGCCAAGGTGCGCGGTGTGCGCGCGAGCACCGAGAGACGCGTTGCGGCCTGCTCGACCTTGTGCGCGAAAACAGCGTCGCTCCAGTCGTCGCCCGCGTAAGTGGTTTTGATCGCGCGGCCACTCGGGTCGTATAGCGACCAGCTGAAATTGAAGTTGTCGACTTCGTACCAGCCGCGGCTGCCGTTCGTGGACGCAAAACCGCGCACAATCGTGCCGCCCGCGTAAAAGCCGACGAAATCCAGCCCTTGCGCGCATTCGGCAACGGTGCGCAACAGGCCGCCCGGCTCCGGCAGCTTGCCCGAACGCTGCGTGGCGCGCTGCCATTGCGAGGTGTCGAACAGCAGATGCGGATCGTCCGCCGCACCGCGCAGGCTTTCACGCAAGGTGGCGAGCGCCGCGCTCACATCGTCCAGATCCTGTTGCAGATCGCCGCAGACGGTCAGCGTCGAATAGGCCTGGCGCGCACCGTCGATCAAACGCAAAGTCAGCTTGCCTTGCGAGACACTGCCGATCTGCCGCACCTTGCCCGAGTTGAAGCGGATAAAGTCGGACTGCTCGCCGGCAAATGAACTCAGCGTGATTTCCGCACCTTGCTGCAGGCGTTCGATAGCATCGGCCAGCGACGTGAAATGCTGCTGCCAGTCGATCGAAGGACCGGTGCGCGAGGAGATGAATTGGCTCATCAAGCGCCTCCGAACACGTCGATATTGCTGAACACGCAAGCCGGCGAGGCGTGGCCCACGCGAATGATCTGTGCCGGTTCGCCCTTGCCGCACATGGACGTACCGTACACCTCGCGCGTTTCCGCGTTCCCCACCGCGCTCAGGCTGCGCCAGAAATTCGCCGAGATGCCGCGATAATTCGGCTGTTTGACAACCTGGGTGAGCTTGCCGTTTTCGATCAGTTGACCGAACTCGCAGCCGAACTGGAATTTGTTGCGATGGTCGTCGATCGACCAGGACGTGTTGGTGCGCATCAGAATGCCGTGCTCGATGTTGCCGATCATCTGCTCCAGAGAACTCTCGCCGGGCTCGATGTTCAGATTCGCCATCCGGTCGATCGGCGGCCGGTTCCAGTTCGACGCGCGTGAATTCGCCACGCCCGCCATATGCGCGCGTTGCTGCGAAAGTGCGCCGCCGAGCGGACGTTCGAGCACGCCGTCGCGGATCAGATACTGCTTTTTCGCTTCAGTGCCGTCGTCGTCGAATGCGTACGTGGCGGCTTCCTCGCGCAGTTCCGGGTCGAAGGTCACGTTCAGCAGTTCCGAACCGTAGCGATACGAGCCGAACATTTCTTTCTTGACGAAGCTCCAGCCGGCGAAGTTGCGCTCGTCGCCGAGAATGCGGTCGAGTTCGAGCGGATGGCCGATCGATTCGTGAATCTGCAGCATCATCTGATCGGGCATCAGCAGCAAATCGCGCTTGCCTGACGGGCAATTCGGCGCGGCCAGCAATTGCAGCGCTTCATTGGCGACACGCGCGCCCGAGCCGTCGAAGCCGAAGCGTGTCAGCACTTCCATGCCGCCCTGCCCCAGGGTGCCGTAGTTGCCGCCGAGGGTGCGCACCTGCGTATCGCCATCCGCGTGGGCAGCCACGCTCAATTGCGGCATCACGAACTGGAACTGCTGATCGATGCGCACGCCATCGCTGGTGATGTAGAGCTGATCGGTTAGCGTGATCTGCACGGCCGCGACACGCTCGACAATGCGTGCATCGAGATTCGCACCCGCGCACTCCACGCTCAAGCGGTCCAACCATTCGGTGCGGCCCGGCAACGCAAGCTGCGCGTTCGGCGACACATAGTGGCCGCTCATCGCAGGACGCACTACCTCGCGATGGTCGATCAGCGACAAGGCCGCACTCGCTTCGGCGCGAGCCGTGGCGAGATCCAGCGCTTCCTGCAGACCCGTTGCACTCAGATTCGCGGTAGCCGCATAGCCTGCACCCGCGCCCACCCATGCGATCAGCATCGCGCCACGATCGCGCACCGTGCGCATGGGTTGCGCAACGTCGTTGCGGATCTCGTGATCGTCGATCTGCTCGTCGACAATGCGCAGCGACCAGAACGCCGCGCGGCTCGTAAGCGACTGGGCCGCTTGCGCCCAACGTTCGTCAATCATTAACGGTTCCCGTAGGAGTGTTCGCTGCGCCCGCCGGCGACACGATCAGCGACGACGCGAGCAGCGACTGGGTATAAGGATGCGACGGCGCGTGCAACACATCGAGTGTGTCGCCGGCTTCGACGATGCGTCCTGACTTCATCACGATCACGCGATGCGCCATGGCTCGCATCACCGCCAGATCGTGCGTAATGAACAAATAGCTTAGCTTGTACTTTTTCTGCAGATTTGTCAGCAGATTCAGCACCTGTTTCTGGATGGATACATCGAGCGCACTGGTCGGCTCATCGAGCACCAGCAACTCAGGCTCGACCGCGAGCGCACGCGCAATCGCTATACGCTGGCGCTGGCCGCCGGAAAACTCATGCGGGTAGCGCAACATGGCGTCCGCGGGCATGCCCACTTCTTCCAGCAGGCTACCCACGCGTGCGCGCCGCGCCTTGGCGTCCATGTCGGGCTGATGCATGGTCAGGCCTTCGCCGATGATCTGCTCCACCGTCATACGTGGCGACAAGGAGCCGAACGGGTCCTGAAACACAACCTGCATGCGCGAATACAACTCGCGGCGGGAGCGCGCGGTTTTCAGCGAGGCAAGCGGCAAACCGTCGATATGGATATGGCCAGCGGCCGGTCGCTGCAGACCGAGCACGGTGGCCGCCAGCGTCGATTTTCCCGACCCCGATTCGCCGACGATGCCGAGCGTTTCACCGCGCCGCACGCTCAGGTCCACGTCGTGCACTGCGCGGAACGTGGAGCGGCCGAACATGGAGCGCCAGCCTTTCGCGGAGGTGCTGTAGTCGACGGCGAGCCCTTGCACTTCGAGCAAACGCCGCGCATCGGGCTCGACGGGCTCCACCGCACGTTGCGGCTCGCTGTCCAGCAGGCGCTTCGTGTAGGGATGCTGGGGGTTGGAGAACAACGCTTCAGTCGTATTGGTTTCGACCAGTACACCCTTTTCCATCACCGCGACGCGCTGCGCGAAACGCTTCACCAGATTCAGGTCATGCGTAATCAGCAGCACGGCCATGCCACGCTCGGCCGCTTCCTGTTCCTGCAACGCGATCAACAGATCGACGATCTGCTGACGCACGGTGACGTCGAGCGCGGTGGTCGGTTCGTCCGCAAGCAGCAGACGTGGCCGGCACGCCAGCGCCATGGCGATCATCGCGCGCTGCCGCTGGCCGCCGGACAGTTGATGCGGAAAACTGTCGATGCGCCGTTCCGGCTCGGGAATGCCCGTGCGCCTGAGCAACTCGATGCCGCGCTTGCGCGCCGCGTTCGGCCGCAAGCCTTCGTGCAGGCGCAAACTTTCGGCGATCTGCTTGCCGATCGTGAAGAGCGGATTGAGCGCCGTCATCGGCTCCTGAAACACCATCGCCACGTCGGCACCGCGCAGACCGCGCATTTGCTGCTCGGTCTTCTGCAGCAGATCTTCACCGTCGAGCAGCATGCGGCCGCTGAGATCAGCATGCTCGACAAGACGCAGAATCGACAATGCAGTGACGCTCTTGCCGGAGCCCGATTCGCCGACCAGGGCGACGCGCTCTCCGCGCGCGATCGAGAGGCTGAGTTCATGCACGGCGATCTTGTCGCCGAAACGTACGGAGAAGCGGTCGATTTCCAGCAACGGCCGGTTTGGTTTGACGTCGCTCATCGCGGGCCTCCGCCGAAGGCCGAACCGCGTTTGCGCGTATCGAGCGCATTGCGTAATGCGTCGCCCATGAAGGTCAACAGCAGGAGCGTGATCACCAGCGCGGCGAAAGCCGAAACCGAAATCCACCAGGCGTCGAGGTTGTTTTTGCCTTCCTGAAGCAGTTCGCCGAGGCTCGGCGTAGGCGGCGGCACACCCAACCCAAGGAAGTCGAGACTGGTCAGCGACAGAATCGCCGCGCTCATGCGAAACGGTAGAAAGGTAATCACCGGCGTCAGGCTATTCGGCAGCACATGGCGCCACATGATCTGCCAGTTCGAGAGACCCATGGTGCGTGCCGCCCTCACGTAGTCCAGTGAACGGTTGCGCAAAAACTCCGCGCGCACATAGTCTGAGAGCACGAGCCAGCCGAACATCGAGAGAAGAATAAAGAGCAGCCATAGCGTGGGCTCGAAGATCGACGCGAAGATGATCAGCAGGTACAGGTCAGGCATCGAACTCCATATCTCGATCAGACGCTGGCCGATCAGATCGGTGCGGCCGCCGTAGAAGCCCTGCACCGCGCCGGTCAATACGCCGATCAGAACGCCGGACACCGTGAGCGCGAGCGCCATCAACACCGAGAGCCGGAAACCGTACAGCAGCCGCGCAAGCACATCGCGGCCGTACTGATCCGTGCCGAGCCAGTTGCTTCGGGTGGGCGGCGCCGGATATGGATGGGCGGCGAAGTAGTCGATCGTGTCGTAATGGAAATGATTCGGCGGATAGATCGCGAAGTTGCCATTCGATTCGAGTCGCGAACGGATATACGGATCGAGATAATTCGCACGCGCCGGAAAATCGCCGCCGAAAATCTTCTCCGAATAGTCTTTGACGATAGGAAAGTAATAGTGCCCGTCATAGCGGACAATCAACGGACGATCGTTGGACAGCACCTCGCCGAACAGGCTGATGACGAACAGCGACACGAAGATCACGAGGCTCCAGTAACCGAGCCTCTGCCGCTTGAAGCGCAGCCACGTACGCCGCCAGGGAGACGGCGACGCCACGTGCGCCGCGCCGGACTGATCAGCGGTCCAGGCGGTTGAATTGGATGCGGGGGTCGACGAGGACATAGCAGACGTCAGCAATGAGTTTGGTTACGAGGGCGATCAGCGTGAACAGAAATAGCGAACCGAGCACGACCGGATAGTCACGGCGAATCACCGAGTCATACGAAAGTTGGCCCATGCCGTCGAGCGAGAACAGGGTTTCGATCAACAGATTGCCGTTCAGGAAGGCGCCGACGAAGGCTGCCGGCAAACCGGTCAGCAACGGAATCGCGGCATTGCGCAGCACGTGTTTCCACAGCACGTCGCGCTCCGGTGCTCCTTTAGCACGTGCAGTCAATACGTATTGACGTCCTATCTCCTCGAGGAAGGTGTTCTTGGTCAGGATCGTGACGATCGCGAAGTTGCCCACTACTGAAGCCGTGACCGGCAATACGATGTGCCACAAATAGTCGAGCAGCTTGCCGAAGGCACTGAGGTCGTTGAAGTTGTCCGAGGTAAGGCCACGCATCGGAAACACCTGCCAGAAGGTGCCGCCGCCGAACAGCATCAGCAACAGCACGCCCAGCACGAAGCCCGGAATCGCGTAACCGGCAAGCACCAGCACACTGGTCACGGTATCGAAGCGCGAGCCGTTGCGCACCGCTTTCGCAATGCCTAACGGCACCGATATCAGATACGTGAGCATCACCGTCCATAAGCCGAGCGTGATCGACACGGGTAGCTTCGATTTGATGACGTCCCACACGCTGTCATGCTGATAGTAGGACTGGCCGAGATCGAAGGTCGCATAGCGCTTGAGCATCAGGACATAGCGCTCGAGCGGCGGCTTGTCGAAGCCGAATTGCTTCTTGATCTGCTCCAACTGCTGCGGATCGACACCCTGGCTGCCGTGATAGCCGCCGCCACCCGACCCCGCCTCTCCGCCACGGCCAGCGCCGTGGCGGAGTTGCGTCATCACCTGTTCGACCGGCCCACCCGGTACGAACTGCGTGACGACAAAAGTCAGCGTGACTACGCCGAGCAGCGTCGGCACCATCAACAGCAATCGTCTGAGAATGTAGGCGAGCATGGTGTTCCTCAGTGGGCCGTGGCCGCGGTTGAACTCGCGGATCGCGCGGCCTGGAGTTTCTGTGTCGCTGGCGCGCCCGGCGCTTTCACGTACCAGTAGTCGATGACCCAGTCTTCGTACAGATAGGAGTTCGGCACGATCTTCGGAAAGCCGATAGTGGTCTTGTAGCCGATGCGCGCGCCCGGCGCGTAGTACTCGGGCACAAGATAAAACGAATAGATCAGCACGCGATCTAGCGCACGGGTCGCCGCTTCCAGATCGTCGAGATTGGTGGCGGTGAGCGCGGAGTGAATCAGCGAATCGACCGCCTTCGAGCGGATTCCCGTATAGTTTTCGGAGCCCACTTCGGACGCAGCTGCACTGCCGAAGCGGCGCGTCAGTTCGGCGCCTGGAATCGTGACCGGCGGATAGATGAAGGTAGTCATGTCGTACTCGAAATTATCCAGACGTTTCTCGTACAACGCGCTGTCGATTTCGCGCATGTGGGCCTGAATGCCGAGCGTGTCGAGCGCCTGCATATACGGCAGGATCAGACGATCCATGCCCGGCTGATCGTCCATGATCTCGATCGTCATCGGCGTACCGTTGGCGTCGCGCAATGCGCCGTCGCGATAGTGCCAACCAGCTTGCGCCAGCAGATCGCGCGCAACGCGCAAATTGCCGCGCAGGGAATTCGGCGGAATCGTGTCGGGTTGTTTGAGCATCGGGCCGAACACTTCAGGCGGCACGCTGCCACGCAATGGTTCGAGCAACGCCAGTTCCTTCTCGCCCGGCATGCCGGTCGCACCGAACGGACTGGCCTCGAAATAGCTGTTCGTACGCCGGTATTGACCGTAGAACATCATCCGGTTCATCCAGTCGTAGTCGAGTGCCAGCGTCAGGGCATGACGCACGCGCGGATCCTGAAACATCGGTTTGCGCATATTCATCAGCATGCCCTGCATCTGCGCGGGACCGTCGGCGAATTCGCCCTTCTTCAGCAGTCCGTTGTCGAAGTTCTTGCCGACATATTTGCGCGCCCACTGCGTCGCGCTGTATTCGACGATGACGTCCGCGTCGCCCGCCTTGAAGGCTTCGAGCTGCGTGTAATGGTCACGGTACAGGTTGAACGTAATGCGCTCGAAACGGAACATGCCACGTCGCGAAGGCAGATTCGCCGCCCAGTAGTCAGGGTTGCGACGATACGTGATCTGCTTGTCGTTTTTGCGGCTCTCGATCAGATAGGCGCCGCTACTGATCGGCGGCATGGAAGAGATCTGGTCGAATGGCAGACGCTTGCCATCGGGTTGCATCCCCCACTTCGGCGAGAAAATCGGCAGGTCGCCGGCAATCAATGGCGCATCGCGTTCGGCATGCTTGAAATCGAAGCGGATCGTGCTCTTGTCGATTACCGTCGCGCTTTTGATGATCGAGAACTGCGCGTTGAAAAGCGGCGAAGCCTGCGGACTCGTCAACGTGTCGTACGAATATTTGACGTCGGCGGCCGTAATCGGATCGCCGTTCGAAAAGCGTGCGGCGGGATTGATATGGAATGTCGCTGACGTCAGATCCGATGCGACTTCGACATCGTCGGCGATCAGCGGATATTCGGAGGCCAGTTCGTCCCAGCTACGCTGCATCAGCGTATCGAACATCAGATTCTGGATGTCGGGCGCGGGCGCGCCACGCACGAGGAACGGATTGAGCGAATCGTAAGTCTGCAGTTCGCTATAGTTTTCGAAACTGAGCGAGCCGCTCGCGGGCGCGTCGGGATTCGCGTAGTCGAAGTGCGTGAAATCGGCGGGATATTTCGGTTGGTCGTACTGTGAAATCGACGGTTTTGCCTGCGCCGCCGTCGGCATCGCTCCGCATACCGCTAGTAGGCCAGGCGCAGCGGCAATGACGAACGAGATGCTCGCGGCGCGGCGCACTGCGCCGAGCAAACATCCAATCGCGTCGTGCAGGCGCAACAGTCCGGAATTCATCATTCTTTTCATCAGCCCATACAGTGCGCACCGGCTCGTGACCTGCGCGCGATTCGTCCTGCGGCACGAGTACAACCTGTTGGCTTTACCGGTGCACGCTGGTCCATTGCGACGACAGGCAGACTGCGCCGCCTTACGATGAGTCGCCGCTTAAAGCACACCGCTCCGGTTCCTTGCACGAACGGAACCGGAGCGGTGCTTCCATCAGATCAACTACAGCGACCTCAGAACTTGTACGTTGCGCCGATTTGCGCGAAACGGCCAATGTAGGTATAGATCGACTGATCGTACCCGTTCTGATCCAACGTGCCATTTGCAAAGATCGGATCGTACGGCGGCGTGCGGTTGAAGATGTTGTCGATACCGCCGTAAATCGTCCAGTGCTTGAAGCCCGTGTACGTCATCATCAGGTTGAACTGGCTGTACGATCCCACCCTGCTCGACGCGGCCGGATTCAGATTCTGCGCGTACGGACCCGTGAACTGCCACGTCAATGCTGCGTCGAACTTGTGGTACGTCCAGTCCAGGGTGGTGTTGCCCTTCCAGCGCGGGAAGCTGCCGCCGAACGGTTGCGTGAGGGTGAAGTTATTACCCGCGCCGTTCACCGGTGCTCCGCCCAGGAAGCCGATCTTGAAGCTGTTCACATACGCCCAGTCAGTCGACAAGGTGAACGTACCGGCGGTCGTCGTCGGCAGCGCCTGACGGAACGTGCCTTCGAAGCCGTTCGTGTCGAGGTAGCCGAGGTTCTGATACGGAATGACCTTGTACAGCACGTCACCCGTTGTCGGATCGGTAACAACCTGCGAAGGCGAACCCTGGCCGATCACGTTGTCGACGCGAATCTTGTACCAGTCAAGGCCGACATCGGTCGTACGGGTCGGTGACAACTGGAAGCCGATGTTGAAGTTGCGCGTGTGCTCCGGCGCCAGGTTCGGATTACCCTCTGTGATCGAGGTGTAGTTCAGACCCGTGTTCGGATCAACCTGGATCCCGAGCGTTTGCGATTTGCTGTTTTCGACGAACGTCGGCGCGCGGAAACCGCGGTCATACGACGTGTACATCGTCAGCGCCTGAACCGGCTGATAGCGCAACGCAAAGCGCGGCGAGAACGCACCACCCACATCGCTGTAGTGGTCGTAACGACCTGACTGACTGAATGTCAGGTTGCGCACAATCGGAATGTCCACCTGGTAATACACGGCCGCCACATTGCGCTGACCGTTCACCGTCTGGAGATTCGGATTGATGACCTGGCCCGACAGGAATGCCGCACCCGGCGTGAGCACTTCGCTCTGGTGCGTGAACTGCGCACCGAACCCAAGACCTACGTCGCCCGCCGGCAGGTGGAACAACTCCGGCGTCGACAACGTCGCGTCAACCGTATCGAGCTTCGAGACACCCAGGTTGTCCGCATCCTGGTACAGCCCGTTGAACGCATTGGGCGTAGCCGACGGATTCGCGAAATTCAGCGTACCGTTCTGGTAAATGTTGGCCAGTGCGGCGGAGTTCAGCTGGTTCGTGTAGGTGTTCGCGACCGTGCTTTGCGAGTGGCTGACCGACGTCGCCCAATCCCATTCACCGTTCGGCAGGTTGAACGAACCCTTGACACCCGTCGATGCGCGCCAGTACGTGGCATCCGTCTTTTCCGCGACCGCGTTCGGGAAAGCATACGTGAGCGCTGTGCCGACCCCGAACGGATTGTACGGGTTGGTCGCCGGCACAACAGTGCTAAACGGGGTAAGCAGCTTCGTCTGCGGGTTCAACACCAGCGTGGGATTCTGCGGGTTGCCGACTACGTTGCCCCACAGACCATCGTTGGTGGTGGTCGTGTTTCTGCTGATCAGGAAGTCGCCGAATGCCGTGGTCGTATCGTTGATCTTGAAGTCAGCGTGAATCTTTGCATTGAGACGCTCGGTCATCGGCGCGATCGACGTGTCTTCTGCGGTATTGAATGCGCAGACCGTGCCCGCCTTGCCGGCAGTCAGCGAGTTGGTGGCTGCGGGGCGCACCGAACCGCCGGACGGACAGCCGCTCAACGCCTGCACACTGCCGTCGGGCATATTCCAGTACGACGGCGCGAGCAACGAAAGGCCGCCCGGTTGATTGGTGAAGTCCTGATTGCGCGTCGAGTCGCGGTCTGCGAGCGTGAAGCCGTTCGACTTGTAGTAGCTCGCAGCAGCCGTCACGTTGAAGCGATCAGAGTTGAGATCGCCGAAGCCGCCAAGCGCGCCGAACTTGGTCGTGCCGGCGCCGCCGCCGCCATTGATGGCGCTGCCGTAGCTCCCGTCGAGTTGCAAGCCCTGAAAGTCGTGCTTCGTGATGATGTTGACCACGCCTGCGATCGCATCCGAGCCGTATTGCGACACGGCGCCCGTCTTCACGATTTCGATGCGGTCGATGGAGTTCAACGGCAGCGTGTTCAGGTCGAAGAAGGAGTCGACGCTGTTCGAGAAGAACGCGAACGGCGCAACGCGCTGTCCATCCACCAGCACCAGCGTGTACTTTTCGCTGAGGCCGCGCAGGGCGATGCCCGCGGCGCCTGCGGCGAAGTTGCCGGACTGGCCTTCGCTCCAGCTATTCGCCGAGTTAGCCGAAGTGTCGCGCAGAAAATCAGAGACGGTCGTTGCACCGCTATTCTGAATGTCTTTCTGCGTAACCGTCTGAACCTGATTAAAGCCGACCTTGTCCGAGCTGCGAATCAGCGACCCGGTCACTTCGAATTTCTTCAGTTGCTGAACGCCTTTGCCAGCCGGCGTCGCGGTCGTGTTGTCCGCGGACGGTGTCGCGGCGGTGCCCGATGCCGGAGTTGCAGCCGCTGCCGGCGTGCTCTCCGTCGTCGCGCCTGCCGCGGTTCCGGTGGTGGCCGGCTGGCTTTGTGCAAACGCCGGTACGGCGATTACGGCCGACAATGCCAGTTCAGCCCAGATTATTCTTTTGATGGCCAACGCCAATGCCCTTTGTTTCATTTTCCCCTTCCCGCTCGTCAATTAAGGCCACAGCTGTGTGTGTGAAGAGAGGTCTTGTGAACCTCCCCACTCGATATACGGCGATCTTGCGCCGCGCTCCGTCAAAGCTGCCCCGTCCTTCCATTGCCCGGCAAACCGGTCAACAGCTCACCAGTTTGCAAATACAGACAGGAAGACGGGACACTTCAGATACTTCAATATCGGACTACTTATTTATTACAAACGAAATGCGCAGCGCTTTCTAATTGTTTTCACTTCTACTACTTCGGGCTCTGGCTATTGGGGCAACACGCTCCCAATCGGACTTATTCCCGATTCAACCTTAAGTAATGCTTACAAATACAGCTTGACCGCTTTCGACGAAAGCATGAAGCAAAGACATCTAGAACAATCTTGGCGTGCCCACCCAGACGACCACCGCTTCTTCGCGAGCAGTATTGCACCAGGCGTGCGGCACAGTGGACTCGTAGTGCGCGGTGTCACCGGCCTGCAATACGAACGTTGTACCTTCTAACGTGAGCGATATCTGACCGCTCATCACATACAAGAACTCTTCCCCTGCATGCGTCGTGACTTCCGACGGGTTCTGCCCAACCGGCATCCTGACGAGAATCACTTCCAGCTTGCTGCCAACCGACAGATTCGTCAGCCGTCCAAAAAGATTCGCGGTTCCGTCGAAGCCGAAGTACTTCAGCTCTTTGCCTCTTTGCACCGACCTGTCTTCAGTTGGTGTATCGACGAAGTACTGCACCGTTACACCTAAAGCCCGAGCAATACCAACTAGCGATGTAATCGACGGTGTTGCGTGACCTCGTTCCACCTGCGACAAAAAGGGCTTGGAAATTCCCGCCGTGGTTGCCACTTCATCCAGCGTGCGCTTGAGCCGTTGGCGAAGCGCGCGGATTTTGCTTCCTATAGAAACTGCGACCTGTGCCTTGTTATCGAGTGGCAAAACCATAGCAAGACAGAATCCCGTAGTCAAAATTAGTTTGATGAAACGAAACTATGTTTCGTTGATTGCAACATCCTCCCTAAGACATGCGCGATATGCCTGGTTAGTTGCCGCCGTAAGTGACTCCATCAAGGCGATCGCCGGGACACTTTCATACTCGCCGCAAACCGGGCGATGGTTGCGCACACAACCCCCCCCCGTCTATTCGCGACGGCATGTGTCCCATATGGCGAGAATGTGCCTCCCGGCTCGATGCACGGATACCTCGGAGGCACTTCGCAGGAAAAAACATATCGGGGCCAGGATGCCGCTACTTCGACGCCACCAGCACCCACAAACGGGCGAGGTCGGCTGAACCATCGGTACCCTTCACTGCGCGGAAGGTTTGCACTGCACGCGCTTTATCGCCCGCCATGTAGTACGCCTCGCCGAGATGCAGTTGTGCCTGGTCCGGATGATCGATTCCGCCCTTCGCGATCGCAGCGTCCATTGCCGTGAGACCTTGCTTGGCCTGCCCGGCGAAGACCTCGTTGAAGGCGACGTCGACCGGCGCGACGGGGTTTGCGGGATCGGCCGGCGCTTGCGCCCGCTTCGCGGCGAGTGCCTGCAGCCGCTTCTCGCGATCGGCCTGCGCATCGTGGCCCAGAACGCCTGACGCAAAGCCTTGATCGATAACCTGCTTGCCTTCGGCCGTGGTGCCGGCCACGATCGCGAGTTGCGTCATTTCCATGTAGTCGTCGGCCGTACTGAGCGAACCGGTCGCACGGCGCAGACGGAAGGTGTCGATATCCAGCGCGGACGAGTAGCCGGGCTTGCTGCGAATCGCGTTGAACAGATCATCCCAGTAAGACTGCTTCGGATGATAGGCAACCAGCTTTTCGAGCGTGCTGCGGTACGTCGCATCATCTTTCACGCGTTGCGCGCAGGTGCCGAGCAATTGCAGTTGCGACTCGTCGGGCGCATGACCGGCGCGCACTTGCGCATCGATGCCCGGTTTGAGCAGGCTCACAACACTGGCGCAATCGTTTGACAGGTAGTAAGACTGAACAAGCAACGTGCGCATGTCGGGATCGCTGCCGCCCGACTTCAGATAGCGTTGCGCGACCTTCGCAGATTGTGCGTAGTTTTTCTGCTGGAAGTAGATGCCTGCGAGCGCTGCGGTGGTGCGCTGCTCGTCAGCACCGGTCAGGCGTCCTGAACCCAGCAAGGTTTCATAGGCCTGCGCAGCCACACCGGATTCGCCGGCTGCCGCTGCCGCGGCGCCGCGCATCTCCTGAATCATGTAGCTTTCATAGGGCGTTTTTCCCGGCACGGCGTCGGCCTGATCGATCTTCGTCAACGCGTCCTTGTACTTGTGCGCGCGATACAGATCCTGCGCGGCGTTCAGCGGCTTCGCCACATCCGGCCGCAAAGTGTCGGCGGCATGAGACGTGACCGGCAGCACGACGAGCGCCGACAGCCCTCCGATAGCGGCCGCAATGACGGCGCGCTTGAACCGTTGATGGATCGTTAGCATTCCACTTCCCTATTGCATGTACTGCTCGTTGCCGATCAGGCCGATTTTCGTCGCGCCCAGTCGTTGCGCGGACGCCATCACCGCGGCGACATCCTTGTACGGCACCAATTTGTTAGGCCGCAGATGAATTTCCGCCTGAACCGGTTCGGCCGCCACCTGCGCGAGCCTGGACTCGAGCGCTGCGCGGTTCGGCACCGGTTGACCGTTCCAGGTCGTGGTGCCGTCGAAGTCGATATCGATCTGCACCACTTCCGGCTGCGTGATCGGCGGCGGCGGATTGCCGATCGGCAAATTCATCTTGATGGCATGCGTCTGGATCGGAATCGTGATGATCAACATGATCAGCAACACCAGCATCACGTCGATCAGCGGCGTGGTGTTGATATCGACCATCACATCCGGTTCGGAACTGCCACCGCCCGAAGATACGTTCATTCCCATGATCACCTCCTGTCGACCAGAGTTAGCGCTTTAGCGCTTACTCTGGTCCCATGCAACGCTGTCGATCGGACTTGGTGCTTTAGCACCTAGTCCGATCCCATGCAAAGCTGTCGACCAGAGTTGGCGCTTTAGCGCTTACTCTGGTCCCATGCAAAGCTAGCCCCCGCGCGCGGGCGGCTCAGTAATAAACGAAACCTTGGCGATACCGGCGCGCTCGCACGCGGTAATGACCCGGCCGATAAACTCATAACGCGCGCTCTGGTCGCCACGAACGTGCACTTCCGGTTGCGGCGTCATGACCGACACGGTTTTCAGCCGTGTCAGCAGCGTAGGCCCATCCACCTGCTTCTCGTTCCAGAAGAAATCGCCGTCGTGGTTGACCGCAATGACGATACTTTTGGGCGTGGTCTGCAGCGGCTGGATCGTCTCCTTCGGCAGTTGCACCGGCACCGTATGCGTCACCACCGGAATCGTGATCAGAAAGATGATCAGCAGAACCAGCATCACATCGACAAGCGGCGTGGTGTTGATACTGGAGATGACCTCGTCGTTATCATCCTGCCCAACGCTCATAGCCATGACAGACTCCGCTTATTGGACCAGCGATGCTTCACGAGCCGAAGCGCGTGCCGAGCGCCGGCTGCCGGCGAGCAGGACAGTGTGCAGTTGTGCGCCGAACGCACGAACACGCTCCATCACCGACTTGTTGCGGCGAACCAGGAAGTTGTAGCCAAGCACAGCTGGCACGGCCACGGCGAGACCGATCGCGGTCATGATCAGCGCTTCACCCACCGGGCCTGCGACCTTGTCGATCGAAGCCTGGCCGGCGATACCGATTGCCGTCAGCGCGTGATAAATCCCCCACACCGTACCGAACAGACCGACGAACGGCGCCGTCGAGCCAACCGTACCGAGGAAAGCCAGGCCGTCTTGCAGACGGTTCGACACGTTGGTGATCGCACGCTCGACCGACGTATCGATCCATGTGTTGCGGTCGACAGCCTCGAGCAGTGCTTCGTCGTGATGCTCGCCTGCCTCGATGGCCGTTTCGGCGATGAAGCGGAACGGCGATGCTTCGTCGAGCAGCTTCGTGCCTTCGACGAGCGACGGCGCGGTCCACAGCTGTTCGTCAGCGCTCTTCGCACGACGGTTCGCACGGAACTGCTCGAAGAACTTGGTGATCATGATGTACCAGCTACCCATCGACATGAGCACCAGCAGAATCAGCACGAAGCGTGCAACGAAGTCACCGTTCTTCCAGAGCGCGCCGAGACCGTACGGGTTATTGACGGTTTCAGACGTGGCCGGCGCCGGCGGCGGCGTTGCTTCGTCAGCTGCCGGGGCGGCTGTTTGCGGTGCGGCGGTGGTGGTGGCAGTGGCGGCAGCCGACGCGCTCGCGTCGCTCGCTTGCGCGTGGGCCATTTGCGGTGCCACAAAGGTATCCACCGTGGTTACGGCGAACAACATGGTTGCCGCCAATGCGGCGAGAGTACGCTTCTTCATGCCTGCTCCAAGTTCATTAGTACAACTTCTAAACCAAGACTGATAAATCGCTACCGGTACCGAACAGCCGTGGGTTTCAGTTCAGGTTAAACGAGAACGGAACTTGCACACGGACAGCCTGGCCTTGGGAAACGCACGTGAACTGCTTGACCGCGTTGAAGGCTGCGCGATCCAGTGAGGAATCGTCCGCCGACTTGGCAACACGCTCATTCGTAATATGGCCTTGCGGGTCGACTACAAATTCAATCAACACATCACCCGTCACGTTGTTCTCCTGCGCTTCCTTCGGGTAGCGAATCGACGAACGAACCTGATCCGAGTTCGGACACACAACCCCTACTTCAGCGCTCACGGGCTTGCTCGGCGCAGGAGGCGCCGGCGGTGCGGGCGCGACGGCGGGTGCTGATACGACCGGTGCGGCCTGGTGCGTGATGGTCGGCTGGGGCGGTGCTTGCACCTGCACTTCCGGCGGCGGCACGAACGGCGGCGGCGGCGGTGCGAATTTCGGCGGCGGCAATTGCACGGTAGGCAAAGGCGGTGGCGGAGGCGGCTTCACCGGCTCGATGATCTTGGTTTCGATTGGATGCTGGATGACCTGCACGACCTTGGTGGCAAGGCCATTGATGAGTGCATAAATCAGCACGATGTGCAGGAGCAAAACAACTGCGATACCGCCGAAGCGGCGTACTGGGTTTTGCTGCTTGCGCCCAAACTCACGCGGGCGTCCTGGCCTCTCCATACGGGCCGTTGCTGCCGGAAATTGCCCTTCGACTTTCGTACCCACCTTTACTCCTCCGGCGTGAACCGTCCATTTCTGTAACTGCAGTGCGCTTACATACGGCAAACAACGTTCACTTCAGACAATCGCATCCATTGCCCAGGTCTTTGATTTGTAGTCCAAAATTTATGCTGTGAGGCCCAACCCAGCTGCAATGGCACGGGCATGGCTGTGAGACGCCGCGACGGTATTTCAGAGCAATCGAACGTTCATCTAAGTAGAAGTACTAATAGATTAATTTCGACTCGCTCATTTCCGTCTGGCATGAATATGCTGAAGACAATTTGATCGAAGCGCGCTGCAGCTCCCGAACTTTTTGCGCGTTTGTCACCTGCATTTCATGGGAGGCAACAATAGCAGGACAAAAAATGCGGGGTCAAACTTTTTTTGATGGGAGCATACTAAGTTTAGAGAGAACACTCTAACTAATGCCGTATTCGCGTCGCTTTAAAAGAATAAGCGTGCGTCGAACAGATGCAAGCGAGTCATGCGCGGCTCGCTAATTGGGATGACGCCGCTATTACAGGCTTCCGTGACACGCCATGAACTGCTGACGGGCCGCTGGTGATACGTAGCGCAAAGGCCTGCTGGGTGGGCGTTGCGCGAGGATGTGCGGCAACCTCAACGAATCCCGAACAGGTCATCCAATGTACGTTTCAAGCGCCGACCAGAGGCCTGCGTTAAGGCCGGGAAGATAGCAGAAGAAAAACACCGTTTCCAAATTTTTTTTAGCGGTATTTACGACACTCTAAATACACATTTCAATTACGCCATTTATATAATTACAAAATCATTCCAAAAATTACATATCGCCGACGATAACGATAATGCCCGACTCGGGCATACCCGGCGTATCGACAATACGCGTTCATGGGCCGCCAGTGGCCAGTTGGTTTACGCGTGAGCCGCTATGTATGTGCGGCTCTCCAGACCGGGCGAGCAAACCGGAGCGGCGCAAAACCGATTGCGCCGCTCCGCTGCCT
Source organism: Paraburkholderia sp. SECH2 (assembly GCF_030464795.1). Lineage (NCBI taxonomy): Bacteria > Pseudomonadati > Pseudomonadota > Betaproteobacteria > Burkholderiales > Burkholderiaceae > Paraburkholderia > Paraburkholderia sp. SECH2. Next base: position 70,142 of record NZ_JALPRH010000032.1, read on the forward strand.
TAACCGTTGGTTCCCTCGCTCACGACGACTGCGGTATCGTTCCGCGTACGCGCGAGCACGGGACGCAAGGCCGCACCGGTGTGACTTGCGGCAACACGGGACAATCCTTCGGGATCCGTAGCAGCGACAATCGTGCCGCCACCCACACCACCTTCCGGACCAAGATCAATGATCCAATCCGCCTCGGCAATCACGTCGAGATCGTGTTCAATGACAACGACGCTATGACCACCATCCGCGAGACGATGTAGCACGCGAATCAGCTTCGCGACGTCGGCCATATGCAAGCCGACAGTCGGTTCGTCCAGCACGTACAGCGTGTGCGGTGGCTTCTGACCACGACGCGTGATGTCGTCACGCACCTTGCTTAGCTCGGTGACGAGCTTGATACGCTGCGCTTCGCCGCCCGACAATGTTGGGGACGGTTGGCCGAGCGTCAAATAACCGAGCCCGACATCCTTCATCAATTGCAATGGATGCGCGATATTCGAGATCGGCGCAAAGAACTCGACGGCTTCGTCGATTTCCATGGTCAGCACGTCGCCGATATTCTTGCCGCGCCACGTCACTGCCAGCGTCTCGGGGTTGAAGCGCTGCCCGTGACAGACGTCGCACGGAACCTTCACGTCGGGCAGAAAACTCATGCCGATGGTGCGCACGCCCTGCCCTTCGCAAGCAGGGCAACGTCCTTCGCCGGTGTTGAACGAGAAACGCGATGCCGTATAGCCACGCGCACGCGCTTCGAGCGTGCCGGCGAACAGCTTACGGATCGCATCCCACACGCCGATGTAGGTCGCCGGACACGAGCGCGGCGTTTTGCCGATCGGCGTCTGATCGACTTCGAGCACACGGTCGATGGTTTCCCAGCCGGTGATCGCATCGCACCCTTGCCAGGTATGCGTGACGTTCAGCGGCGCACGCGGCGCCGTGCGCGCCAACACGCTCGAGCGCCGGTTCGCCGCCGGCTGGGTCTCGGCCGCCGCGCGCGCACGCCGCGTAGCCGGCGACGACAGCACCGAGCGCCCCACCGCATCCAGCAGATTGGCCATCAGCACGTCGCGCGCGAGCGTCGATTTGCCCGAACCGCTCACGCCCGTCACCGCTACCAACCGTGAAAGCGGAATGCCGACGGTGACGTTCTGCAAGTTGTGCAGCTTGCCGCCGTGCACCGTCAGCCAATTCTCCGGCACCGCGGCGATGCGCTTGGTCGGCGCGACCACCTCGCGGCGCGGCTGCAGCGGATGCACGATCGGATTGGCGAGGAACTGTCCGGTCAGCGAATCGGGTTGCGCCGACAGATCGGCCACGCTGCCCTGTGCGACCAGCGTGCCGCCGCGCTTGCCCGCACCCGGCCCAATATCGATGATGTGATCGGCACGCCGAATCGTGTCCTCGTCATGCTCGACCACCACCAGCGTATTGCCCTTTTCGCCCAGCTTGCGCAAGGCGTTAAGCAGAATCTGGTTGTCGCGCGGATGCAGGCCGATGGTCGGTTCGTCGAGCACATAGCACACGCCTTGCAGGTTGCTGCCCAGTTGCGCGGCGAGCCGGATGCGCTGCGCCTCGCCGCCCGACAGGCTCGGCGCCGCGCGATCGAGACTCAGATAACCGAGCCCAACTTCTTCCAGAAACTGCAGGCGGCTGCCGATTTCGCTGACCACGTCGCGCGCGATTTCCGCGTCCCGACCGCTCATCTCCAGCGTGTCGATCCACGCACGCGTATCGGACACCGTCCATTGCGCGACGTCGACGATGGCCTGCTCGCCGAACGTGACTGCGCGCGCAGTTGGGTTCAGACGCGTGCCGGCGCAATCCGCACACGGCTCGTCGACGAGACCTTCCGGTTCCTGCTCCTCAGAAGGCAAGCTCTGCTCGCGGCCGCGGTTGTCGTCGACGATCACCGTGTCGTCGTACGCCGCGCGTTGTTCACGCGTCAGCGCGAGGCCCGTGCCGACGCATGTCGTGCACCAACCATGCTTACTGTTGTACGAGAACATGCGCGGATCAAGCTCGGGATAGCTCGTGCCGCATACCGGACAGGCGCGCTTGGTGGACAGTACCTTCACCGTGCCAAGTTTCGCCGTGGGACGGCCGCCGCTGATCGCGTCGTGCAAACCGTCGAGCGGCGCCAGCAGATGCATGACGCCCTTGCCGATTTCCAGCGTCTGATCGAGCGCCTGGCGCAGTTCCACTTCCTTATCCGGCGACACGACGAGGTCGGTTACCGGCAACTCGATGGTGTGCTCGCGGAAACGATCCAGCTTCGGCCACGGGTCCACCGGCACGAACTCACCGTCCACACGCAGATGCGTATTGCCGCGCGCTTTCGCCCACTTGGCGAGATCGGTGTAGACACCCTTGCGGTTCACGACCAGCGGCGCGAGGAAACCGACGTGCTGCCCTTTGTGATCGCGCAGCAATTGCGCCGCAATCGATTCGACGCTTTGCGACGTGACGGGCGTGCCGTCGTGGATGCAATGCTGCAGACCGAGCTTCACATACAGCAGGCGCAGGAAGTGCCACACTTCGGACGTGGTCGCCACGGTACTCTTGCGACCGCCGCGCGACAAACGCTGCTCGATCGCGACGGTGGGCGGAATGCCGTACACCGCGTCGACCTCGGGCCGACCGGCAGGCTGCACGATGGACCGTGCGTACGCGTTGAGCGATTCGAGGTAACGGCGCTGCCCTTCGTGGAACAGAATGTCGAAGGCAAGCGTGGACTTGCCCGACCCGGAGACACCGGTAATCACGTTGAATTTGCCGTGCGGAATATCCACATCCAGCGATTTCAGGTTGTGCTCGCGCGCATTGGCGATGCGCACCACGTCCTCGCCTTCAATCGCCCGCCGCGCACGCGCCGCGCTCAACGCTTTTTGCAGCGGCACACCCTGCGATTCCGGTTCGGCCGCCGCATCCATGGCACGGTCGTATTGCAGCAATGCCTCACCGGTATGCGATTCCGGACAAAGCTTGACGTCCTCCGGCGTGCCCGCGCACAGCACCCTGCCGCCGCCGTCTCCGCCTTCGGGACCGAGATCGATCAACCAGTCGGCCGCACGGATCACGTCGAGATTGTGTTCGATCACGATCAGCGAATGGCCGCTCGTCAACAGCTTGCCGAACGCCTGCATCAGTTTGGCGATGTCGTCGAAATGCAGGCCGGTGGTCGGCTCGTCGAACATGAACAGGCGTTTAGCGACCGGCTGCTTCGCGCTGCGCGCGGTGCGCGCCTGCGCCGATTCCGCGAGGAAGCCGGCGAGCTTGAGCCGCTGCGCTTCACCACCGGATAGCGTGGGCACCGGCTGGCCAAGCTTGACGTATTCGAGACCCACGTCGACGATTGGCTGCAGCACACGCAATACTTCGGCATCCTTGGCGAAGTAAGCGGTGGCTTCGCTCACCGTCAGCTCCAGAACGTCGGCAATGCTCAACGCACGCGCCGGCTCACCGCGCTCGATTTTGACTTCGAGCAGCTCCGCGCGATAGCGGCGCCCGTCGCAATCCGGGCAGCGCAGGTAGACGTCGCTCAGGAACTGCATTTCGATGTGCTCGAAGCCCGAGCCGCCGCAGGTCGGGCAGCGCCCGTCGCCGGAGTTAAAGCTGAACATGCCGGGGCCATAACCGCGTTGCTGAGCGAGCGGCGCCTTGGCGAAGAGCTTGCGGATTTCGTCGAAAGCACCCACGTAACTGGCCGGATTCGAGCGCGCGGTCTTGCCGATCGGCGACTGGTCGACAAATACGACGTCCGTGACCTGGTCGGCGCCGCTAAGGCTCCTGAATGAGCCCGGCGATTCGGTGGCGAGACCGAAGTGACGTGCCATCGCGGGATACAAAACATCCTGCAGCAAGGTGGACTTGCCGGAGCCCGACACACCTGTCACGCAGACAAGCCGCTGCAGCGGAATCTCGACCGTGACGTCGCGCAGATTGTGTTCGGTTGCGCCTTCGAGCACGATGCGCGGCGTGCTGTCATCGACCGGACGTTGCGACCAGTGCGCCGCGTCCGCTACATGCCGGCGTCCGCCGAGGTACTCACCTGTCAGCGTGCCGGATGAGCGAATCGCGTCAGGCGCACCGTCGTATATGATCGAGCCGCCGCGTTCGCCTGGCCCCGGACCCATGTCGATCAGACGATCCGCCGCGAGCATCACCGAGGGATCGTGTTCGACCACCACCAGCGTATTGCCCGCGTCGCGCAGCCGATGCATCGCCTCGACGATCCGGTTCAGATCGCGCGGATGCAGGCCGATGCTCGGCTCGTCGAGCACGAACAAGGTTTTGGTCAACGATGTGCCGAGCGCCGTGGTCAGGTTGATCCGCTGCACCTCGCCGCCCGACAGCGTGCGGCTTTGCCGGTCGAGCGTCAGATAGCCGAGGCCGACGTCGCACAGGTATTTGAGGCGCGTGCGCACTTCCGCGAGCAACAGCTTGAGTGCGTCGTCGAGCAAAGCGCTAGGCAGGCTGATCTCGTCGAAGAAACGCCTGATGCGCTCTATCGGCATCAGCATCAGATCGTGCACGGTCAGACCCGGCAAGGCTCCGAGTTGGGCACGCTTCCAATCGACCCCACGCGGCATGAAGCGCTTTTCGGGCGCCAGCACCTCGTCTGCATTCTGCTTGCTGCCGAGGCGCCACAACAGCGATTCCGTTTTCAGACGCGCGCCGCCACAGGTCTCGCACGGCGTATAGCTGCGGTACTTCGACAGCAACACGCGGATGTGCATCTTGTACGCCTTCGATTCGAGATATTCGAAGAAGCGTTTGACGCCGTACCAATGGCTCTGCCACTTGCCATTCCAGTCCGGCGAGCCGTTGATGACCCAGTCGCGTTCGGCGTCCGTCAGCTCGCCCCACGGCGTGCCGCGACGGATATCGGCTTTCGCCGCGTAGCGCATCAGGTCGTCCTGGCATTCTTTCCAGGCCGGCGTTTGCATCGGCTTGATCGCGCCGTCGCGCAGCGTCTTGCGCGCGTCGGGAATCACCAGACCGAGGTCGACGCCGATCACGCGGCCGAAACCGCGGCAGACTTCGCACGCACCGTACGCCGAGTTGAACGAGAACAGTGCCGGTTGCGGATCCGCATAGCGCAGGTCGCTCTCCGGGCTGTGCAGGCCAGTGGAGAAGCGCCAGATTTGCGGCTCGGCCTCTTTGGCTTCCGGCGCCTCTGGCGCTGCAGGCAGCACGTAAATATTGACGCGGCCACCGCCGCGCTTGAGCGATGCCTCGATCGCTTCGACCACCCGTTGCTTGTCGACCGAGCTCAAACGGAAGCGGTCGGCCACCACGTCGAGCAGCTTGCGCTTGCCAGTGGGCGAATCGACTTCGCGCTGCGCCTGCACGCGCGTGTAGCCGCTCGCGGAGAGCCATTGCTCCACTTCCTGCTCGGACGCTGTTTCCGGTAACTCAACCGGAAACGTGACGACCAGCCGCGAATCATTCGCCGCAGTGCGCTCGAGCAGTTCGGCGTAGATCGTTTCTGGCGTGTCGTGGCGCACCTGCTGCGCGGTCTTGCGGTCGAACAGTTCGGCCGCGCGCGCGTAAAGCAGCTTCAGGTGGTCGTTGAGCTCCGTCATGGTGCCGACGGTGGAGCGCGAACTGCGCACCGGGTTGGTCTGGTCGATCGCGATGGCGGGCGGTACGCCGTCGACCCGGTCGACTTGCGGCCGGTCCATACGGTCGAGAAACTGCCGGGCGTAGGCGCTGAAGGTTTCGACGTAGCGCCGCTGCCCTTCCGCGTACAACGTGTCGAACACGAGGCTGGATTTGCCGGAACCGGACGGCCCGGTGACGACCGTCATTTCGCCGGTTCGCACGTCGAGATCGACGTTTTTCAGGTTGTGCTGGCGCGCGCCGCGAATGCGGATAATTCCGTTAGATGCCAATTTTTCCGACCGTCTGAATGAGTGGACCACCTCTCACGGACGCCTCGCGACCGCGCAAGTTCGGGATACCCGGCTGGCGGAACGACACGCCAAAGGCCGGGTTATAGGGGGATACTATACTGTATATTTATACAGTTTTCCATGACACGGCATGGCTGCAAGCTCGCAGCGCCTCGGGTCTGGAAAGGCGACGCCGAGGGCGCCCCGATCAGCCGACCAGCAAGCGATGTGCCGTTTCAGAGGAAACCATGCAGCCGTCAGGAAATGGCGGCGGAGGTGGGAAATACAAGGTTTCCGGCGCAGCTCAGCGCGGGGCGCGCGCCAGCCGGAACTAGCCGAAACCGGCCGGCCCTAGCCGAAGACGCTTTCCACGTCAAACCGGCCTGTCACCGGCGCCGCTGGTTCCGAAGCGGCCTGCGCCACTCCGCTTCCGCCCAGCGCGTAAGCCACGCAGCGTTTTGCCAGCACCTCGGTCGGATCGACAAGCCGCACCACCGACCCGTCCGGCCGCGTCAGCGTCGAACCGCGCAGCAGCAGCGGCAACTCGGTGCAGCCCAGCACGATGACCTGCACGCCTTGCGCGACCAGATCATCCACCGCAGCGGCGAGGTCGTCACAGCACTCACCCGACGTGTAGCCCGCCTTGGCGCCACTCGGCCCATAAACCGCGTTCATGAGCCGGGCCTGGGCGGCCGCGGCCGGCGCGATCTGCACGAAGCCGCATGCTTCGAGCGCCCTCTCGTAGACCCGGCTCGCCAGCGTGCCCGACGTAGCCAGCACGCCGACTTCGCGCAGGCTTGGGAAAGCCTCACGCAGATAATCGGCGGTACAGGTCAGCATATTGACGATCGGAATGGTCAATGCCGGCTGAATCCCTTCCACGAACGCATGCGCCGTATTGCACGGAATGGCGATGAGATCGGCGCCGCCCTCTTCGAGCGTCTTGCAGGCAGCGTAGAGCGCGAGTGTCGGATCGTCGCCGTTGCCGAGCAGCGCCTCAGTGCGATCCGGAATCTGCGGATTCTGCTCGACCATAACCTTGATGTGGTCCTGATCGCAGGCGGCCGGCGTGTTGCGCACCAGTTTCGCCATGAAATCGACAGTCGCCGCCGGGCCGACACCACCCAACACGCCCACCTTGAAACGCCGCTCCGGCTGCGCATAGTGCGCCGCTGCGACGTAGCGCGCGTAGACGAGATTGGTATCGACGAACGGCACTTCCAGCGTGCCGAGTGCGCGTGCCACCAACGGAATTTCTGCGAGCCCGGGAACGATGATCTCCGCACCTTGCGCAATGAGGTCCGCGCAAGCGGCGCGCAGCAACTCGACGGGCCGGCCGTACAGATGCCCGCATTTGATGCCCTCGTCGCCATACACTGCGCTCGTTACGCAATCGACGCCCGCTTCATCACGCGGATGCAGCACGTCGAATCGCGCACTGTCGAAATAGCGTTCGAAAAGGCCGTGGTGGCGGATCGTGCCGGAAGTTAGCACGCCGATACGGCGAACCGACGGAAAAGCCTGTCGCACGTGCGCCAAGAGCGCGGCCATGATGTTGGCGATCGGCGGCGCCACGTTGGCCGAGAGCTCGTCGATGAAGGTATGGCTGAGGAAGCACGGCAAGACGATCGCGTCGACACCGCGCTTCTCGAAGGCGCGAATCGTGTCGAACACGTGGATCTTGAAGGGCGCGCTCGCGGCGCCTGGCGTTGCCGGTCCTTGCCACGAATGCTGCTCGAGGACGAAGTCGAACGGCTTGGCCGCGCCGGGCCGGCGCCAGGCCGCGGTCATCCTGCTCAATACGTCGACGCTTGCGAGCGGCGACGCGCCAGTCACCACACCCAGCGAACGATGACGATACATGATGGCTTTCCCCTGTCGTTTTTTCAGTTCGCCTTGATATTAGGATGCTTTCGGGGATTCAGGATGTTGTTAATCACGAAATAGCGGGTTTATGCCTGGCTGAGTCCTTACTGAAGGTTTTCCTGCGGTGACGCCTGTCCGCGTTTTGTAATGGATCGATTGGCGTTGCCCTAATTCGGGGGCATACGGACAAACAGGCGTCACACGGCGACGCACCTTAACCTAGGCGACTTCGACAACACCTCGCGCCGCGCCGCGCTTACGGCGCTCCAAGGTGCCGATGCAAATCAGCGAAACCCCTGCGAGGCAGCTATAAAACACGGCCAACGGCCACCATGCGCCCGGATATCGATGCGCGAGCAACGTCCCGATCAACGGCGTCAAGCCACCGGCCAATGCGGCGCACACCTGATAGGACAAAGAAATAGCGGAGTACCGGACTCTCACCGGGAATGCAGTCGACATAAAACCGGCCATCACCGCATAAGAACTCGACATGCACATCACCGCCAGCGCGATGCCGAACACAATCGCCACCGGCTGCCCGGTCGATACCAGCGCGAACATCGGATAAGGCGAAAGCATCGCCAACGCCGCTGCGCCCTTTAAAAACCTGCCGGTACCTATCCGTTGCGCAAACCATCCGGAACCCAGTTGCGTGAACAACTGAATGAAAGCCACCACAAACAGGCAATCGAGAATCAGCGAACGATCGAGTCCAAGCGTCTGCGTCGTGTAATTCAGCATGAACGTATTGACGAACCAGGCACCGGCCACGCCGATCACATTCGCACCGAGACACAACAACACCGTGCGCCATGCGTCGCGCACAACCTCGGCGACCGGCAACGTCGCCACGCGCCGTTGCGCTTTCAACGCCTTGAATTCGGGCGATTCATCGACTCCCGCGCGGATCAGCAAACCCACCACCAGCAACACCGCGCTGGCGAGAAACGGCAGACGCCAGCCCCAACTGAGAAACGCTTCCTTATCCATCGACGCCACCGCGCGAAACGCGAGCAGCGACAGGATCAATCCCGCCGGGCTACCGAGCTGCGCAAACGAGGCGAAGAAAGTGCGCCTGCCCTGTGGCGCGTGTTCGCTTGCCATCAGTACCGCGCCGCCCCACTCGCCACCGATCGCGATACCCTGCGCGACGCGCAGCAGCACCAGCAACACCGGCGCCCAAACGCCGGCGCTCGCATACGTCGGCAGGAAACCGATGCCGACCGTGCCGATGCCCATGATCGCGAGCGTCGCCACGAGCGCCTTCTTGCGGCCAATGCGATCGCCCAGGTGGCCGAACACGAGGCCACCGAACGGTCGCGCGAAAAAGCCCACCGCGAACGTGCCAAACGAAGCCAGCGTAGCGAAGAAAGGGTCGCTGCCGGGAAAGAACAGCTTGCCGAAAATCAGCGCGGATGCGGTGGCGTAGATATAAAAGTCGTACCACTCGATTGTGGTGCCTACAAATGCCGCTGCTGCGGCACGGTTGGGTTGCCGGCCTGCGGCGAGGTCGTCTGGCTCGCGATTCATGTGTTTCGTCTCCAAGGTCGTTCTTCTGGATAGCGCGGCTTCTGCGTGCCGTCACCGGAAAACTGCTTGCTTGCGGTCAGGCTTTGAGTACGCCCGCTTCGAGCAAACGCTGCTGGGTTGCAGCATCGATGCCGAGTGCGTCGAGTACATCGCGTGTGTCGCCGCCGAGCGTCGGCGGCGCACTGCGATAGGTGGCCGGCGTGCGCGACAATTTGATCGGCGACGCCGTGCCGCGATACTCGCCCATCTCGATCACCATGCCGCGATGTAGTGTGTGCGGATGGCGCGCGACGACGTCGACGGTTTGCACCGGCCCGCACGGCACGCCTGCATTGATCAATGCCTGAGCGAGCGGCTCGCAGTCGTGCGATGCGAGCAAATCTTCGAGCGCGGCCTTTAGCGGCTCGCGATGCGCGCAGCGGTTGCGGTTATCCAGGTAGCGGGGATCGTCCGCAAGTTCCGGCGCGCCAAGATGCGCACACAGCCGCGCGAACTGCCGGTCATTCCCGACGGCGAGAAAGATTGGCGCGGTCGCGGTCCGATAGCTGTCGTACGGCGTGATGTTCGGATGGGCATTGCCGCTGCGCTCGGGCGTGCGGCCCGAGCCGAAATAGTTCGGCAAATGCGGATGCAGGAGCGACACGCCGCAGTCGTACAGCGCGATATCGATCGATTGGCCATGCCCGCTTTTCGTGCGCTCGGCGAGCGCCAGCAGAATGCCGGCCAGCGCGTTCAAACCCGTCACCATATCCACGACCGGCAAGCCGACGCGCGTCGCTGGTCCGTCGCGCTCGCCGTTCACACTCATCAGGCCGGTCATCGCCTGAATCGCGGCGTCGTAGCCGGGCAAGCCGCCTAGCGGGCCGTCGGGACCGAAGCCCGATACCGCGCAATGAATCAGCTTCGGGAAGCGCTCGCGCAAATCGCGCTCGTAATCCATGCCCCAGCGCGCGAGCGTGCCGGGCTTGAAGTTTTCGACCAGCACGTCGGCGTCTTCGAGGAGTTTCCACAAAATGTCGCGGCCCTCGTTGCACGACAGATCGACCGCGATGCCCTGCTTGTTACGGTTCACGCCCGCGAAATACCACGCAGTGTCACCGTAAAACGGCGGCCCCCAGCCGCGCGTTTCATCTCCGCCAGGGGGCTCCAGTTTGATGACCTGAGCACCGTGATCGGCCAGCGCTTGCGTGCAGTACGGGCCGCCGAGCACGCGGCTGAGGTCGATGACTTTGATGCCTTGCAATGCGCCCTGCATTGCTTGCGTACCGTTGTTCACAAGTTCGGTCATTGCTCGCTCCCTGCCGGCAGCAGTTGCAATGCCTGGTCGAGCGTCACGCTACGGGTATTGACCAGTGCGTTGATGACGTCGTTTTCATCGGAAGGCGTCTGCACGTCGAGCGGATCGAACGGCAGCAGCTTGTGCCGCAACACCAGATGACTCAGCGCGAGACGCCTGAAATCCGGCGCGAGACGCACACCTTCGCAAGCCATGAGCACAGCCGTACTCGCGTGATACAGGGCCGTGCCCGCCTGCCGGACCGATTCATCGCGTCCGCACTCGGCGACGCTCGCAAGGGCATCGCAAGCGCGCGTCAAAGTAGAACGCAGCACCTTGAGACTCGCATCGGGCAGTCCTGCGGCACCGAGCATATCCTGCAGATATGTGCGCAGCGGTTCGAGCGCACCATCCCGTTTCGCTGCACGCGCGACATCGAGCGCGACGATGTTGCTGGTGCCTTCCCAGATCGAACCGAGATGCGCGTCGCGCACGAGACGCGCGTCGCTCCACTCCTCGATGTAGCCGGTGCCGCCGCGCACTTCCATCGCGTCACCGGTCACACGGCGAGCATCGCGGCACGCGCGGAATTTGATCAACGGCGTAAGGATGCGCACGCATTTCGCCGCCTGCCGATCGCCGGCGTCGGCCTTTTCCAGCAACAAGGCGATTTGCATGAACATCGAACGAGCCTGTTCCGCGGGCAGCGTCATCTTCAGCAACTGCCGCTGCATTAGCGGCATATCGATCAGCTTGCGGCCGAACGCTTCGCGATTGCGTGCGATGTGCAGCGCCTCGGTCAGCGCGCGGCGCATCAAGCCCGCCGCACGCACGCCGTTCGACAGACGCGACATGTTGATCATGTCGGCCATCTGGTGAAAGCCGCGCCCCACTTCGCCGATCAAATACGCCACGGCGCCTTCCAGCACGATCTCGCCGCTCGCCATCGAGCGGCTGCCGAGCTTGTCCTTCAGACGCACGATCCGATAGCTGTTGCGCGAGCCGTCCGGCAAAGTCTTCGGCAACAGGAACAGCCCAAGGCCGTTGATACCGGCAGGTGCGTTGTCCACGTGCGCGAGCACCATCGCGAGATCGGCGTCGGCGTTCGAGCAGAACCATTTGTCGCCGTAGAGGCGCCAGGCTTCTTCACCGTTCGCGCCGGTTTCGAGCGCGGCACGCGTCGCGATACGGGCAACGTCCGAGCCCGCCGCCTGTTCGGTCATGAACATCGCGCCCTGAAACAACGTGTCGAAATCACGTGAAGCCAGCATCGGCAGAAACCGCGCGACCAGTTCGGGCGCGCCGAATTTGCGCAGCGTACGCGTGAGCGAATCGGTCATGCTGACGGGACAGCACAGCCCGAATTCCGCCTGCACGAACAGGAATGTCAGTGCGTATTTGACCAGCGGCGGCGCTGCCTTTTTGCCATCGCGGGTGTCATGGCTCATCGACGCGAGCCCCAACTCCGCGTAGGCCACGCGTTCGAGCGCGACGTAATCGGGATGCTTGTCGATGCTTTGCAGCGCTTCGCCGCGCCGCGTGCGATGCCGCAATTGCGGCGGGTTCTTGTCGGCGGACAGCGCCCACACGTCGAGTTCGTCGGACACCCGCTGGCCTAGCGAAACGAGTTGGCTTTCGAGTTCCTGATATAGCGCGTCACCGAGATGCAGTTTGAGCAGACGGGCGAAGTCGGGGTCGCTGCTGAAGAGGTTGACGCCCCGGCTGTCGGGAATATTGGACGAGCCGTGTGCCGGCTGCGCGGTGATTTCGCTCATGCTTGTCTCCTTTGTGGAAGGAGCATAGAAGCGGCTTCGATAATCGTCTAATACAACTTATATCCGGTACGATAGATACAGCTTATCGATCACAGAACCGGAGACTGCCGTGGACCTGAAGCAATTGCGCTATTTCGTGGCGGTCGCCGAGGAATTGCATTTCGGCCGCGCGGCGAAGCGGCTGTTCATTTCGCAGCCGGCGCTCAGTTTCGACATCCGCAAGTTCGAGGAACAGTTAGGGGTGCAACTGCTCGCGCGCACCAACAAGACGGTCGCGCTGACGAACGCGGGGCAGGTGCTGCTTGGCGAGGCGCGCCGCTTGCTGCTGCAGGCGGGCGAAGCCGAACGCATCACGGTCCGATCTGCGCACGGGTTAGCTGGCCGCTTGCGGATCGGCTTTGTGAACTCGATGTTGTATCGCGGGATGCCGCAGGCGGTGAGCCGCTTCGAGGCTGACTATCCGGGCGTCGAAATCGTGCTGAAGGAGATGAACACCAGCGAACAGGTGCATGCGATCCAGCGGATGCAGATCGACATGGGCTGCGCGCATTGGGGGAATTTTCCGTCGGATGTGCTTTCGACGCCGATTTTTTCGGAGCCGTTTTTGTGTTGCTTACCGATTGATCATCCGCTGGCGCGAAAGCGCAAGGTCGATCTGCGGGCGTTGGCGCAGGAGCCGTTTATTCTGTTTCCGCGCACGGTGTCGCCGCATTATCACGATCTGATTATTGCGCAGTGCGTGGGGGCTGGGTTTAGTCCGTTGATTCGCCACGAGGCGCGGTTGTGGCAGACCGTTGTGACGATGGTCGGGTTTGGGATGGGGGTGGCGTTGGTGCCTTTTACCTTACGGCAGGTGCAGGATCCGAGGGTTTGCTTTTTGCCCTTGCAGGGGGAGACGCTGCTGTCGCAGGTTTTGCTTTTGCGGAGAGGGGGCGATTCGGAGCCTGTCGCGGAGCGGTTTGTTGAGTATCTTAAAGATGGGAAGTGAGGGTTTTTTTGTTGCCTTCGCGGCGCTTTTGTCAGTGTTCTTAGGGCTTTGGGCTTTCCTTGTTCTGGCTTTCGTGCCTTTCCTTGAATTGTTAGTGGTCTATTAGTGTTGCCCCTGTGCGGGGCGGCAC
>NZ_JALPRH010000033.1:0-75370 GCF_030464795.1 Paraburkholderia sp. SECH2
GTGCCGCCCCGCACAGGGGCAACGCTAATAAACCACTAACAATTCAAGGAAAGGCCAAAGCCCCAGGAACACGGACAAAACAAGCGCCGCGCAGGCAAAAAAAACCGTCAATCTGGCAACTCAGCAGCCCCCATCCGCCGCGCAATCACGCGCGACCTTTGAGCCAGATACGCTGAGCCCCTGTGCTCATCAAAATACTTAGGCTGCGGCAGCATCACAGCCAGCCGCGCCGACTGCCCGGCAGTCAATTTGGCAGCAGAAGTCTTGTAGTAATAATGCGCGGCCGCCTCCGCGCCATAAACCCCATTGCCCCATTCAACGGAGTTGAGATAAATCTCAAAGATGCGCTGCTTGTCCATCAAGGTCTCAAGCATCCACGTGATGATCAGCTCCTGCCCCTTGCGGATATAACTCTTCTCACGAGATAGAAAGAGATTCCGCGCCAACTGCTGAGTAATCGTCGAACCACCGCGAACGATCTTGCCCTTGGCCTTGTTCTTCTCCCACGCCTGCAAAATGGCGTCGGTCTCGTAGCCGTTGTTATTCACGAAGTTCGCGTCTTCGGAAGCGATAATCGCGCGCTTCAGATTGTGCGAAATCTGTTCGTACGGTACCCACGTGCGTTGCACCGACAGATCAGGCCGGTCCTGCGACAAACGCCACGCGTCCGATCGCATAAAAGCGGTCGACCGGGGATTCGTGTAATTCCACACCGCAATCTGCGCGAAGTAAAACGCCTGCGTCGCAAGCCACGCAATCGCCAACACGGCGCCGAGATAGAAGATCCATCGCACCGGACCTGGCCGGCTCGCGCGCCGCGTTGTTTTCATCGTACCTGGAGTCCTCGAGTCGGTGAACGTGTGGGTTGGTGCGTTGCGTAGTCTGGAAATTAATGCGGTGGTCTACGCGTGCGGCGGCGCCGTCAATAACGCTCGCAATTCCGCCAGCACCGGCGCGCCGTCGGGCCGCACGCCTCGCCACACGTAAAACGACTCGGCCGCCTGCTCGACCAGCATGCCGAGGCCGTCGGCGCCGCGTGCACCCAGCTTCCGCGCGTGCTCCATGAACACCGTCGGATGCGCGCCGTACATCATGTCGTAAGCGAGTGTGCCGGCGCCGAACGCGCGGTCGTCGCATTCGGGCAACGAAGCATCCAGACTGCCCGCCGTCGCGTTGACGATCACGTCGTATGTGCCCGCTTCGATCGCTCGCGCGCTGCCGCCGGTCAGACGGCATGCGACATCGCCTGCGGCCTGCGCGAACTGGTCCACTAACACTTCGGCCTTCGCTGCCGTACGGTTGACGATCGTCAGCGTATGTGGCGAGCGGTCCAGCATCGGCAGCACGACGCCGCGCGCGGCGCCGCCCGCACCAAGCAGCAAAATCCGTGCACCCTTTAACGAAACGCCGAGATTCACCTCGATGTCTCGCACGAGGCCGAAGCCGTCCGTGTTGTCGCCGTAGACACCGTTTGCGTCGAACCGCAGTGTGTTCACCGCGCCCGCTGCTGCCGCCCGCGGCGACAGGGTGTTGGCGAACGCATGCGCGTCGAGCTTGAATGGCACCGTCACGTTCATGCCGCGGCCGCCAGCTTCGATAAAAGCGCGCACGTGCGGCACGAAAGCATCCACCGGCGCGAGCAGGTGGCCGTACTCGATCGGCTCGCCGGTTTGCGCGGCAAAGCGGCCATGAATGAACGGCGATTTGCTATGACCGACCGGGTTTCCGATGACCGCGTAGCGGTCGCGCGAATCGCTGACGCTCATCGTCCCGGCTCCGTGACGTGCTGCTGGTCGGCTGCTGCATCGCTGGTGCCAGCGGCGTTTTCGGCGTCGCCCGGTTCGGTCGCGCCGCCGTCGAGGTCGGCTTCCGCCTGAGCCTCGGCTTCGCCTTCGGCGCTTTCCTCAGCCACGTCGATGATTTCTTCTTCACCCTCGTCGGCTTCCTCAGCTTCGCTGCCGCTCGTCACCGCCGGCGCGTCGAGCACATGCAGCAGGCGCACGGACGCTTCGACGGTCAGTTCGTCGATCGACATCACTTCCATCTGCAAGCGCGTACCGCGTGCATGCACGCCGAGACCCGGCACATGCAGCAGCAGCGGAATCTCTTCCAGACGCACGAGATCGCCCTTCACCACCGATGCCACCACCTGCTTCCGGTTCTCCTGCTTCAGCCAGCGCAGGCACCAGAAGTACTCCATGCGGCGCTGGTGATCGGCATACGCGGTGTAGGTGTCGTCGAAACCTTGCACGACGGCGAACAGATCGGCGTCCTTGGGCTTGAACGGTGCGGCCAGTTTCGCGGTCACGCCATGCTGCACGCAGGCGAGCAACTGCCACTGGTTCACAAGGTCGACGTAGCGGCGCAGCGGCGACGTGCTCCACGCGTATTGCGTGACGCCCAGGCCTTCGTGCGGCGCCGCATTGGTTTGCATGCGAGTGCGCTTCGGGCCGGTCGGCGCACCGAACGCACGTTGCGTACGGTAGATGCCCGGCACGCCGTGGTCATGCAGGAACGCGCCCCACGACGAGTTGGCGAGAATCGCGAGCTCCGCGACGATCGTGTCGAGCGGCGACCCACGTCGGCGCGGCGTGATCGTGATGTGCTCGCCTTCCACATAGAAGTTGAAATCGGTGTTGCGCTGCACTTCGCGGCGCAGGCCATAACCGGCGCGCGCAGTCTGACGCTTTTCGAACAGCGCCTGCGCGAACGGCCACAGCACGGCGATGTCCTCTTTGTGCGGATAGTCGCCGGTACCGGCGGCGAGCGCCTCTTCGGTGACCAGCTCGTCCAGCGTGTTGTGGCGCAGATTGTTCTTCACGAACACACGCTCGGCGCGCGTTTCGCTCGCCACGATCTCCTGCGTCTCGCGATTGATGATCACGTAGAGCGACAGAGCCGGCCGCAAGCCGCCTTCAGCCAGCGTGAACGCCTCCACGACGCTATCGGGCAGCATCGTGATCTTGTCGCCCGGCATGTAAACGGTCGACAGACGTGTGCGCGCGATCGCATCGACCTCGTCGCCACGCTCAATGCCGAGCGCCGGCGCGGCGATATGCACGCCGATCCGCACGCGGCCGTCGGCCAGATGCTCGACGGAGAATGCATCGTCGATTTCGGTCGTGGTGATGTCGTCGATCGAGAACGCCTGTACATCGGCTTCCGGCAGATCTTCCGGCAATGTGCCGACCGTGACCGGCGGAAAGCCGGTGCCGTGCGGGAAAAACTCGGAGAGGAATTTCGCCTCATGCAACGCGCGAGCCGACGGAATTCCACCGCATTCGAGCATCAGCCGCGCCTGTGAGATACCGCGCGCCGCGGCCGCGCCTTCGAGCGCCTTGTATTCGATCGTGTTCTTGTCGGGCCTCGTGAGCAAAGCCAGCGCCTTGCTGCCGCTGAAGCCTTCCGGCAGACGGCCCGCCTTCAGTTCGTCTTCGTAACCGGCCTGCACCAGCGCCTGCTGGCGTTTACGCTCCAGTCCGGCGAGCGCCATCTTGAGTTGCTCCTGCGGCGCGCGCTGGTACATGCCGCGGCCCTTGCGGCGGAAGTACACCGGCGAGCCGTGCAGGCGCAGCACCAGCGCCGCACGCTCGATGGCGCCGAACCCATCGCCGAAATACTCGGCGCCCAGCGTGGCAAACGGGAATTCGTCTTCCGGCGCGCATTCCCACAGGAAGTCCAGATCGATATCCTGCGCGGCGGCGTCAGCCTGTTGCATCAGCTCGCCCGCGCTCGGCTTTTCGAATTCGATCAGCACGTCTTTCGCGCGCACCTTGGCGCGCCGGCCGCCCGGCAGCTCGACCTGAAAAGCATCGCCCTGACGCGACAGCACGCTGCCCGCCTTGAAACTGCCCGATTCCTCAAAGAAAACGTTCACTCAATACTCTCGTTCTGTCTTGCATCTGCCGGCGCGCCCGATTGGGTTCAGCTATCGGTCACTGCGTGCGCGGCACGGCAACGTGTTCGTGGTAGTGGATCCGCGGCGCGATACGCGCGCGCCGGCGGCATGATTCTGGTGATCCGCAACGGCCTCGCTGCGGGATCGTCGGCACGCTCAGGCGGCTTCGCGCGGCGCCGGCGGCTCGACGTCTTCGGCATCGCAAAAGGCCAGCACCTCGTCGACGTATTGCGCGAATTCGCTGATCGCGTGGTCACTCCCTTGGATCAGCGTAGTGCGTGCGCCCGGATAGTGCGCGAGCATTTCGCGGTAATCGAGCACTTCGTCGCCGGTGGCGGCCATCAAATAATAGCGTTCGGGCCGCGTGATCGACGCGACGCCGAGCGCGCGCAGCTCGTCCAGATGATGCGGCTCGACCGTGATGCTGCCGCCGCCGTGCCACAGCGGCTGCTCGCCGAGATAGGCGCTCAGGTCGCGCTGCGGCACGACCGCCGGGTTCAACAGCACCGCCGGCCAGCCGTGCTTCTCGGCGAGATGCGTGGCGAAGTAGCCGCCGAGCGAACTGCCGATCACCGTGACGTCTTTCGGCTTCGCAGCCGCGACCAGCGATTCAGCGAGCGCAACGGTCTCGAACGGCGAAACCGGCAGCATCGGACAGCACCATTCGTCGCTGCGGCCAAGTTCGACGAGGCGCGCCGCCAGCACGCGCGCCTTGAACGAATTGGGTGACGAACGGAAACCGTGCAGATAAAGGATCACGAAGCGCCTCGTGCGGAAAGTGCGTCGAGCAGCTTCTGATGCACGCCGCCGAAGCCGCCGTTGCTCATCACCAGAACCTGGTCGCCGGGGCGCGCTGCGTGAACCACCGCCTTGACCAGCGCGTCGAGATTGTCGAATGCCTGCGCTTTGCCGCCGAGCGGTGCGAGCGCCTCGCCGAGATCCCAGCCGAGTGCGTCGCGGCCAGCCGGCGCGCCGTAGCCGAACACGAGATCGGCGTCGGCCAGACTCGCCGGCAGTTGCGCCTTCATCACCCCGAGCTTCATGGTGTTCGAGCGCGGTTCCAGCACGGCCAGGATTCGCGTGTTTTCATGGCCGACGCGGGCGCGCAGTCCGGCCACCGTCGTTTCGATGGCCGTGGGGTGGTGAGCGAAATCGTCGTAGACAGTCACGCCGTCGACGCTGCCGCGCACTTCCATACGGCGCTTCACATTCCGGAAACTCGCCAGCGACTTCGCGGCTTGCGCTGGCGGCACGCCGACATGGCGCGCGGCGGCGATCGCGGCAAGCGCGTTCATGCGGTTGTGTTCGCCCTGCACCTGCCACTCGACCACGCCGACGCGCTCACTGTTGTGATACACGGCAAAACGCTCATCGACCGGCACGCCGTCTTCAGCTGGCAGGGTTTCCCAGCCGCCTTGCACGCCGAAACGCTCGACTTCGCTCCAGCAACCGCGTGTCAGCACGCGCTCCAGCGCGTCTTCACGACCGTTCGTGACGATACGGCCAATGCCCGGCACCGTGCGGATCAGATGATGGAACTGCGTTTCGATCGCCGCCAGATCCGGGAAAATGTCGGCGTGATCGAACTCGAGGTTGTTCAGCACCGCGGTTTTCGGCCGGTAGTGAACGAACTTGGAGCGCTTGTCGAAGAAGGCCGTGTCGTACTCGTCGGCCTCGATCACGAAGAAGCTCGAATCGGTTAGCCGCGCCGACACCCCGAAGTTCAGCGGCACGCCGCCGATCAGGAAGCCCGGATTGAGACCCGCGTCTTCGAGCAGCCAGGTCAGCATCGAACTGGTGGTGGTCTTGCCGTGCGTGCCGGCCACCGCCAGCACCCACTTGCCGTTCAGTACGTGCTCGCCGAGCCACTGCGGACCGGACACATAAGGCAGGCCGCGATCGAGGATCGCTTCCATCAGCGGGTTGCCGCGCGAGACCACATTGCCGATCACAAACAGGTCGGCATTGAGACCGTTCAACTGCTCGGCGTCATAGCCTTCAATCAGACGAATGCCTTGTGCCTCGAGCTGCGTGCTCATGGGCGGATAGACGCCGGCGTCGCAGCCCGTCACGGTGTGGCCCGCGCCGCGCGCGAGGACCGCGAGTCCGCCCATGAACGTGCCGCAGATACCGAGGATGTGGATGTGCATAAGCCTGTCGTGCCGCGCGGGCGTATTTTGCGAGGGATGGGAGTGCGGAAGAGCGGTCGAAACGACCGTCCGCAAAGGACGCTATTGTAACCGACGCCTCCGAATCGCCCTACGAACGGGGCCGCCAGGATGGCTGCCCGTCCCGCCCCCGCAAAACGCCCTGCGTGAACCGCCCAGAAAGGGCTGTCATCAATCTCTAGTATGATTGAGAGATGGTTCGCAAATCACATTTCGATCCGCAGCGCGTGCGCGAGGAAATCGCCATCGCAGCTGCCCGGATGATCGCTGAAGACGGTCTGGACTACGCAACGGCCAAGCGTAAAGCGGCACGGCAGGTAGTCGGCGAGAGCCGTGTTGCCGGCGAATGGCTGCCGGATAACGACCAGATCGAAGAAGAAATCCGTGAATATCAGTCGCTGTTCCAGGGCGACAGTCAGCCAGTGCTGTTGCGGCGGCTCCGCCGTATCGCGATCGACTGGATGGAGCGGCTTGCGCCGTTCAATCCCTATCTGACCGGCGCGGTGCTCGGCGGCACAGCCGGCGAACACTCGGATATTCACCTTCAGGTGTTCTGCGACAACCCGAAAGAAGTCGCGATCTACTTTCTGAACGCCAACATCCAGTACGACGTTTCGGAGACACGGCATTTCGCCGGTCGCGGCTACGTCGAGACGCTTAGCTTCCTCTGGCGCCCCACGAACGAAGGGCGCGATGCGGAGCCGGCCGGCATCCACGTCGCCCTGTACGAAACGGACGACTTGCGCGGCGCGGTTCGGGCCGACGCGCGCGGCCGCACGGCTCGGGCGAATCAGCAGGCCGTTCAGGCGCTGCTCGACAGCAGCAACGTCACCTCTTCAACTAATTAGACAGACCTAGACCTGGAATGAATACGACACGGATTCTGGCAGGCGCGCTCGTCGCGATCGCCGCCGCGGGTGGCGGGGTGCTGGCCAATCACTTGCTGAACGGCGACCCGGAAGTCGCCCACGCGGCGCAGCCCGGTTCCACGCAAAGCGCCGTCGAGCAACTCTGGACCGCGCCCGTCACGAATGTCGACGGCAAGCCGCAATCGCTAAGTTTGCTTAAAGGCCACCCAATCGTCGTCAACTTCTGGGCGTCCTGGTGCGGACCGTGCGTAGAGGAAATGCCCGCTCTTTCGCAACTTCAACGCGAATATGCGAAGAAAGGAATCCAGTTCGTCGGACTTGGCGTCGATTCGGATAAAAACGTCCAGGCGTTCCTGCAGAAGGTGAAAGTGGCCTACCCGGTCTACGTCACCGGGTTCGGCGGCGCCGACCTTGCGCGCGCGTTCGGCAATACTGCGGGCGGCCTGCCCTTTACCGTCGTAATCGACGCAAAAGGCAACATCCGCTCGACAAAATTAGGGCAAATCGACCCACAAGCGCTGAAACAGACGCTCGACGCGCTCTAAATTTCACATTCTTTTGACGATCAGATCGAGGCAAAAGGCGCGAAATTACGCGCAAATCGCTCGAATTTGAGAGAAGATGGGCGCCCGGACAGATGGCGAAAGATCGCCGGGATCGTTTCCAACGCGCAGGAAACTAGACAAGTTTCTCTAATCAGCGCTAAAGTGCGCCCAATTCCACGGAAAAAGAAGCGACCATGACGCGACTGCTGGTACTGCACGGCCCCAACCTCAACCTTCTCGGCACCCGGGAACCGGAGGTTTATGGCCGCGTAACGCTGCCGCAGATCGATCAGGCACTTGCGGACCGCGCAGCGGACGCAGGCGTCGAACTCGCGTCGTTCCAGAGCAATCATGAAGGCGCTCTCGTCGATCGCATCCAATCCGCCCGGACTGAACAAACCGATTTCATACTGATCAATCCCGCCGCGTACACGCACACCAGCGTGGCCATTCGGGACGCACTGGCGGGGGTCGGCATCCCGTTCGTCGAGATTCATCTCTCGAACGTACATCGCCGCGAACCGTTCCGGCATCACTCGTATTTCTCCGACCAGGCTGAAGGCGTGATTTGCGGCCTTGGCTGGAAGGGATATATGTACGCGCTCGAATTCGCGCTCGACCGGCTGTCGGCCGGCTCGTCGCGCGGCTGATTCCAAACACGTCCAATTTAAGCCGGGTACTGCGATTGCACGCGCCGGCACTTTACGCATTGAAAGGGGCTTCCTGATGGATCTACGTAAACTGAAAACTCTGATCGACCTCGTCTCGGAGTCCGGTATTTCCGAACTCGAAGTGACCGAAGGCGAAGGCAAGGTCCGCATCGTCAAGAATGCGCCGCCGGTTTACGTGCAACCGTCCGCTTCGTATGCTCCGCAATATGCCCAGCCGGCACCGCTGCCGGGCGGCGAAGCACCGGCTGCCGCAGCGGGCGCCCCGGCTACGCCGGCGCCCGTCGCGCCGCAAGGCCACGTAGTGACCTCGCCGATGGTCGGCACCTTCTACCGCGCACCGTCGCCGGGCGCCGATCCGTTCGTCCAGGTGGGCGACACGGTCAAGGAAGGCCAGACGATCTGCATCATCGAAGCGATGAAGCTGCTCAACGAAATCGAGTCGGACAAGTCCGGCGTGGTGAAGGAAATCCTCGTCGAAAACGGCCAGGCGGTCGAGTACGGCCAACCGCTGTTCGTGGTCGGCTAACGCGGCACGCTTTGCGCTTTTTTTGCGCCTGCCGCCCGCGCGCCTGCCGTCCCGAGGCGCGCGACCGATCCTCTGAGGCAGCCCGTGTTGTGATCGACCGGGCGCCTATTGATGAGTCGAAAATCCGCTATGTTTGAAAAAATTCTCATTGCCAATCGTGGCGAGATCGCGCTTCGTATCCAGCGCGCCTGCCGCGAACTGGGCGTCAAGACGGTCGTCGTCTATTCGGAAGCCGACAAGGAAGCCAAGTACGTGAAGCTCGCCGACGAGGCGGTCTGTATCGGCCCGGCGCCTTCGAATCTGAGCTACCTGAACATGCCGGCGCTGATCAGCGCGGCAGAAGTGACGGACGCCGAAGCGATCCACCCCGGCTACGGCTTCCTGTCGGAAAACGCCGACTTCGCCGAACGCGTCGAGCAGTCCGGCTTCACCTTCATCGGCCCGCGCCCGGAAACCATCCGGATGATGGGCGACAAGGTGACCGCCAAGCAAACCATGATCAAGACTGGCGTGCCCTGCGTGCCGGGTTCTGAAGGCGCGTTGCCGGAAGATCCGAAAGAGATCGTGAAAATTGCCCGCCAGGTCGGCTACCCGGTGATCATCAAGGCCGCCGGCGGCGGCGGTGGCCGCGGCATGCGCGTGGTCCACACCGAAGCGGCGCTGGTCAACGCGGTCAACATGACGCGCGAAGAAGCCGGCCGTGCGTTCGGCAACCCGCAGGTCTATATGGAGAAATTCCTGGAGAACCCGCGGCACATCGAAATTCAGATTCTGTCCGACTCGTTCAAGAACGCAGTCTGGCTCGGCGAGCGCGATTGCTCGATGCAGCGCCGTCACCAGAAGGTGATCGAAGAAGCGCCGGCGCCCGGCATCGCGCGCCGCCTGATCGACCGCATCGGCGATCGCTGCGCGGACGCCTGCAAGAAGATGGGCTATCTTGGCGCGGGTACGTTCGAATTCCTGTACGAAAACGGCGAGTTCTACTTCATCGAAATGAACACGCGCGTGCAGGTCGAACATCCGGTGACTGAGCTGATCACCGGCGTCGATATCGTGCAGGAACAGATTCGCATTGCAGCGGGCGAGAAACTCGCGTTCCGTCAGCGCGACATCGTGTTCAAGGGTCACGCGATCGAATGCCGGATCAACGCGGAAGATCCGTTCAAGTTCACGCCGTCGCCGGGACGTTTGACGTCGTGGCATATGCCGGGCGGCCCCGGCATCCGCGTCGATTCGCACGCCTACAATGGCTATTTCGTGCCGCCGAACTATGATTCGATGATCGGCAAGCTGATCGCTTACGGCGCGACGCGCGAACAGGCGATCAAGCGCATGCGCATCGCGCTGTCGGAAATGGTGGTGGAAGGCATCCAGACCAACATCCCGCTGCACCGCGAGCTGATGCTGGACGCGAAGTTCGTGGAAGGCGGCACCAGCATTCACTACCTCGAAAACCGGTTGGCGGCGAAGCAGCAGGCCGCGCCGGAAGAAGCATAAGTCATGAGTTACCGGGAACTGATCGCCGAGCTGGCACGCGAGCACGCGGAGGAGTTCTCCGACGCGCTGCTCGAGTTGGGCGCGTTGTCCGTATCGGTTGAAGATGCGGACGCCGACACGCCCGACGAGCAGCCGCTGTTCGGCGAGCCCGGTCTCACGCCGGATCGTACGGCGTGGCAGCGTTCGCGCGTGATCGCCCTGCTCGCGCCGGAACAGGAGCCGGGTGTGCTGCTCGCGGCGGCGGCCAACGAGGTGGGGCTGGAAAGCGCGCCGTCGTTTACCGTGCGTGAAGTCGAAGAGCAGGATTGGGTGCGTCTCACACAGTCGCAATTCGATCCGATTTCGATCGGCGAGCGCATCTGGGTGGTGCCCTCGTGGCACGACGCACCGGACCCTGACGCACTCGTGCTGGAACTCGATCCGGGCCTCGCGTTCGGCACCGGCAGCCATCCCACTACGCGTCTGTGTATGGAATGGCTGGAGCAGTCGGTGAAGGCGGAGCAATCCGTGCTCGACTACGGCTGCGGCTCGGGCATCCTCGCGATCCTCGCGAAGAAGTGCGGCGCCAACCCGGTGTACGGCATCGATATCGACCCGCAGGCGGTCGAATCGGCGCGTTACAACAGCGAGCGCAACCGGGCGGAAGTCACGTACGGTTTGCCAGACGAATGCCCCACCGGCGAGTTCGATATCGTGGTCGCCAACATCCTCTCCAACCCGCTCAAGCTGATGGCGTCGATGTTGTCGTCGAAAGTCAAGGCGGGTGGCCGGATCGCGCTGTCAGGCATTCTGGCGCGCCAGGCGGACGAAGTGGCGCAGGTCTATTCGCGATGGATCGACATCGGCGTATGGCGCGAACACGAAGGTTGGGTATGCCTGACGGGAACGCGCCGCGAAAGCCATTAGAATAAGGCGTATTGTCCAACCAACGGCCTTTCGGCTTATCGGCTCAATATGCTCCTGGCGACGCGTTGCCCCTTCTGCGAAACCGTCTTCCGCCTGCAACCGGCGCAGCTCGCGCTGCGCCGCGGCCTCGTGCGTTGCGGGCACTGCCATGAAGTATTCGACGCATCGAGCAGCCTGTTCGAACTGAACGAGGTCGGCGACTTCTCCTCCGCCAAGCCAATTGCCGCGGCTGCGGCGATCGAGGCCTTGTCCGGCGTACGCCCCAAGGGCCCCGATTTCAGCGCTGAAGCATGGGATCCGTGGGCACCGGCGCCCGACGCCGCGATCGACAACCGCCTGCTTCACAGCGCCAGCAATCTGCCGCTTACGCCGATTTCAACTGGCGCAGGCGTCGCGGTCACGCCGCGTCACGCTACCGAGCCGGAACTGCCGGCGAGCGCCTTCACCACGCCGATTGCTGCCGACCACGAACCCAGTCTCGCGAACGTGCCGCTCGAACCCGTTGCCAACGAGGCCGAGACGCCCCCGGACCTGCCGCGTGAGCCTTTCGCTTACGAGGCCAATCCGTCTACGGAAGCAGCGCCGCGGGTCTGGCACAAGACCGAGCGTCCTTCTGAACATCTTGCTGATGCTGACGAGCCGGTTTTGCACGAGCCGGCCAGCTTGCATGGCATTCCTGACAATGAACCGCATTTCGGAGCGGCCAGCTTGGGTGCGGCTGGCGTAGGCGCTGCAGGCGTAGCTGCGGCAGCCGGCCTGGGCGCGGCCGCCGCGGGTGGTGGCTCGGGTCCAGGCCCGGCCACCTTTGGATCGAGCGGCGAACCCTTCGCGGTCCAGCCGGTGCATGACGGCGTCGATCCCTTCCCGGTGGTGCGCGAAACACGCCCGGCCGAACCGCGCCGCCTCGGCTGGATCATCTTCGGCTCGGTGGTCGCCGCGCTGCTGGTTATCGCCCTGCTCGCGCAACTCGCCTGGTGGCAGCGTGAAACCGTGCAGGTCTACTTCCCACGTTCGCAGACGCTCTACGTAAAGGCCTGCGCGCAGCTCGGCTGCCAGATCACGCCGCCGCACGACATCGACGGTTTGCAGGTCGAACCGTCCGACCTGCGGCAGATCGACGGCCCGCACAAGCTCGAACTGAAGATGCCGCTGCGCAACCGCGCCAATGTTGCGCTGGCCTACCCGGCGATCGAACTCACGCTGCTCGACGATCAGAACAATGTCGCCGTGCGCCGCGTGTTGTGGCCGCAAGACTACGTCGCACCCGGCACGCCGATTGCGGCCGGACTGCCGGCGCACACGACCCAGACCATGATCGTGCATCTCGACACGGGCAATGCGGTCGCGTCAAATTTCCGCGTACAGATTTTTTATCCGTAACGCATCCTCGCGCCCGGCACTGACCGGGCGTGTTCACCGTCATTACTGACGAATTTTCGGAGCACGACAACATGAGTCAAGTTACGCTGGGTGGCAACCCGATCGAAGTAGCCGGCACGTTCCCGAGCGTGGGCCAGACTGCCCCCGCCTTCTCGCTGGTCGGCAAGGATCTGAAGCCGCTGTCGCTGGCCGACTTTGCCGGCAAGCGCAAGGTGCTGAACATCGTCCCGAGCCTCGACACGCCGACCTGCGCCACGTCGACCCGCAAGTTCAACGAGGCCGCGGCCAAGCTGAGCAACACGGCTGTGATCGTCGTGTCGGGCGACCTGCCGTTCGCCGCGTCGCGTTTCTGCACGACCGAAGGCATCGAGAACGTTGTGACGGCGTCCACGTTCCGCGGCCATGAGTTCGCGCAAGCCTATGGCGTCGACGTCACGAGCGGCCCGCTGACGGGTCTGACGGCACGCGCCGTGGTGGTCGTCGACGAGAACGACAAGGTCGTGCACGCTGAGCTGGTCGGCGAAATCAAGAACGAGCCGAACTACGACGCAGCGCTTGCCGCGCTGAAGTAAAACCTTCGCGCACGAACCCCGGCGCCGCGCTTCATGCGCGGCGCTGTCACATCGTCGTGCCCATTCTCTTTATCGATTTTTACAGGAACGCTCGCCTTGGCTACGCTGATTTGCGGTTCGCTCGCCTACGACAACATCATGACCTTCGAAGGCCGCTTCCGGGAGCACATCCTGCCGGAGCAGGTCCACATCCTGAACGTAAGCTTTCTCGTGCCGACGATGCGCCGTGAGTTCGGCGGCTGCGCGGGCAATATCGCCTACTCGCTGCATCTGCTCGGCGGCAACGCGCGCATCATGGGCGCGCTTGGTGCGATCGACGCGCAGCTCTACATGGACCGCTTCAAGCAGCTCGGCCTCTCGACGGAAAACGTCCTGGTGGTGCCGGACACGTACTCGGCCCAGGCGATGATCACCACCGACCTCGAAAACAACCAGATCACCGCGTTCCACCCTGGTGCGATGATGCAGGCGCACCTGAACCGCGCCGACGAAGCGAAGGGCATCACGCTCGGCATCGTCGGACCGGACGGTTACGACGCCATGATCCAGCATTCCGAGCACCTGGCAGCGGCCGGCGTGCCGTTTATCTTCGATCCGGGCCAAGGTTTGCCGCTGTTCAACGGTGAGTCGCTGCGCCGCATGATTGAACTTGCTACTTACGTAGCTGTCAACGATTACGAAGCCAAACTGGTGAGCAACAAAACGGGTTGGTCGATCGAAGAGATCGCCGGCAAGGTCGAAGCGCTGATTGTCACGCTCGGCGAACAAGGCGCGCAGATCCATCACGCCGGTGGCATCGAAGCCATCCCGGCGGTCAAGGCACAGCAGGTGCTCGACCCTACGGGCTGTGGCGACGCATTCCGCGGCGGCTTGCTCTACGGCATCGAGAACAAGCTGGGCTGGGCGACCACGGGGCGTCTGGCAAGTCTGATGGGCGCGCTGAAGATCGAACACCAAGGCCCGCAAAACTACGCGCCCAACCGGGCGGAGATCAACGAACGGTTCAAGCAGGCGTTCGGATACGACCTGCAGTAATGCCGCAAGCTATTGGAGTTAGGGAATGAGAACAACGAGTCGCCTGGTAGTGGCCGCCTTGATCGCCGGTTCGCTGGCCATGTCGGGGTGTGCGTACAACAGCAGTTCTGCCGACGTCTACACGGCGTCGCAGGCACAACGCGAAGAAACGGTCCGCATGGGCACGGTCGACAGCGTTCGGGCCGTGAAGATCAGTTCGAACAACGGCCAGCCGAGCGGCTTGGGTGCGATCGGCGGCGGCGCGTTGGGCGCGGTGGCCGGCAGCGCGATTGGCGGTGGTCGCGGCTCGATCGTGACGGGCATCATCGGCGGCCTGGCTGGCGCAGTGGCAGGTAATGCGGTCGAGAACGGCGTCGCGGTGCACGACGGCCTCGAGATCACCGTGCGACTCGATAACGGCGACATGCGCGCGATCACGCAAAGCGCCACCGGCGAAATCTTCCGCGCCGGCGAGCGCGTCCGTCTGCTTTCCAGCGGCGGCGTCACGCGCGTCACACACTAAGTTTCCCCTCTCGTGCGGTCGCGCTTCACGCGCCACCGCGACGACTTCAAACGCATGCCCTCTGTGCATGCGTTTTTTTTCGCCTGCGGGTTTCGAACTCGCTTCTCAAAGCCAGCACCCTCGCCCGGGCAAAAAAAATCCCGTCGCCAGAAACCCGGCAACGGGACCCTGACCGAGTAGCGCTCGGTGATGCTGCTTCAAGCGCTACTCGATCATCGACACACAGTAAGACGTGTCGAAGTACTTCTACTGCTTACGGACGGCTGCCCGTCGGGAACGGCCATGCAGCTGCCGGGTTCAGCGCGGTCTTCACCGTCGCCGCCGGTGCGCTCGAGACAGAAGTCGCAGCGGGAGCAGGTGCAGCCTTCTTGGCAACAGCCTTCTTCGCAGGGGCAGCCTTCTTGGCAGGAGCAGCGGCCTTCTTCGCGGCAGCCTTCTTGGCAGGCGCAGCCTTTTTAGCGGCAGCCTTTTTCGCAGGCGCAGCCTTCTTGGCGGCAGCCTTCTTGGCAGGCGCAGCTTTCTTGGCAGCAGCCTTCTTAGCAGGCGCAGCCTTCTTGGCAGCAGCCTTCTTAGCCGGCGCCTTCTTTGCTGCGGCCTTCTTCGCCGGTGCTGCCTTCTTTGCTGCAACCTTCTTCACTGCTGCTTTCTTAGCCGGCGCTGCCTTCTTTGCCGGTGCCTTCTTCGCTGCAACCTTCTTCACTGCGACTTTCTTGGCAGCGACTTTCTTTGCCGGCGCAGCCTTCTTCGCTGCAACCTTCTTCACTGCGACTTTCTTGGCAGCGACTTTTTTCGCCGGAGCAGCCTTCTTTGCCGGAGCAGCTTTCTTGGCTGCGGGTTTCTTAGCTGCTGCTTTCTTGATAGTTGCCATCATTTTCTCCTTCAGGTTTTCAGATGAGAGTCAGTTCAAACTACACCCTTCGTCAAAACCCGCTTCCCGCGGACGCTTCTCAGGGCGCGCGCTACGAAGCGGGCTATTCATCGGCGTACGCAGGTGCTGCGCGCTTACGCTAATGAATGCGGTAAGGCGCGCCGTGCCCTTGGGCACCGCGCGCCAGATCTGGTCGGCGCTGGATCTCAGCGCCGGCAATTGCTTGATCGGGCCGCTGGCGGCAACGCCAGCGGCTTTTTCCGGGGGGAAGTTTGCCCATCCCACTGAAGGGTTCGCAAAGTGCCAGTCATGTTTGTGGGCCGCGAAGGCACGCGGCGCACTGGGCACAATTTGCATCAGGCGGTTCTGCTCCTAACTAAATTGCCGCGGCCGAAGCCTGCCGGCATCCCCAAAATGAATGCATCTGCGACACGAACCCGGATCACTCCCAGGTCAGCGCGCCGCCAGTCTGATATTCGATCACTCGCGTCTCGAAGAAGTTGCGTTCCTTCTTCAGGTCGATCATCTCGCTCATCCACGGGAACGGGTTTTCCTCGTTCGGGTACAGCGGATCGAGACCGATCTGCTGACAACGGCGGTTGCAGATGAAGCGCAGATAGCTCTTGAACATCGACGCATTGAGGCCGAGCACCCCGCGCGGCATCGTATCTTCTGCGTAACGATATTCAAGTTCGACCGCTTGCTGGAAGATCTCGCGGATTTCCGCGCGGAACTCAGCCGTCCAGAGTTGCGGGTTTTCGAGTTTGATCTGGTTGATCAGGTCGATGCCGAAATTGCAGTGCATCGACTCGTCGCGCAGGATGTATTGGTACTGTTCCGCGGCGCCGGTCATCTTGTTCTGGCGACCCAGCGCCAGGATTTGCGTAAAGCCGACGTAGAAGAACAGGCCTTCCATCACACAGGCGAACACGATCAGCGAGCGCAGCAGGGTCTGGTCTGCCTCGAGCGTGCCGGTCTTGAAGGCCGGGTCGGTCAGCGTATGGATGAACGGAATCAGGAATTCGTCTTTCGCGCGGATCGAGGAAACCTCGTGATACGCGTTGAAGATTTCGCCTTCGTCGAGGCCCAGGGACTCGACGATGTACTGGTAAGCGTGCGTGTGGATCGCCTCTTCGAACGCCTGGCGCAGCAGGAACTGGCGGCATTCGGGCGCCGTGATGTGGCGGTAGGTGCCCAGCACGATGTTGTTGGCGGCCAGCGAGTCGGCCGTCACGAAGAAGCCCAGGTTGCGCTTGACGATGCGGCGCTCGTCTTCGGTCAGACCGTTCGGGTCTTTCCAGAGGGCGATGTCGCGCGACATGTTCACTTCTTGCGGCATCCAGTGGTTGGCGCAACCAGCCAGATACTTTTCCCAGGCCCACTTGTATTTGAACGGCACCAACTGATTGACGTCGGTCTGGCCGTTGATGATGCGTTTGTCGGCGACATTGACTCGCGCTTCGGAGGCGGCAGCCGTTCCGGTAGCAGCGTGGGTCACATGAGCGACGGGAGCGACAGCGATGTCGTTCGCGAAGATGTCTTGAGCCGAGGGAGCGTGAGGAGCGGAACGCGTTCCGACTTGCGAACCGACAGCCGATCCCGCAGCGTTGCGCAACACATTCTGTTGCGTAGCGCTCGAGGGAGTTACGGCAGTGATCTCGTCATCCCAGTTGAGCATAAATGTCACCATCAATTTAGAACGGTTTGTACCATCTTTTCACGAGCGATAAAAGAGTTCGCTGATGAAAAATCCTGTTTTCGATTCGCGTTGCTACGTTCATACAACACTTTGTTCAACAGACTGTGTGTGTCGCCTCATGTGAAGCGTGTTGAACGCGTGTCGTCGAGGTGCTTCGCGAGCTCGAAGAGCAACGTGTCAAAGCGACGTTTCGCTGCTCTATCTATCTGTATTGCGGAGCGTGCTTGCAGCGTTTTGCGATTGCTTCCTGCTGCCTCGTGCTGACGTTCCGGCTGTCCCGTGCTTGCCTGTTCGTCAGTGCTGGCGAGGCGGAGTTCAATGCAATGTCGAGCGATGCATCTGACCGGTTGTGTCGATCGACCTTCGACCGGAGCGTTTGCTGAGCGCTTCATGTCGAGCGCTTCGTCGGTGCTGCCGACTGCTGACTGCGTCATCTACTACTTGCTTACCGCTTGCCTGCTGTTTGCCTGCCGCTTCACGACTTCAGTTGCTTGCCGTGCTTCGCTGCTTTTCGACGAGCGGCGCAACGTCGATTTCGTTTCGCTGCGCCGCTCGTCTACTTCGCTTATGCATCACTTCTATCAAGCTTGCTGATCGCTGCATTCGGGTCTTTACCTACAACCCGCTTAGCAAGCGGCGATCCTGCCGCCTGCTTCGTGCTTAGTCGCGATCGCCAGACTTCTTACTGGCAAGCTTCGCACTCGTCGAAACCAGGATCGCCCGGACGCATCATGCACACCGGACCATCTGCTTCCGGGGCTGCTTCGACTGCAACTGCCGACGCTGCCGCCGCGACCTGGATGCCGCCCGAAGCTGCACCACCGCTCACGCCGAAGCCGCCTGCCGCGCCGCCGCCGACACCACCCGCACCGCCCGATCCTTCGCCGCCACCCGAGCTCACCGCGTTCAGTGCGCCGTGCGCCACCGTCGACTTCTCGACGTGCGTCGCCGCCATCGTGCGGAGGTAGTAGGTCGTCTTCAGACCGCGCACCCAAGCAAGCTTGTAGATCTCGTCGAGCTTCTTACCCGACGCGCCGCCCATGTAAATGTTCAGCGACTGCGCCTGGTCGATCCACTTCTGACGACGCGAAGCCGCCTCGACCAGCCATACCGGATCGAGTTCGAACGCGGTCGCGTAGATCGCGCGCAGGTCGGCCGGGATGCGGTCGATGCGCGAGAGCGTGCCGTCGAAGTACTTCAGGTCGGCGACCATGACTTCGTCCCACAGACCGCGTTCCTTCAGGTCGCGCACCAGGTAGTCGTTGACCACCGTGAATTCGCCCGACAGATTCGACTTCACATACAGGTTCTGGTACGTCGGTTCGATACAGGCCGACACGCCGATGATGTTCGAGATGGTCGCCGTCGGTGCGATAGCGACGCAGTTCGAGTTGCGCATGCCGTAGGTGGCGATACGCGAACGCAGTTCGGTCCAGTCCATCGATTCGCTCGAATCGACTTCAACGTAACCGCCACGCGCTTCGGCCAGCAGCTTCACCGAGTCTTGCGGGAGAATGCCGCGATCCCACAGCGAGCCGCGGTAGCTGGAGTAACGGCCGCGCTCCTGCGCCAGCTCCGTCGACGCGTAGTAGGCGTAGTAGCAGACCGCTTCCATCGACGTATCGGCGAACGCAACCGCCTCTTGCGACGCATACGGCGTGCGCAGCAGGTGCAGGCAGTCCTGGAAGCCCATGATGCCCATGCCGACCGGACGGTGCTTCAGGTTCGAGTTACGTGCCTTGGCGACTGCGTAGTAATTAATGTCGATCACGTTGTCGAGCATGCGCATCGCGACGCTGACGGTGCGCTTGAGCTTGTCGTGGTCGAGCGCCAGAGTGCCGTCCGCCTGTTCCTTCAAGTGAGCGACGAGGTTCACGGAGCCCAGGTTACAGACGGCGATTTCGGCGTCACTGGTGTTCAGCGTGATTTCCGTGCACAGGTTCGACGAGTGGACGACACCGACGTGCTGTTGCGGCGAACGCACATTGCACGGATCCTTGAACGTGATCCACGGGTGGCCGGTTTCGAACAGCATGCCCAGCATCTTGCGCCACAGTTGCGCCGCCGGAATCTTCTTGAACAGCTTGATCTCGCCGCGCGCGACCTTGTCTTCGTAAGCCGTGTAAGCCGTTTCGAATTCCGCGCCGAACTTGTCGTGCAGATCCGGGCAGGTGGACGGCGAGAACAGCGTCCAGTCGCCGCCTTCGTGCACGCGCTTCATGAACAGGTCGGGAATCCAGTTCGCCGTGTTCATGTCGTGGGTGCGGCGACGGTCGTCGCCGGTGTTCTTACGCAGCTCGAGGAATTCTTCGATGTCCAGGTGCCACGTTTCCAGGTACGCGCAGACCGCGCCCTTGCGCTTGCCGCCCTGGTTCACGGCGACAGCCGTGTCGTTGACGACCTTCAGGAACGGCACGACGCCTTGCGACTTGCCATTGGTGCCCTTGATGTGCGAACCCAGAGCACGCACACGCGTCCAGTCGTTGCCCAAACCGCCGGCGAATTTCGACAGCAGCGCGTTTTCCTTCAGCGCTTCGTAGATACCGTCGAGGTCGTCGTCGACCGTGGTCAGGTAGCACGACGACAATTGCGAGCGGCGGGTGCCCGAGTTGAACAGCGTGGGCGTGGACGACATAAAGTCGAAGCTCGACAGCACGTTGTAAAACTCGATCGCGCGCGCTTCGCGGTCGATCTCGTTCAGCGACAGACCCATCGCGACACGCATAAAGAATGCCTGGGGCATTTCGATGCGCACGCCGTCGTGATGCAGGAAGTAGCGGTCGTACAGCGTCTGCAGGCCGAGGTAGCCGAACTGCAGGTCGCGGTTGTTGTCGAGTGCGGCGCCGAGGCGCTTCAGGTCGAACTGCAGGAGTTTGTCGTCGAGCAGCTCGGCTTGCACGCCGCGCTTGATGAATTGCGGGAAGTATTCGGCGTAACGATCGCCCATTTCTGTTTGCGTGACTTCCTCTTCGAGGATCTCGCGGCGGATCGTGTGCAGCAGGATGCGGGCCGTGACCTGGCCATAAGCCGGGTCTTTTTCGATCATCGTGCGGGCGGCCAGAATTGCCGAGTCGTAGACCTGGCTCATCGGCACGCCGTCGTACAGATTCTTGACCGTTTCCGCGATGATCGGATCGGCGCTCACGGCGTCGCCCAGATTCGAGCACGCCAGTTCGATGATGCCGCGCAGCGCAGCCATGTCGAGCGGACGCGTCACGCCGTTGTCGGTGACGTTCAGACCCGGCGTGCTGGCGACGATCTGGTCGTCATGACCGCGCGCCTGGGTGCGCTTCTCGCGATACAGCACGTATGCACGCGCGACGTTATGTTCGCCGCCGCGCATCAGCGCGAGTTCGACCTGATCCTGGATGTCTTCAATATGGAACGTGCCGCCGTTCGGACGGCTGCGCACGAGTGCGCGCACCACGTTCTGCGTAAGTTGCTCGACCAGTTCGCGCACGCGAGCCGACGCCGCGCCTTGACCACCGTTGACGGCCAGAAATGCCTTCGTCACGGCGATGGCGATTTTCGACGGCTCGAACGACACCACGCTGCCGTTACGACGGATCACCTTGTAGTCGGCGTAGGTCACTTGCGGCGCGAGCGCCTGGGCGCCTTGTGTCTGGCCGAAGGCCTGGCCAGCCGGTGAACCCTCGTACCGGGTCGTCGCGTTGTCGGTGGTTTGCATGTGCAAAGCTCCTGGTCTTGGAAATGTTGCGGAGATAACCGCGGATTAAAACGAACGCTGCGCCGCCGCGTGCGCAAGCGATGGGGTGCAGGAAAAAGGCCGGCTGAGCCGGGTGGCGGGATGCGACAGCGATGAAGCCTGGTTCGAATTGAAAACGGTCTTCATCATGTGTGTCGCGATCACTTGCTATGCCCTTTTCCTGAATGTTTCTGGACGCTGCCGGCTCTCTCGATCGGCCACGCCGCAGGAATTTTTATCGCTGCCCGGAATGCTTGCGGCGCCGTGCTCGGGAAGCGGGGCGCCGCAGACTTATACACTCAGTTATGCACAGAGTTATACACACCGGACACAAGATATAGTGCAAAACTGAATTTCTGGCACCAAGTATAGTGTAGTTTCAAGACAGGTCAAATCGTTTTATTTGCTTTCAAAGGCTTGACTTTTGCATAGCGCGACGCGAAGCCGACTCCCCGGAGAACAAGGCACAGCCTTGTTCTCCTCGCATCACGCGAGGTTGCGCGAAGGGTCGTTACAGCGTTTTGGAAAACTTGAGATAGGGGAAGTACTGATCCGCCAACGCGGTATCGCGCTGCAGACGCTGCCACTCGAAATGCGGCCCTGGATCGGTCTTGCGACCGGGGGCGATGTCCGAGTGACCGGCGAGGCCCTCGATCGGATAGCGGGCCTTGAGCGCCGTCACAAGTGCACCGAGCGTGCGGTATTGCGCCGCTTCGAAAGCAGTCGTATCACTGCCCTCCAGCTCGATGCCGATCGAGAAATCGTTGCAGCGCTCGCGGCCGAAAAAATTCGACGGCCCGGCGTGCCATGCCCGCTCGTTGCAGGACACGAATTGCTCGAGCGCGCCGTCGCGATGAATCACGAAATGCGCCGACACCCGCACGCCGCGCAGATGCGTGTCGTAGTACGGGTGCGCGTCGCAGTCGAGGGTATTCAGGAACAGTTCGGCGATCGCGGTGCCGCCGAACTCATTGGGCGGCAAGCTGATGTTGTGGACGACGATCAGCGTCGGCACGACCCCTTCGGGCCGCGCTTCGAAATTCGGCGATGGCAGCTTGTGTGCGGCGGCGACCCAACCGTCGGCGTCGACGGTGAACTGGACGCTCATCGAGCGTCGCGGCCCGAGGGACGCGCGCCATGACGCTGCGCGTGCGCGGCGCTGCAGAAAGGCTGCCCCGCCACCACCACGGAGTCGCTCTTCGGCGCGTGCACGCCGCACTCGGCGCAACGGATCATCGGCTCGGCGAGCTGGGGTCGCGCTTGCGGCGCATTAGGCCCACGCGCGCCGCCATTCGGAGCGCTCTGGCCTCGTGCACCGCCGGCGCCCGCGGCGCCATTCGCACCGGCGCCGGTGCGTTGCGACGTTTGCGCGTCATGACGACGCAGCGCCTTGACCAGCCACTGGCCAACGATGAACAACAGGATCAGCAGAAAAATTTGTCGCATAGCAGGACACTCACACTACAGCACGGTGCAACAGCACCTCGAATACGAAACGGCTGCCGACGTACGCCAGCAACAGCGCGACGAACGACGCCAGCACCCAGCGCAATGCCGCACGGCCGCGCCAGCCGGAAACCTTGCGCGCGGTCAGCAGCGCGCCGAACATCACCCAGGAAAGAATCGCGAAGACGGTCTTGTGATCGAGCCGCAAGGCGCGGTCCACCAGTTGCTCGCTAAACAGGATGCCCGAGACCAGCGTCAGCGTGAGCAGCACGAAGCCGGCGCCGATCAGACGAAACAGCAGCTTTTCAAGTGTCAGCAGCGGCGGCAAGGTGTCGAGCCAGCTCGACAGCCAGCCGTTGCCCGCCGCAGCCGCATTGCGTTGCGACATGCCGCCGCGCATGGCATGCAGACGCCGCTCGACCAGCAGCATCAGAACCGCGTGCAGCGCCGCGATCGCGAACAGACCGTACGCGATATTGGCGATCAGGAAATGCAGCTTGAACATCGGCGCGGCTGAATACGGCAGCACACGCACGCCACTGAACGCCAGCGGCAATAAAGAAGCGACGCAGGCGAGCGGCAACACCAGCAGGCGCAAGCCGTCGAGAGGAAAGAAAAAGCTCTCGATCCAGTAGATGCCGGCGCCGAGCCAGAACATCGCCGACAGCGCGAACGCGAAACCGAACACCATCGCGTTCTGGGGAAAGATGGTGGTGTGCAGCAGCACGCCGTGGGCCAGCAGCGCGACAAACAGCAGCGCGCGGCCCGAACTGCTCATGCCGGAAGCGGCCGATGCGGCCGGGATGCCCGCGGAGACGGGCACCGGCGGCACGCTCTCGAGCATGGGGCGCAAGGCGGCGTGCCGGTGCGAGCGCCAGCCGGCCACGGCGAGACCACCGTAGAGGAGCGCAGTGAGGGCATACAGTACAATATCCATATTCGAAGTTTACACTAGGCCCCTGCTCCGCGACGTCTCCCGCTTCGCGCCCCGCTCCGGCCGCACAGTTCATCGCTCCCCATGCTCGACAATCTGACTCAACGGATGGCGCGCGTCGTCAAGACGCTGCGCGGCGAAGCCCGGCTCACCGAGGCGAACACCCAAGAAATGCTGCGCGAAGTGCGCCTCGCGCTTCTCGAGGCGGACGTGGCGCTGCCCGTCGTGCGCGAGTTCATCGCCAAGGTGAAGGAAAAAGCGCTAGGCGAGGAAGTGCTCAGCAGCCTGTCGCCGGGTCAGGCGCTGGTCGGCGTGGTGCAGCGCGAGCTGACCGCGATCATCGGCGGCGACTATGAAGGCAAGGCCGTCGAGCTGAATCTCGCCGTCACGCCGCCGGCCGTCATCCTGATGGCGGGTCTGCAAGGCGCCGGTAAGACGACCACGGTCGGCAAGCTCGCCAAGCTCCTGCGCGAGAAGTACAAGAAGAAGGTCCTCACGGTTTCGTGCGACGTCTACCGCCCGGCTGCTATTGCGCAGTTGAAGACGGTGACCGAGCAGGTCGGCGCGGATTTCTTCCCGTCGGAACCGGATCAGAAGCCGGTGGATATCGCGATCGCCGCGGTAGATTGGGCCAAGCGCCACTACCACGACGTGCTGCTGGTCGACACGGCCGGCCGTCTGGGTATCGACGAAGCGATGATGGCCGAAATCGCCGCGCTGCACAGCACGCTGAAACCGGCGGAAACGCTGTTCGTCGTGGACGCGATGCTCGGCCAGGATGCGGTCAACACCGCGAAGGCCTTTAGCGACGCATTGCCGCTCACCGGCGTGGTCCTCACCAAGCTCGACGGCGATTCACGTGGTGGCGCGGCGCTCTCCGTGCGTCACGTGACGGGCAAGCCGATCAAGTTCGTCGGTGTCGCCGAAAAGCTCGATGGCCTCGAAATTTTCTACCCGGATCGCATGGCGAACCGGATTCTCGGCATGGGCGACATTCTCGCCCTCGTCGAAGAAGCACAGCGCGGCGTGGACGTTCAGGCCGCGCAGAAGCTCGCCGACAAGGTCAAGAAAGGCGGCGACTTCGACCTCAACGATTTCCGCGCGCAGCTGACCCAGATGAAGGGCATGGGTGGCCTGTCGTCGCTGATGGACAAACTGCCGGCCCAGTTCCAGCAAGCCGCCGCCGGCGCCGACATGGGCCAGGCCGAAAAGCAGATGCGCCGCATGGAAGGCATCATCAACTCGATGACGCCGCTGGAGCGCGCCAAGCCCGATCTGATCAAGGCCACCCGCAAGCGCCGCATTGCCGCCGGCGCAGGCGTGCAGGTGCAGGAAGTCAACCGCATGCTGAATCAGTACGACCAGATGCGCACGATGATGAAAAAGCTGAAGGGCGGCAATCTGCAAAAGATGATGCGCGGCATGAAGGGCATGATGCCCGGCATGCGCTAAGCTTTAGCAAGACGGCGGCGCGCGTGCTTCCGTGCATAAACAACGGCACGCGCGGCTGACTCGGAATTTGTGCGGGTTTATTCTGTACCGCACGCCGTCGTTCTCACCCACACTATGTATACAGTTACCGCCCGTCAGACGTCATGAACCGCGAAGAAGCTCTCCATATTTTTAGCCACTCCGAAGAAATCGTTTCGGCCAACGACGTCAACGCGTCGATCAGCGGCATGGCTGCCGCCATCCGCAACGAGATGAGCGAGGACTTTCCGCTCGTGCTGTCGGTGATGGGCGGCGCGGCGGTGTTCACCGGCATGCTGCTGCCGCACCTCGATTTCCCGCTCGAATTCGACTACATCCACCTGACCCGTTATCGCAACACCACCAAAGGTGGTAATGAGATGCAGTGGCGCGTGGCGCCGGCTGAGTCGGTGAAGGATCGCGTCGTGCTGGTGCTCGACGACATCCTCGACGAAGGCGAGACGATGGCGGCGATCCGCGACCGTATCCTCGCGATGGGCGCGAAGCGCTTCCTGAGCGCGGTACTGTGCGAGAAGATCATTCCGAAGGCCAAGCCACTGCGCCCGGATTACTGTGGTTTCGAAGTGCCGGACCGCTACGTGTTCGGTTGCGGGATGGACGCGAAAGGCTACTGGCGCAACCTGCCGACTATTCGGGCGTTGACCGAAGGGGCTTAATTTAAAGCCTAGTTGTTCCGGCGGCGCCACGTACGGCGCGCACCGGCGTAAAAAAAGCGGCCCGCGGGCCGCTTTTTGTTTGTCAGGCTGGCGATAGCACTGCTGCGCTACCGTGCGGAACCCCGCACCGGATCTCGCTCAAAGTTGATGCACAAAAGAGCGAATACCGCCGAGCATCATTTCGACTGAGATCGCCACCAGCACCAATCCCATCAGCCGTTCAAAGGCCATCATGGCGCGCTCACCGAGCCACGCCTGAATGCGCTCCGCCAGCATCAGCACGATCGCGCAGACGATCATCGTGACGGTCAGCGCACCAATCCACTCGAACATCTTGCCGGGCGCCTGCGACGTCAGCAGCATCACCGTCGCGAGAGCCGACGGACCCGCCAGCGCCGGAATGGCGAGCGGCACAATGAGCGGCTCGCCGCCGCGCGTATCGCCGCCGAACGGGCCGTCAGGATGCGGAAACACCATCCTGAGCGCAATCAGAAACAGCACAATCCCGCCACCGATGCGCAATGACTGGTCGGTCAGACTCATCATGCGCAGGAAGCGGTCGCCGACCACCATGAACACCAGCAGGATCGCGAAGGCGATCGCCACCTCACGGAGGATGACGATCGTGCGCCGCTTCGGCGAAACGCTGCGCAGGCAACTGATAAAGAGCGGAATATTGCCTAACGGATCAGTGATCAGAATCAGCAGGACGGTCGCAGATACGAAGGTGTACTCCACCGTCCGCTCCGCTTATTGCGCCAATGCTGCGCGAACCTTGCCGATCACCGTTTGAGCGGCGTCTTCGACCGGCAGCAGCGTCGCTTCAGCGTCGCGGCGGCCTTGATACTCGAGCTTGCCGTCCTTGAGACCACGATCGCCGATCACCAGGCGATGCGGCACGCCGATCAGTTCCCAGTCGGCGAACATCACGCCCGGACGTTCGCCGCGATCGTCGAGGATCACGTCGACACCGGCTTCGACCAGCTCCGCGTACAGCTTGTCGGCCTGCTCACGCACGGCTTCGCTGCGGTCGTAACCCATCGGGCACAGCACAACCTCGAACGGTGCGATCGACTCCGGCCAGATGATGCCCTTGTCGTCGAAATTCTGTTCGATCGCCGCGCCCAGAATCCGCGTGATGCCGATGCCGTAGCAGCCCATTTCCATCGGCTGCGGCTTGCCGTTCTCGTCGAGACAGGTGGCGTTCATCGCTTCCGAGTATTTCTTGCCGAGCTGGAACACGTGACCGACTTCGATGCCACGGCAGATGTCGATCACGCCCTTGCCGTCCGGCGACGGATCGCCCTTCTTCACATTGCGGATATCAGCGACGACCGGCTCCGGCAGATCGCGGCCCCAGTTGACGCCGGTGGTGTGGTAATCCACTTCGTTCGTACCCACCACGAAGTCGCTCATGTTGGCGACCGTGCGATCCGCGATAACCTTGATCGGCTTCTTCGTGTTGATCGGGCCGAGGTAACCCGGCGGCGTGCCGAAGGTCTCGATGATCTCAGCCTCGGTCGCCATGCGGAAGTCCGCCAGACCCGGCAGCTTGCTTGCCTTGATCTCGTTCAGTTCGTGATCGCCGCGCAGCATCAGCAACCAGATGGTCGGTTCGGCGCCTTCGTTTTCCGTGGCGAGGATGATCGACTTGATGGTGCGCTCGAGCGGGATGTTCAGCAGCTCGGCCACGGCCTCGCACTTTGCTTTGCCCGGCGTTGCCGTCTTCTTCATCTCTTCGGTCGGCGCTGCGCGTTCAGCGTACAACGGCAACGCTTCGGCCGCCTCAACGTTCGCAGCGAACTCCGAGGTCGGGCAATACGCGATCGCGTCTTCACCGGTGTCGGCGATCACGTGGAATTCATGCGAACCACTGCCGCCGATCGAACCGTTGTCCGCTGCCACTGCGCGGAAATCCAGACCGAGGCGCGTAAAGATGCGCACGTACGCGTCGTACATCTTGCGATACGACTCGCGCAGGCCTTCCGCGTCTTTGTCGAACGAGTACGCGTCTTTCATGATGAACTCGCGACCACGCATCACGCCGAAACGCGGACGGATCTCGTCGCGAAACTTCGTCTGGACCTGATAGAAGTTCACCGGCAACTGGCGGTAGCTCTTGATCTGGCCGCGCGCGATATCCGTGACCACTTCTTCGTGGGTCGGTCCGAGCACGAAATCGGATTGCTTGCGATCCTTGAAGCGCAGCAGCTCGGGGCCGTATTTTTCCCAACGGCCCGATTCCTGCCACAGCTCAGCCGGCTGCACCGAAGGCATCAACAGTTCGATCGCGCCTGCCCGGTTCATTTCTTCGCGCACGATGGCTTCCACCTTGCGGATCGAGCGCAGGCCGACCGGCAGGTAGTTATAGATGCCACCGGCAACGCGGCGGATCATGCCGGCGCGCACCATGAGCTTGTGGCTGACGATCTCGGCGTCGGCGGGCGCTTCTTTCAGTGTGCCGATAAAGAAACGGGAAGCTTTCATTCAGATTTTCCAAAAGCGGCGGCTCCGGAGGGACCGCCCGAAAGGTGAAAACGGTGGGGAAACCGACACAGACCCGGCCTTGCGCCGGCACGGACGCGCCGCATATCCGGCCAAACTCTGACCAGGAATTCGGCTCAGACCCGGCAAACGGCCTGCGCATACCAGGCAAAACCCCGGCAAAACCGGCCCGATCGCGGCGCCGAAGCCGCCGCGCAAAGCCTTTGCAGCAAGGGATAAGGCACGGAAAGACTGACAGGCTACCGCAAACGCGGGCCTTTTGCGGCGAATCGTTCCAATCTGGTGCGAATCGGTGCGTCGGGTCCGTTATCTGTTTATAATCAAAGCAATTTTAAAGGATTCGAAGGTGGTTGTATGCTGGATCGTGAAGGCTTTCGCCCGAACGTCGGCATCATCCTCTTGAACGCGCACAACGAGGTGTTTTGGGGCAAACGGCTCCGTGAACATTCCTGGCAGTTTCCGCAAGGGGGCATCAAGTACGGAGAGACCCCCGTGCAAGCGATGTATCGGGAGTTACACGAAGAAACCGGGCTGCTTCCTGAGCACGTCAAGGTGATCGGTCGCACACGCGACTGGTTGCGTTACGAGGTGCCTGACAAGTTCATCAAGCGCGAAGTACGCGGTCATTACCGCGGCCAGAAACAAATCTGGTTTTTGCTCCGGATGGTTGGACGCGATTGCGACATTTGCTTGCGCGCCACCGACCACCCTGAGTTCGATGCGTGGCGTTGGAACGAGTACTGGGTGCCGCTCGACTGTGTGATCGAGTTCAAGCGGGATGTGTATCAGTTGGCGCTGACGGAGCTATCCCGTTTCATGCGCCGGGCTGCGCCGCGTGCGGAAAAACCTGGCGGGCACCATGGGCCGCGTTATCCCCGGATAGCGTCGTCAATGGAAAGTCCGCCGGATTCGACGATGATGACGGTCACCGCCTCGGTGACCACACTCACCATCGAAACGTCGATTCACACGACGATCGCGTCTGATTGCGGTCCGGGCTCCGGGTCGGTTGCCGAAGTTGGCTCCGCGCCGGAACACGAAGACGAATCGGAGCGCGAAACCGCTGGCTCGCTGTTCCGCCCTGGCGTGCGCAATTAACAATTCTGTGCGGCTGTCCACGCCGCCTCTACTGGTGCGGCTCGATGAGCCGCACCAGTGTTTCGAGGAAACCATATTGAAAGCACTTGCTCTCGTCGTGGCGTGCGTCGCCACTGGCGCCCTGCTGGCTGGTTGCGCCAGCAAACCCTCAAATAAAGACGACAGCGCGTTTGCCTATCTGCTGGACCGGCCGAGCAACTGGGTTGAAAACAAGGTGGACGCCTTGCCGCCGCTGCCGCAAGACTCGAATCTGCTGCCCTTCGAGGTTTCGGGCAATACGCCCCTGCAATTCGCGATCGATAGAAATTCGCTTACAGTCGGCACCGACGGCGTAGTGCGCTACACCGTCGTCGTAACGAGCCAGAGCGGCGCACGCAATGTGAACTACGAAGGGATCCGCTGCGATACGTATGAATGGCGCCAGTACGCGGGGCTGAACGCCGATCACGACGGCTGGGACCAGACCGTCGCCAACGACTTCAGGCGCATCGAGAATGGCGCGCTGAACGCCTATCAGGCGGTGCTGTATCAGGATTATTTCTGCGCGAACAAGATGCCCACGGGCAACGCCAAGCAGATTGTCGAGAACATCCGCTACAAGCGCACGCAGACCTCACTGGTTCACTAAAGCAGATTTAGCGAGCGGACTTCTTCGAAAGAGGAAGCCGCCGCGAACGTGAAAAAGCCGTTCCAGCTCACGCTGGAACGGCTTTTTTTCTGTCGTGCGAACCGTGCTCGGGAGTCAGACCAGCACAAGATTGTCGCGGTGAATGACCTCGGGCTCCAGCATATAACCGAGCACCGATTCAATGTCGCCGCTCGGACGCCGCTGGATCAGCTTGGTTTCCGCGCTGCTGTAGTTCGTCAGGCCACGCGCGACTTCGCGCCCTGCCGCGCTCAGGCAAGCGATCACTTCGCCGCGCGCAAACGCGCCCTGCACACCGACGATGCCGATCGGCAGCAAGCTCTTGCCGCCTTCAGTCAGCTTTTCGACTGCACCGTCGTCGATCACCACGTGGCCTCGCACCTGCAGGTGATCGGCCATCCATTGCTTGCGCGCTGCCATGCGTGCCGTGCGCGCGATCAACTGCGTGCCGATCGCCTCACCCGAGGCCAGCCGTGACAACACGTCTGCTTCACGCCCGCTCGCGATCACCGTATTGGCGCCGCTATGCGCCGCGCGTTTAGCGGCAAGAATCTTGGTCAGCATGCCGCCGCGGCCCAGGCTCGAACCCGCGCCGCCCGCCATTGCCTCGAGCTCCGGCGCACCGGCATCGGCCTGCTGAACGAGCGTTGCGTTTGGATCCTTGCGCGGGTCGGCGGTAAAAAGCCCCTGCTGATCGGTGAGGATGATGAGCGCATCGCCTTCGATCAGATTGGCGACCAAGGCGCCTAGCGTGTCGTTGTCGCCGAACTTGATTTCGTCGGTGACGACCGTGTCGTTCTCGTTAATGATCGGCACGACGCCCAGACGCAGCAGCGTCAGCAACGTGGAACGCGCGTTCAGATAGCGTTCGCGATCGGCCAGATCGGCGTGGGTCAGCAGAATCTGCGCGGTTTGGATCGAATGCTCGGCAAAGCGGCTTTCGTAGACTTGCGCGAGCCCCATCTGACCGACAGCCGCGGCCGCCTGCAATTCGTCGATTTCTCGTGGCCGCTTGGTCCAGCCGAGCCGCTGCATCCCTTCGGCAATGGCGCCCGAACTGACCAGCACCACTTCCTTGCCCTGCGCGCGCAGTGCGGCAATCTGCGCGGCCCAGCGGCCGATCGCAGCACGATCGAGGCCGCGCCCGTCATTCGTAACGAGGCTCGAGCCGACTTTCACTACCAATCGCCGTGAATCTGCGATGACGGAACGCATTGTGCGCGGTCTCCCAAGATGACGCGTGATGCATGCCGGCGACCCGTGCAGGCGCCGGCGCTCAGGCTTGTTATTACTGAGGGTCGACGCTCGAGTCGTCCGACGCAGCGGCCGGTGCTTCCGGCTTTGCGCGGAAACGCACGTCGGCAGCGAGATCTTCGGCTTCCGCCGCGCGCTGCGCGTCCGAATGCGCGGCGATGTGGTCATACACCGCGTAGCAAAGACTTTCGCAGCCCTGGCCGGTCAGCGCCGAGATTTCGAACACCGGGCCTTCCCAACCGTAGCCTTCAAGGAAGGCCGATACGCGCGCTTCGCGCTCGTCTTCGGGCACCATGTCGAGCTTGTTGAGCACCAGCCAGCGGGGCTTCTCATAGAGCAGCTCGTCGTACTTGCGCAGCTCGTTGACGATCGCCTTGGCTTCCGCGACGGAATCGACGGCTTCGTCGAACGGTGCAAGGTCGACGATATGCA
Organism: Paraburkholderia sp. SECH2; assembly: GCF_030464795.1. Classification (NCBI taxonomy): domain Bacteria; kingdom Pseudomonadati; phylum Pseudomonadota; class Betaproteobacteria; order Burkholderiales; family Burkholderiaceae; genus Paraburkholderia; species Paraburkholderia sp. SECH2. Next base: position 31,305 of record NZ_JALPRH010000033.1, read on the forward strand.
GCAGCAAGCCGGTGCGCTGCAAGTGGCGCAGGAACTGGTGACCCAGGCCGGCGCCTTCCGCCGCGCCTTCGATCAGGCCAGGAATGTCGGCAATTACGAAGCTACGGCTCGGCCCAACACGTACCACGCCGAGATTCGGCGCGAGCGTCGTGAACGGGTAATCGGCAATCTTCGGCCGCGCGTTCGACACCGATGAGATGAAGGTCGACTTGCCGGCGTTCGGCATGCCGAGCAGACCGACGTCGGCCAGCACCTTCAATTCGAGGCGCACCATGCGACGCTCGCCGGGTTTGCCGTCGGTTTTCTGACGCGGCGCGCGGTTCGTACTGGATTTGAAATGCAGGTTACCGAGACCGCCCGCACCGCCCTGCGCGATCTGCACGCTCTGGTTGTGCTCGGTCAGATCGGCGATCAGCTCGCCGGTTTCCATATCGGTGATAGTCGTGCCGACCGGCATGCGCAGCGTGATGTCGTCGCCGCCCTTGCCGTAGCAGTCCGCGCCGCGGCCGTTTTCGCCGTTGCGCGCCAAATGTTTTTTCGCGTAGCGGTAGTCGATCAGCGTGTTGATGTTGCGGTCTGCGACCGCGATCACGCTGCCGCCCCGGCCGCCGTCGCCGCCATCCGGGCCGCCGAACGGAACGAATTTCTCGCGGCGCATCGACGCGCTGCCATCCCCTCCGTCGCCGGCGATGACTTCAATCCTCGCTTCGTCAATGAACTTCATGCGTAACTCCGTCCCGTGGTGTGCTGCTAGATGGTGCTGCTGGGTTGATGCTTTCAGATGCTGCTATTTTGCCGCGCTCGCCGTACGGTGGGCAATCAGCCGATCGGCTAACCGCGCCGATTTGGCGATGCAATCCGCCAATTCTTCGGACAAAAAGCGCTGCAATAAAAAAAGCCCCGCGAACTTCGCGGGGCCTTTTTCCGGTCCTGAAGCCCGTGCCTGATTAAACTCAGACTGCTGCCGGGACGACGTTGACCATGTGCTTCTTCGCTGCGCCCTTCGTCGAGAAATTGACGTGGCCGTCCGTCAGCGCGAACAAGGTGTGATCCTTGCCGATACCGACGTTTTCGCCCGGGTGCATACGCGTGCCACGTTGGCGAACGATGATGCCGCCAGCGTTGATGGCCTGACCGCCGTAGACCTTGACGCCGAGACGCTTCGATTCAGAGTCGCGGCCGTTGCGGGATGATCCGCCTGCCTTTTTGTGTGCCATTTGATTTGCTCCTTAACCGTTGCGCTTACGCGTTGATCGCGTCGATGCGCAGTTCGGTATAGTTCTGGCGGTGGCCGCCATGCTTCTGGTAGTGCTTCCGGCGACGCATCTTGAAGATGGTCACTTTTGCGTGACGACCTTGCGACACGACGGTAGCCTTGACGGAAGCCCCACTGACCAGCGGCGTACCGAACTTAATCGATTCGCCTTCGCCCACTGCGAGAACCTGGTCGAGCGTGATTTCAGCGTCAATGTCTGCCGGTATCTGTTCTACTTTAAGTTTTTCGCCGACGGCAACTTTATACTGCTTGCCACCGGTTTTTATGACCGCGTACATTGAGAACCTCACTCTGTGTTCATTTTTCCCACGCACCGCGCGCGGAAACCCGTGATTATACATAGAGTTAGCTGCTCGGTCAAAACTCATTGAGAGTCGCCGCGCGCACCGCCCGGCGCCTTGCCGTCCAGCCCCGGCACACGGCCTCGCCGTTGCCTCCGTCGCGCCGTGCCGCAGCCTGCGACCCGGAACTGTCGCGATTCGCCTTATAATTCGCGGCACTACCCAATTCAGCCATCATGTCGTCGACTGCCACCCCCTCCTCCAACGCCGCCAGCCTGCTCGCTCCGATCGCCGAAGACATGCAGCAGGTCAATCGCGTCATACGGCACCGTCTGGCGTCCGACGTGATGCTGATCAATCAGATCTCCGAGTACATCATCAGCGCCGGGGGCAAGCGGCTGCGGCCCGCGCTCCTGCTGCTGGTGGCGGGCGCACTGGGTGAAACCACCGGGCACCGGCACGAACTCGCCGCGGTGGTGGAATTCATCCACACGGCGACGCTGCTGCACGACGACGTGGTCGACGAATCCGACCTGCGGCGCGGCCGCCAGACCGCCAATGCGCTGTTCGGCAACGCTGCGAGCGTGCTGGTCGGCGACTTTCTCTACTCCCGCTCGTTCCAGATGATGGTCGGCGTGGGCAAGATGCGCGTGATGGAAATCCTGTCGGAGGCGACCAACATCATCTCCGAAGGCGAAGTGCTGCAGTTGCTGAACATGCACGACGCCGACGTGGACGAAGCGCGCTACATGCAGGTGATCCGCTACAAAACCGCCAAATTGTTCGAAGCCGCCGCCCAGCTCGGCGCCGTGCTGGCCGGTTCGGACGCGAAGACGGAAGCCGCTGCCGCGGAATTCGGCCGCCGCATCGGCACGGCGTTCCAGATCATGGACGACTGGCTCGACTACACCGGCACGGCTGAATCGATGGGCAAGAACGCCGGCGACGATCTGCGCGAAGGCAAACCCACGCTACCACTGATTTATCTGATCGAACGCGGCACGCCCGAGCAGTCGACGCTCGCGCGGGAAGCCATCGAGCAAGGCGGCACCGATCGTTTCGACACCATTTTTGAAGCGATCACGCGTTCCGGCGCACTGGATCACACACTCGAGTGCGCGAAGCAGGAAGCGATGGCCGCAGCTGCAGCAATTTCTTCATTTCCGGATTCCATTTTCAAAGATAGCCTGCTAGAATTATGTTCTTACTCGACGGCAAGACAGTCTTGAACGAGACTGAAACACCGTAAGAGTCCAGCAGTACAGATCGGGGTGTAGCTTAGCCTGGTAGAGCGCTACGTTCGGGACGTAGAGGCCGGAGGTTCGAATCCTCTCACCCCGACCAGATTTGCCTTGTTAGTTCAAGGCTCGAAAAACCGCCCAGCTTGCTTGGCGGTTTTTTGTTTTGGGTCGCGATTTTCTGCACCGCACCGACGCCTTGCCGCTCCGTACGATTTGCCCCAAAGCGTCATAGACCCTCCGCGGAGGCGGCTCGCCCAGCCCCCTCTGCTATATTCTCTCCATCCCGTCCCCTATCCTTCACTACGCGTGGAACAACTTCCCTTATGGGCGCAGATCGGCGCCGTCTTTCTGCTGCTTATCTGCTCCAGCTTCTTTTCGATTTCCGAAACGGCGATGATGGCGATCAACCGCCATCGCCTGAAACACCTTGCCAACCAGAATGCGCTCGGCGCAAAGACCACTCAAGGCCTGCTCGCGCACACCGACCAGCTGTTGAGCGTGGTCCTGATCGGCAACAATCTGTTCAACACGATCATCCCGGTGCTTACCACCTCGATCGCGCTGCATACCTTCGGCCGTAACAACGTAGTGCTGTCGATCGCGACCGGCATCGTCGCGTTTCTGATTATCGTGTTCGCGGAAATTACGCCGAAGATCGTCGGCGCAACCTTCCCCGAGAAGATCGCCCTGCCGGCCAGCCTGCTGATCGCACCGATGATGCGCATCGGCAGGCCGCTCGTCTGGTTCGTCAATCTGTTCGCGAACACGATCTTGCGCGTGCTGCATATCAATACCAAAGGCGCGCACGATCAGCGGCTTTCCACCGAAGAGCTGCGCACCATCGTGCTCGAATCCGGCAGCTTCATGCCGACCAAGCACCGCAGCATTCTGTTGAACCTGTTCGACCTCGAGAACATCTCCGTCGACGACGTGATGATCCCGCGCCGCCGCATCGAAGCGCTCGACTTCGACGCGCCGTTCGAACAAATCCTGCATCAGCTCGAAACCTGTTATCACAACAAGCTGATCGTCTATCAAGGCGACATCGACCGGGTGCTCGGCGTGCTCCACGTGCGCAAGACACTGGCTGCGCTGCACAACCAGGAACTCGAGCGCGAGACACTGCGCGAGTTGCTGGCCGAGCCGTATTTCGTGCCGAGCGGCACGCCGGTATTCCAGCAACTACAGTACTTCCAGGAAAGCCGTCACCGCACGGCGCTGGTCGTGAACGAATACGGCGAGTTGCAAGGGCTGGTCACGCCGGAAGACATCATCGAAGAGTTAATCGGCGAATTCACTACCTCGATTCCGCGTAGTGCCAATTCACGCGGCGGCTGGAACGAGAACGGCGAATGTATCGTGGCCGGCAGCATGCCGCTGCGCGAACTGAACCGCTGGCTGCATCTCACGCTGCCGACCGACGGACCGAAAACGCTCAACGGCCTGATCCTCGAGATTCTCGAAGAGATTCCGGACGGCGACGTCTGTGTGCAGATCGGCGAGGTGAAACTTGAAGTGATGCGCAGCGACGACCAGGCGATCCGCACCGTCAAGCTGTTCAAGCCGCCGACTCGCACGGGCGCGAAAGCCATCAAGGCGGCTCGCGGTTAAGCCCTGCATGCCGCACAGCGTCGCATATCGGCGCGTCTCGCGCCATTAGCCGATTGGCTGAATGGTGGTGCCAGCGGCCTTACTGGATGATGAAGTCGTCGTGTTCTACAGGCGGCTCATCACCGGTCTCTCATGCAAGATTCATTTCAACGCGCGGCGTCGTTGCGGCCTGTCGTCGTCGATGGCGAAAGTGCAGCCCAACCCAGGCATAACGCCTTTGCGGCAAACGCCAATGCAAGTGTCAGTGCCAACCTCAACGCGAGTCTCGCCGATTCCGACAACGCCCCTGCCGTACGTCTCTTGACTGACACCTTGCAGGAAGCAACCCGCCGCAATGCGTCGGACCTGCACATCGAACCGGCGGAGCATGGCTGGCGCGTGCGTTTGCGCATCGACGGCGTACTGCATGAAATCCCTCAGCCTCCCGCGCATCTGCGCGACGCGTTCATCACACGCGTGAAGGTGCTGGCACGCATGGATATCGCCGAACGGCGCGTGCCGCAGGACGGCCGGCTGCGGATTGCCACGTCGCCCGGCCGCGTCGAAGACTATCGTGTCAACTCGCTGCCTACGTTGTTCGGTGAAAAGCTGGTGTTGCGCAGGCTCGACGCACTACCCACCGATCTGTCGCTCGACTCGCTCGGCCTCGATCCACAGCAACGTGAAGCCGTCGATGCCGCGATTCGCGCTCCGCACGGCCTCGTGCTCGTCACTGGCCCCACCGGTAGCGGCAAGACGCTGTCGCTGTATTGCTTCTTGCACATGCTCAACGATGAGGCGCGCAATCTGTGCTCAGTAGAGGATCCGGCGGAGATTCAACTGGCGGGTATCAATCAGGTGAGCGTGCGCGAAAAGGCCGGCCTGACGTTCGCGGTGGCGCTACGTGCGTTTCTCCGTCAGGACCCCGATGTGATCATGGTCGGCGAAATTCGCGACGACGAAACCGCCGATGTTGCCGTGAAGGCAGCGCAAACCGGTCACCTGGTGCTGTCCACCTTGCATACGAACGACGCACCTGCGGCGGTCGCGCGCCTCATAGACGTCGGCGTCGAACCGTACAATCTCGCCGCCGCGCTACGGATGGTGACGGCACAGCGGCTGGTGCGGCGGCTCTGCGTGGCATGCCGCGCACCGGCGCAGCAATCGGCAGCGGCGCTGCGAGCAGCAGGCTTCACTGACGATCACCTCGACAGCTGGCAACCATTCGCCGCCATCGGATGCGAAGCCTGCCACGGCATCGGCTACCGTGGCCGCGTTGGGGTTCACCAGGTGATGCCCGTCTCCGAGGCGATGCGCGAGTTGATCGTGGCACGCGCAGGTACCCATGAACTGGCCCGGCTCGCGCAAACCGAACAGGTGGTCACCTTGCGCGATGCCGCCCTGGCGCGTGTACGCGACGGCACGACGAGCCTAACCGAGGCGCTGGGCGCCACCGAGGTCGCATGAGCACAGCGACGACTCACCCACCGCCAGCGGCCGAGCTGCGCTTCAAATGGCGCGGCGTCGATGCCGACGGCGTACAGAAAACCGGCGCGCTCATTGCGCCGGACGTCAGCACAGCACGCGCCATACTCAAACGCGAAAAGCTGTTCATCGTCGAACTCGCGGCACGCGGGCCAGCGCCGCGCCCCCAAACCCGCACCAACGACGTCACGGTGTTCACCAGGCAGCTCGCCAGTCTGCTGCGTGCCGGCTTACCACTCGCGCCCTCGCTGGAACTGCTGGCGCAAGCGGATGGTTCGCGCCGGCAAGGCATGCCGCGGATCGTCGGCGCGCTGGCACGCGGCATCACCGGTGGCCTGCGCTTTTCGGCAGCGTTGCAGCGGCATCCGGCGCAGTTCAATGCGCTGTACTGTCAACTTGTCGAAGTCGGCGAAGCAGCCGGCGCGCTGCCTGCCGTCCTCGCCCGGATCGCCGACGACCGCGAACGCGCCGCCGCGCAGCGTGCCAAGGTGCGCGCGGCGCTCACCTATCCGGTCGCGATCCTGTTGCTTGCCATCGCAATTACCGCCGCGTTGCTGGTGTGGGTCGTGCCGACTTTCAAGCAGATCTTCGACGGCTTCGGCGCGAAACTGCCCGCGCCCACGCAGTTCGTGCTGGCCTTGTCTGCGGGTGCCGCGCGCTGGAGCATTCCTCTGCTCATCATGGTTTTCGCCGTGGGCTCGGCTATGACGTTTCTGCTACGACGTTCCGAAGCAGCGCGCATCCGTTTCGCGCGCATATCGCTGACAATGCCGGTCGCCGGTCCGTTGCTGCGCACCTTGTGCGCGGCGCGCTGGAGCCGAGCACTCGGCACCTTGCTGTCGGCGGGCACACCGCTCGCGGACGCATTCGATTCACTGACTCACGCTACCGGCAACGCTTTCTTCGATCGCGCCACCGTGGAGATTGCTGCGCGGCTGCGGCGCGGCGAACGGCTCGCCGCCGCAATGCGCGCGGCGCACTGCTTTCCACCGGAGGTCGTGCAGCCGGTTGCGGTTGCCGAGGAGTCAGGGGCGCTCGATACGATGCTGATCGATGTGGCGTCGCTCGCCGATCGTCAGGTAGACGAAAAGATCGGCACGCTCTCGAGCCTGTGCGAACCACTTGTCATCATCGTGCTGGGCACGCTGGTCGGCGGCCTGGTGATCGCGATGTATCTTCCCATTATTCAACTCGGCAACGTGGTGTAGCATCGCAGCCGAATCCCACCCTTTATATGCAGGCTACCCCTCCGCTCGTGTCAGATACTTCTTCCAGCCTGTTTTCGGGCCTGCTGTCCGGCCACGTCACAACCGGTCTCGGCCTCGCGTTCGGCAGCTTGCCCAGCGGCCTGCAGATTGCATTCGCGATCGTGTTCGGTCTGGTGATCGGCAGTTTCCTGAACGTGGTCGTGCATCGGGTGCCGATCATGCTGGAGCGTGCGTGGCGCGAGGAAGTCAGCGAGGTCACCGAACAAGTGCCGGAAGACGACGGCTTGCCCGCCCGCTACAACCTGTGGGTGCCGCGCAGCGCGTGCCCTCATTGCGGCCATGTGCTCAGCGCGTGGGAGAACCTGCCGGTGCTGAGCTATCTGCTGTTGCGCGGGCGCTGCTCCGCGTGCAAGACACGCGTAAGCCTGCGCTACCCGCTGCTCGAAATCGCCAGCGCCGCTCTCGCCGCTGGGGCCCTCGCGCTGTATGGGCCGACCGGCATGGCGCTCGCCGCCTTCGGACTATGCGCCGCCTTGCTCGCAATGAGCGCGATCGATATCGACACTCATCTGCTCCCTGACTCCATGACACTGCCGCTCCTGTGGGCCGGCTTGATCGTCAACTTCTACGGCATGTTCGCGAGCCTGCACGATGCAGTGCTGGGCGCGATCTTCGGCTATCTGGTGCTGTGGGTCGTACATTGGCTGTTCCGGCTGGTACGCGGCGTCGAAGGGATGGGTTATGGCGATTTCAAACTGCTGGCTGCGCTCGGTGCGTGGCTCGGCTGGGCCGCGCTACCGCAAATCGTGCTGATCGCGGCCGTCGCCGGCGCAGTGGTCGGCCTCGCGGCAACGTGGCGCGGCCGCATGCGCTTCGAAGAGCCGCTGCCGTTCGGGCCGTTTCTCGCAGCGGGCGGTGCTGTTACGCTATTTCTCGGCACACCGCTTTATCTGGCGTTGGGAGGCTGAAGCATGTTTGCTGTGGGACTGACCGGTGGCATAGGCAGCGGCAAATCGACCGTGGCTGACCTGTTCGCCGCGCACGGCGTGCCGCTTGTCGACACAGACCTGATTGCGCACCGCATCACGGCGCCACACGGCATCGCAATGCCGCAGATCGCCGCGGAGTTCGGCGATTCGTTCGTCGCGGCAGACGGCTCGCTCGACCGCGCCCGCATGCGCACGCTGGTATTCAGCGACGACGGCGCGCGCAAACGCCTCGAAGGCATCACGCATCCATTGATTCGTGCGGAGACCGAACGCGAGCAGCGCGAGGCGCAAGGGCCGTACGTAATCGTGGTGGTACCGCTGCTGGTGGAGTCGGGTAGCTGGAAGACTCGCGTGAATCGTGTACTGACCGTCGATTGCAGCGTCGAGACGCAAATTTCGCGCGTGATGAGCCGCAACGGCTTTAGCCGTGAACAGGTGCTGGCGATCATCGCCCGCCAGGCAACGCGCGAAGCACGCCTCGTCGCAGCGGACGACATCATCGACAACGATAACGCGCCGCTCGAGGCACTCAAGGCGCAGGTCGACGCACAGCATCGCGTCTATCTGTCCCTAGCGGGCGCCTGAGAATACGCTGAACGTGGCTTGCTGCCATGTTTGCTCAGCCATGCAGTGACAGGCACACGCAAAGCACGCGCCAAACCGCCTGAAACATGTGAAAAAAGTTGCGAAAGCGCGCTGAAAAAGTGCGTGATTGCTAGGGTAGTCTCACGGCATTAGAATGTTCTGCATTCCCGTCACCGACCACGCCCGAGGCGAGCCCGCTTGATCCTTTACGAGTATCCCTTCAACGAGCGAATCCGGACGCTGTTGCGCCTCGAAGATCTGTTCGAGCGCTTCACGTTCTTTCTGACTCAGGAAGACGCCAGGGAACATCACGTCGCACTGACAACGTTGTTCGAAATCTCAGAGGTTGCGGGTCGCGCGGATCTGAAGTCGGATCTGATGAAAGAGCTCGAGCGCCAACGGCAAACCTTGGCACCGTTCCGCGGCAATCCGGGGATCGAGCAGAACGCGCTGGAATCCGTGCTGGGGGAGATCGAGCAGACCTTGTCGGGGCTTTCACAGATGCAGGGCAAGACCGGCCAGCATCTGGCGGACAACGAATGGCTCGCCAGCATCCGCAGCCGCGCGATCATCCCTGGCGGCACCTGCAAGTTCGATTTGCCTTCGTACTACGCATGGCAGCAGATCCATCCTGATCAGCGTCGGCAGGACATCGCCAAATGGGTCACGCCGCTGCTGCCGTTGCGCGATGCGGCAACAATCGTGCTGCGCCTCGCGCGCGAATCGGGTCAGGCGTCCAAGGTCATGGCGATGCAGGGCAGCTATCAGCAGATGCTGTCAGGCCGTTCATACCAGTTGATGCAGGTACGGGTGGCACCGGAATTGCGGGTGATCCCCGAGGCCAGCGCCAACAAGTACATGCTCTGGGTGCGATTCACAGTGCAGGACGGCGATTTGCGTCCGCGCGCGGTGGATGTCGACGTGCCGTTCCAGCTCACACTTTGCAGCCTGTAACGCCGGCCCTGCAGACCTGAATCGAGGGGCCGCGCCTTTAAAGCGGCGAAAAATGCCCCTATATTCGTAACTTGTTCCGTTTCCGATTGACTGCCTGACCGTATGCCTACCGTCGTCAAATGCCCCACTTGCGGCAAGGATGTCCGCTGGACTCCAGAAAGCCGCTTCCGCCCGTTCTGCTCTGACCGCTGCAAGCAGACCGACCTCGGCGCCTGGGCCGCTGAGAAGTACAAGATAGGCGGCACAGAGGAAGAAACGCCGTCGGATGAATCGCCCGGCGGGGACTACAACCCGCATTAAGCGCTGCAGACTGCAGACGCTCACCGCTTGCACGCGTGCTGCGACCAAGCAAAACGGCGCTGCTCACGCAGCGCCGTTTAAAACCGCCGATCATTTCTCTAGTTTTTCTCAGCCGCGAGCCATTCCAGCACGGGAATCGTCGCCGGCAACAGCGGCGAGACATCCGCCGGCAGCGCCTGCCATACAAATGCCTGGCCCTCACGGCCGTGCGGTTCGCCGGACCACTGCGTGACCTTGCAGAAGAACAGCCGCACGTAGGCGTGCGGGTAATCGTGTTCGAGCGTGTGCCAAAGATGGCTCGCCTTGACGTCGATACCCAGTTCCTCGTGCAGCTCGCGGGCTAGCGCGGCCTCGACCGACTCGCCCGCCTCCAGCTTGCCGCCCGGAAACTCCCAGTATCCCTCGTACGGCTTGCCTGCCGGGCGCTGCGCCAGCAGATAGCGTCCGTCCGGCTGAATCAGCACGCCGACGGCGACTTCAGTCACCGGGCGGCCAGCCACGTTCTTTTGCGCATCGCTCATGCCGGGGTCTTCCGTCCGGACCAGTCGCGAGCAAATTGCCACGCGACGCGCCCCGAGCGCGACCCGCGCTCCAGCGCCCACACCAGCGCGTCGCCGCGCGCCGCTTCGACTTCCGCGTCGTCGCAGCCGAAATGGCGCAGCCAGTGGCCGATGATCGACAGGTAGTCGTCCTGCTTGAACGGATAGAAACTGACCCACAGCCCGAAGCGCTCGGACAGCGAGATCTTTTCTTCGACCAGTTCGCCCGGATGGATCTCGCCGTCGGACGTGTGCTTATACGTCTCGTTGTCACTCATGTACTCGGGCAACAGATGGCGGCGATTGGACGTCGCGTAGATCAACACGTTGTCCGACTGCGCAGCGATCGAGCCGTCGAGCGCAACCTTCAGCGCCTTGTAGCCCGACTCCCCATCTTCGAACGAAAGGTCGTCGCAGAACACCACGAAGCGCTCCGGCCGCTGCGCGATCAGATCGACGATGTCGCCGAGATCGTGCAGATCGTCTTTATCCACTTCGATCAGGCGCAGGCCGTCTTTTGCATAGGCGTTCAGGCAAGCCTTGATCAGCGACGACTTGCCGGTGCCGCGCGCGCCCGTCAGCAACACGTTGTTAGCCGGCTGCTTGCGCACGAACTGACGTGTGTTCTGCTCGATCAGCCCTTTCTGGCGATCGATGTTTTGCAGGTCGTCGAGCGTGATCGACGAAATGGCGGGCACCGGCTGCAGATAGCCGCGCCCCTGGCGCTTGCGCCAGCGAAAGGCGACCGCCGCCGACCAGTCGATCTCCGGTGCAGCAGGCGGAAGCATTGCTTCGAGGCGGACGAGCACGGCTTCGGCCCGGGTCAGAAACTGTTCGAGTTTGTCCATGGCTGTGAGATAAGCGGCCTTAAGCGCCGCGTAATAAACCTGGTTACGAACGATAGTCGGCGTTGATGCTCACGTAATCGTGCGACAGATCGCAAGTCCAGATCGTGGCTTGCGCATTACCGCGGCCGAGTACGACACGAATGCCGATCTCGCTCTTTTTCATGACGCGCTGGCCGTCTTCCTCACGGTAGGCCGGGTTGCGGCCACCGGCGGTAGCAACCAGCACGTCGTCCAGATACAGATCGATCTTGCCGACGTCGAGATCGTCGACGCCGGCATAGCCGATAGCCGCGAGAATGCGGCCGAGATTCGGATCCGATGCATAGAAGGCTGTCTTCACGAGCGGCGAGTGGCCGATCGCGTACGCAATCTGGCGGCATTCGCCGACGCTCGAGCCGCCTTCGACATGCACGGTCATGAATTTGGTCGCGCCTTCGCCGTCGCGCACGATCAGCTGTGCGAGGGTCTGGGCGACTTCGGTCACCGCGTCGCGCAGCGCTGCATAAGCGGGCGAATCGGTGGACGTGATCGCCGGCAGGCTCGATTTGCCCGAGGCGATCAGGATGAACGAATCGTTGGTCGACGTATCGCCGTCGATCGTGATGCAGTTGAACGAGCGGTCCGCCACGTGCTTGACCAGTGCGTCGAGCACAGGCTGCGCGACGCTAGCGTCGAATGCGAGGAAGCCGAGCATGGTCGCCATGTTCGGCTTGATCATGCCGGCGCCCTTGCTGATACCGGTGAGCGTGACTGTGTGACCGTCGATCGTGACCTGGCGCGAGGTGGCTTTCGGCAAGGTATCCGTGGTCATGATCGCCTGGGCGGCGTCGTACCAGTTGGCTTCCTTGCGGTTCGCCAGCGCCGCGGGCAGACCCGCCTTCAGACGATCGACCGGCAGCGGTTCAAGAATCACACCCGTCGAAAACGGCAACACCTGTTCCGGCGCGATATCAACGAGACGCGCGAGCTCGACGCAGGTTTCGCGCGCGGCCACGAGGCCGGGCTCACCCGTACCTGCATTTGCGTTACCGGTGTTGATCACCAGCGCGCGAATCGGCTTGCCGCCCGCGCGCACGCGCTCCAGATTCTCTCGGCACACAGTGACGGGTGCGGCGCAAAAACGGTTCTGCGTGAACACGCCGCCTACTGTCGCGCCTTCGCCGACAGAAATGACCAGCACGTCCTTGCGGTTCGGCTTGCGGATATTCGCCTCCGCCCAGCCCAGCGTGACGCCGGCGACAGGGTGAAGTTGAGTGGGATCGATCGAGGGAAAATTGACAGCCATGGTCGCGACCTGTCGAAGAAAATGCCGGCAGGCGCCGGCATCGAGGGATCGGTAACTGATGGCTCAAGCCTGTAGCCGAACCACCGCGAAATCATCAGCAAAACATTGTGTAAAACGAAGCGGCGCGCTTAAAGCGCGCCGCTTTTCGGCATTATGCGATCTTGCCGTGACACTGCTTGTACTTCTTGCCGCTGCCGCACGGGCACGGGTCGTTACGGCCGACCTTCGGCACGTTGTCCACGCTCACGTCCGACCCAATGGCGTGCGAGGCGCCGTGGCTCATCGCGTCGCCGATCATGGCGGCGGTAGCCGCTTCCGCAGCGGCAGGCGCTGCTGCTGCCGCTTCGGCGAATTCGGCGTGACGGAACTCGACGTTTTCGAGGTGGCCGCCTTGCTCTTCGAGTTGCTCGGCGGCCTGTTCCAGCTGTTCCGGCGACTGGATCTGCACGTTCATCACCACCCGGGTGACTTCGAGCTTCACGGCGTCGAGCATCGCGGCGAATAGTTCGAACGCCTCGCGCTTGTATTCCTGCTTCGGATTCTTCTGTGCGTACCCGCGCAGATGGATACCCTGGCGCAGGTGATCGAGCGCGGCCAGATGTTCGCGCCAGCTACGGTCCAGCGTTTGCAGCATGATCGAGCGTTCGAACGCGCTGAACGATTCGCGGCCGACCTGTTCGACCTTCGATTCATACGCTTCGTCTGCGGCGGCTTCGACAGCTTCGAGAATCTCGTCCGCGCTGATCGAGTTCGACTCGTTGATCATTTCCTGGATCGCGAGGTCGAGCTGCCATTCGTTGCGCAGAACTTCCTCCAGCTCGGGCACGTCCCACTGCTCTTCGATGCTGCCGGCCGGCACGAACTGGTGAACGATATCGGCGATCACGCCGCCGCGCATCGCGCCGATCGTTTCGGTGATGTCGTTCGCTTCGAGCAATTCATTGCGCTGCTGGTAGATTACCTTGCGCTGATCGTTCGACACATCGTCGTATTCGAGCAATTGCTTGCGAACGTCGAAGTTACGCGCTTCAACCTTGCGTTGCGCCGATTCGATCGAACGCGACACGATGCCCGCCTCGATCGCCTCGCCTTCCGGCATCTTCAGACGGTCCATGATCGCGCGCACGCGATCACCAGCGAAAATGCGCAGCAGCGGATCTTCCAGCGACAGATAGAAGCGCGACGAACCCGGGTCGCCCTGACGGCCGGCACGGCCACGCAACTGGTTGTCGATCCGGCGCGATTCGTGACGTTCGGTGCCGATGATGTGCAGACCGCCCGCGGCCTTCACCTGATCATGCAGCGCCTGCCATTCGTCGTGCAGCTTCTGGATACGGCGTTGTTTCTCTTCTTCCGAAAGCGTTTCGTCCTTCTCGATGAAGGACGCCTGCTTTTCAGCGTTGCCGCCGAGCACGATGTCAGTACCGCGACCGGCCATGTTTGTGGCGATCGTGACCCGCTTCGGACGGCCTGCTTCGGCGACGATCTCAGCTTCACGCGCGTGCTGCTTGGCGTTCAGCACTTCGTGCGGCAACCCGGCCTGCTTCAGCAGATGCGACAGCAGTTCCGAGTTTTCGATCGAGGTCGTGCCGACCAGCACCGGCTGCCCGCGCTCATGGCAATCGCGGATGTCGCGGATCACCGCGTCATAGCGTTCCTTGGCGGTCTTGTAGATCTGATCCTGCTTGTCGATCCGCTTCGGCGGACGGTTGGTCGGGATCACGACCGTTTCGAGGCCGTAGATTTCGTTGAATTCGTACGCTTCGGTATCCGCCGTACCGGTCATGCCGGACAGCTTCGCGTACATACGGAAGTAGTTCTGGAACGTGATCGACGCGAGCGTCTGGTTCTCGCTCTGGATCTTGACGTGTTCCTTCGCCTCGACAGCCTGGTGCAAGCCATCCGACCAGCGGCGGCCCGACATCAAACGACCGGTGAATTCGTCGACGATCACGACTTCGCCGTTCTGCACGACGTAGTGCTGATCCTTGAAGAACAGCGTGTGCGCGCGCAGTGCGGCGTACACGTGGTGCATCAGCGTGATGTTCTGCGGCGCGTACAGGCTTTCGCCCTCGCCAATCAGGCCCCATTCGGCGAGCAGACGCTCAGCCTTTTCGTGGCCCGATTCCGTCAGGAAGACCTGGCGGCCTTTTTCGTCCAGCGTGTAGTCGCCCGGCTTTTCGACGCCGGTGCCGTCCGCTTTCTCTTCGCCGATCTGGCGTTCGAGCAGCGGCGGCAGCGCATTCATGCGCACATAGAGTTCGGTGTGATCTTCGGCCTGGCCGGAGATGATCAGCGGCGTACGGGCTTCGTCGATCAGGATCGAGTCGACCTCGTCGACCACCGCGAAATTGAGGGCTCGCTGCACGCGCGCATCGGTCTCGTAGACCATGTTGTCGCGCAGGTAGTCGAAGCCGAATTCGTTGTTGGTGCCGTAGGTGATGTCTGCCGCGTACGCTTCCTGCTTCGCGCCATGATCCATCTGCGACAGGTTGATGCCGACTGAAAGACCCAGGAAGTTGTACAGACGCGCCATCCATTCGGCGTCGCGCTGGGCCAGGTAGTCGTTGACCGTGACGACGTGCACGCCGCGGCCGGACAGCGCATTCAGGTACACCGGCAGCGTAGCGACGAGCGTCTTGCCTTCGCCGGTGCGCATTTCGCCGATCTTGCCGTAGTGCAGGACCATGCCGCCGATCAGCTGCACGTCGAAGTGGCGCATTTTCAGCGTCCGCTTGCTGGCCTCGCGGCACACCGCGAAGGCCTCCGGCAGGAGCTTGTCGAGCGACTCACCACTCGCGACGCGCTGGCGGAATTCACCCGTTTTGGCGCGCAGTTGGTCGTCCGTCAATTGCTCGATCTGCGGCTCGAGCGCATTGATCGCCGTGACGGTCTTTTGATATTGCTTGACTAGCCGCTGGTTGCGGCTGCCAAAAATCTTCTGTAGAAAACCGGTGGTCATCGGATCGGTGTCTGCGTCGCGGCTTCGGCTGGTTCGCGGCGTGCAAGTTCATGCACGTGCGCTCCGGGGTCGGAAGGGCCTCGGCGGCTTAGTCCAAGAGTGAATTCGAATCGGGCATTTTAGCACGCGCCCCCGGCCGCGCCTGTGTCAGCCGTGCGACGTTGGCAGGGCACAGAAAGCCCGCCGCAGCGACGTCCGACGGTACGCATTGAGGCGGGTCCGCATGCATCCCGCGCGGTACAATCGCGGCGTGAACGCACATAGGGTGCGAACGCGCCGTTACTATCGAACATGAGCCGTATTCCGTCCTTTTCAAGGCCGCCGCCCAAGCAGTTCAAAGCGCGCCGCCCGCAGCCCGTCGCCGAAGTGCTCAATCGCACCGACGCGTTTGTGGCCCTGCGCGCGGGCGTCGAGCAGATTGCGGCGCTGGAAAAGGATCTGCGTGAACTGCTGCCGGATTATCTGGCCACGAGCGTAGAGCCCAGCTTCATCAAGGAAGGCGTGCTGGCCCTATTTGCCGCGCACAATGCGCTGGCCGCCCGCCTGCGCCAGATCGAACCGAGGTTGCTGTCGGATCTGCAGCAGCGCGGCTGGCCGGTCAATGCGCTGAGAATTCGCGTGCGGCCGCAGCCTTTGAAGGAGCCGCCGCCCGTCAAACAGGCGCGCATGACGCCGGTCGGCGCGGACGCGCTGCACGCGCTCTCCCAATCGCTCGCGCCCTCGCCGCTGCAGGAAGCTTTGGCGAAAATGGCAGCGCGGCATCGGAGAAATCGCTGAACAAAAAAATAAGCGGCCCATCTGGGCCGCTTATTTTTCATCCATTCGCTTCGGACATTTCATCCGAAAGCGCTACGCCGATCAGGCAAATGCCGTCTGCGTTTCGTACGCGAAACCGCGCGGCGCCTTCTGCGTGTCGTCGAACGTGACGACTTCGTACGCATCTTCATGCGCCAGCAACTCGCGCAACAAAGCGTTGTTCAGGCCGTGGCCCGATTTGTATGCCGTGTACGAAGCCAGCAGCGGATGGCCGACCACGTACAGATCGCCGATCGCGTCGAGCATCTTGTGCTTCACGAATTCGTCGTCGTAACGCAGGCCGTCGTTGTTCAGAATGCGGTATTCGTCCAGCACGATGGCGTTATCCATGCTGCCACCGCGTGCCAGACCGAGTTCGCGCATCATTTCCACTTCATGCGCAAAGCCGAACGTACGCGCACGGGCAATTTCCCGCACATACGACGTATTGGCAAAATCCACTTCCAGCGCCTGGCCGGTTTTATCCACAGCCGGGTGACGGAAATCGATGGTGAATTTGAGTTTGAAACCGAAATACGGATCGAGACGCGCGAATTTATCGCCGTCGCGAATTTCAACCGGCTTGGTGACCTTGATGAATTTCTTCGGCGCGTTCTGTTCTTCAATACCGGCCGACTGAATCAGAAACACGAACGAACCCGCACTGCCGTCCATGATCGGAATTTCTTCAGCGGTGACGTCGATATAAAGATTGTCGATGCCGAGGCCTGCGCATGCGGACATCAAATGCTCGATGGTCGACACGCGCGCGCCGTCTTTCTGCAGTACGGAAGCCAGACGCGTATCGCCAATCGCCATTGCCGACGCAGGGATATCCACCGGCGTAGGCAAATCCACCCGCGAAAACACAATGCCGGTGTTCGCCGCCGCCGGGCGGAGCGTCAATTCGACTTTGCGGCCGGAGTGCAGGCCGATGCCGACTGTCTTGACGATTGATTTGATAGTGCGCTGCTTCAACATGGTGATCTTCTATTCGATTGAAAATCCCAATCGGGACTTTTTATTCCATAGCGCGAAGTATACTCCAATACCCTAAGGAGCGTCGTTACACGGAACGTATCAATCTGTTTCGCTGCATTACCCAAAGCGCGCCCGTCAGGGAAAGCGTGACGGGCCGATGTCCGGAACGGAGGCGTTTCCGGTCATCGGCCCGAGTAACGGCCCGTCACAAAAGCGTCTTATGCGCCGTTGCCCTGATACAACGCGGTAACCGCGCAGATCGAGGCAAAGGCATCGAACGCCATCGTAACTAGCTCAACGTAGCGAGAATACTCCCTGCATCGCTGACTTCGAATTTGCCGGCAGCCTCGACGTTCAACGTCTTGACCACGCCGTCGTCGACAACCATTGCGTAGCGCTGGGAACGGATTCCCATGCCGCGCGCCGACAAATCCTGCTCAAGACCGAGCGCCCGCGTGAAAGCCGCACTGCCATCCGCCATCATGCGCACCTTGCCCGAGGCATGCTGATCGCGTCCCCACGCGCCCATTACGAACGCGTCGTTGACGGACACGCACCAGATCTCGTCGATGCCAAGCGCGCGCAACTGCTCGGCGTGCTCGACGTAACCCGGTACATGTTTGGCTGAACAGGTCGGCGTGAACGCACCGGGCAATCCGAAGATCACCACGCGCTTACCCGCCGTCTGCTCGCGCACGTCGAAGCTGTTAGGCCCCAGCGTGCAGCCCGCCCGCGCGTCTTCGACGAACTCGAAGAGCGTCGCGTCGGGCAGCTTTTCACCTACTTGAATCATGCTCAGTCCTTTGCATCGATGCGAAGCACACTCGCACGCCATCGTGTCGCAGTGAATTTCAGCGTCTGCCTAACTGCAGGCTCCGCCATCCGGCGACAGTTGCCCCATCCGCTTCGCGAATCCGAAGAGGGCACTTGTCCTTGCCGCGAATCAGACGATACGCGGCTTGTTCGCCGTTCACCCGCCACGCTCATGCATTCGTCCGCCAGTGCTACGCTGCTGTACAACCCGCAGCACCACAACGAAAGCCTGCTCGCGCGCTCAGTCCGCCTGCTTGCGCAGGAATGCCGGAATGTCGTACGTGTCGACGCCCTTTTCCTGCAGCGCCTGCACGTGCGAAGCCGCCGTATCGCGCGACGTACGCCACACAGCCGGCGTATCCAGCGCGCCGTAATCGGCCGTGCTTGCGTGGGACTGCGACGTTGCGTAAGCAGCGTGCGCGCTGACCGGCTGATTGTCCGTGCCGGTGCGCAGCAGCGTCATCGGGGCCGATTGCTGCTTCTTCGCCGCACGGCCCAGACCCGTTGCCACGACCGTCACGCGCAGCGCGTCGCCCATTGCATCGTCGTACACCGCGCCGAAAATCACGGTTGCGTCTTCAGCAGCATAGCTCTTGATGGTGTTCATCACTTCGCGCGTTTCCGACAGACGCAGCGAACGGCTCGACGTGATGTTGACCAGCACGCCACGCGCGCCCGACAGATCCACTCCTTCCAGCAGCGGGCTGGCCACAGCCTGCTCGGCAGCCAAACGTGCGCGATCGACGCCGGCAACCGTCGCCGTGCCCATCATCGCCTTGCCCTGCTCGCCCATCACCGTCTTCACGTCTTCGAAGTCGACGTTCACCAGACCGTCGACGTTGATGATTTCCGCGATACCGGCAACTGCGTTGTTGAGAACGTCGTCTGCGCACTGGAAGCACTTGTCCATCTCGGCGTCATCGCCCATCACCTCGAACAGCTTGTCGTTCAGAACGACGATCAGCGAGTCGACGTGATCCTCCAGTTGCTGCGAACCAGCTTCTGCTACACGCATGCGCTTGCCGCCTTCGAATTCGAACGGCTTGCTGACCACGCCAACAGTCAAGATACCCATTTCTTTGGCGATCTGCGCGACCACCGGCGCTGCGCCCGTGCCCGTGCCGCCGCCCATACCGGCAGTGATGAACACCATGTGCGCGCCGCGCAGTGCGTCGGCGATGCGCTCACGTGCTTCTTCTGCTGCCGCGCGGCCCATTTCCGGCTTGGCGCCAGCGCCCAGACCCGTGTTACCGAGCTGGATCACCGCGGATGCACGCGAACGCGACAGAGCCTGCGCGTCCGTGTTCATCACGATGAAGTCGACGCCTTGCACGCCTTTGTTGATCATGTGCTGAACGGCATTGCCGCCAGCGCCACCTACTCCGATCACCTTGATGATGGTGCCGTTCGTTTCGGTTTCCAGCATCTGGAATTCCATGTTGCCTCCGTCAAGATAAAAAATTGCAGCCACTTCGGCCGTTATTCGGCAGGAGATCGGGCAACCTCCTGTCGCGCGCCAGCCGCCGGCACCAGCGCGTGTTTACGTAAAACCGTTCAAACCCAGAATTCGTTAGAAGTTGCCGAGGAACCAGTCTTTCATTCGCGTGAAGACCTGACCCATCGACCCCGACTGCACCGCGACCTTGCGGCCGCGCATCCGTTGCGAGCGTCCTTCGACGAGCAGGCCCATCGCCGTCGAATAACGCGGGTTACGCACGACGTCCGCAAGACCGCCCGCGTATTCCGGCACGCCAATGCGCACCGGCTTCAGGAAAATGTCCTCACCGAGTTCGACCATGCCGAGCATCATCGACGCGCCGCCGGTCAGCACCACGCCGGAGCTCAGCAGTTCCTCGTAACCCGACTCGCGCACCACCTGCTGCACGAGCGAAAACAGTTCTTCGACACGCGGCTCGACCACCGCCGCCAATGCCTGGCGCGACAGCGTGCGCGGACCGCGCTCGCCGAGACCCGGCACTTCGATCATTTCGTCCGGATCGGCCAAGGCTTGCTTTGCAATGCCGTAGTCGACCTTGATGTCTTCCGCGTCCGGCGTCGGCGTGCGCAGCGCCATCGCGATGTCGCTCGTGATCTGGTCGCCGGCGATCGGAATCACCGCCGTGTGACGAATCGCGCCTTCGCTGAAAATCGCGATATCCGTCGTGCCGCCGCCGATGTCGACCAGCACCACGCCGAGTTCCTTTTCGTCTTCCGTCAGCACCGCCAGCGACGAAGCCAGCGGCTGCAGGATCAGATCGTTCACTTCGAGCCCGCAGCGGCGCACGCACTTCACAATGTTTTGCGCCGCGCTCACCGCGCCGGTGACGATATGCACCTTCACTTCCAGGCGGATGCCACTCATGCCGATCGGCTCGCGCACATCTTCCTGACCGTCGATGATGAATTCCTGCGTCAGGATGTGCAGCACCTGCTGATCGGTCGGGATATTGATCGCTTTCGCCGTCTCGATCACGCGCGCGACGTCCGTCTGCGTGACTTCCTTTTCCTTGATCGCCACCATGCCGCTCGAATTGAAGCTGCGGATATGGCTGCCGGCGATCCCGGTGAATACGTTCGTGATCTTGCAGTCGGCCATCAGCTCGGCTTCCTCGAGCGCGCGCTGAATGGACTGCACGGTGGCTTCGATGTTCACCACCACGCCCTTCTTGAGCCCCTTCGATTCGCTCTGGCCGAGGCCGATCACCTCGTAGTGGCCCTCGCCCTTCAACTCGGCGACGATAGCCACTACCTTCGACGTCCCAATGTCGAGGGCGACCAGCAGATCTTTATAGTCTTTACTCATAGCGTGCTCATTGCGTGTGATGTCCGTTTACTTCTTGCCCTTGTCGGGTTCGCTGATAAAGCGCATGCCAGCGGCACGAATCGCGAAACCGTTCGGATAGCGCAAGTCCGCATACTCGATGTCCTTTCCCCAACGTTGCGTCACCGCGTTCCACGCCGCGGTCAGGCGCTTGCTCCGATCGAGCAATGTGTCCTGATTGCGTTCGCGCCCAAGTTCCACCTGCATGCCGTTCGACAGCTTCACCGTCCACGCGTAACGCGGCGACAGCGTGACTTCTTCGGGCGTCGCGCCCAAGGGCGCAAACCACTTCTTGAAATCGCCATAACGCGCGACGACTTCTTTGGCCGTTCCGTCCGGACCGTCGAACGCCGGCAGCTCCTCTTCGAGCTCGCCCTGGTTCGCGGTGAACAGTTCGCCGTCCACGCTCACCAGTTGATCGCTGCCCCACGTTCCAAGCGGTTTGTACTCTTCAAGCGTGACAGCCAATGCATTCGGCCAAACCCGCCGCACACTCGCGTGACGCACCCATGGCATCTGCTCGAACGCCTGGCGTGCGACGTCGAGATCCACCGTAAAAAAGTTGCCTTTCAAGCGCCCTACTACACCCGCGCGCACCGTCGGCGAATTGATGTGCTCGGTGTCGCCGTCGATCTGGATTTCGCGCAACGCGAAATTCGGACGCTGGATGAGCCAGTAACCGCCTGCCGCCAGCAGCACGAGCACCAGCAACGCATGCAATGCGTTGGCGGCGAGATTGAGCTGGCGAACGTTGTTCCACATGGAGTTGCTTTCGGGTCGCCCCGGTTAGTCCTTTGTTAATCCTTAAGCGTCAGCGCCAACACGCCGACCACCAGTTCCTGATAGCTGATGCCCACCGCACGTGCCGCTTTCGGCGGCAACGAGTGATCGGTCATCCCAGGCGCCGTGTTCACTTCCAGGAAGTACGGGTTGCCGTCGGCGTCGAGCATGAAATCGGCGCGGCCCCAATCGGTGCAGCCAAGTACGTCGAACGCACGGCGCGCCAGCACTTTCAGGCGCGACTCTTCGTCAGCCGCCAGACCGCACGGAATCAGATACTGCGTGTCGTTCGCGATGTACTTCGCGTGGTAGTCGTAAAACTCGCCGGCCGGAATGATGCGGATCACCGGCAGATCCAGATCGCCGGCGATACAGGCCGTAAATTCGCCGCCGCCCTCGATGCTCCTTTCCACCACGACGATCTTGTCGTACTTGACCGCTTCGAGCAGCGCGGCCGGCAATGCGTCGGCGCTTTTCACCTTGATCACGGCGACGCTCGAGCCTTCGCTGGCCGGCTTCACGAACAGCGGCAAGCCGAGCTTCGCGACGATGTCTTTTGCGCGTGCTTCGTAGTCGTCGCCGCGCAGCACAGCCTCGAACGGCGGCGTCGGAATACCGAGCTGCTGCCACACGAGCTTGGTTCGGAACTTGTCCAGACCCAGCGCCGAGCCGAGCACGCCGCTACCCGTGTAACGGATGCCGTAAAAATCCAGTGCACCCTGAATCTGGCCGTTCTCGCCGTAACCGCCGTGCAGCGCGTTGAACGCGCGCACAAAACCTTCGTCCTTCAATGCGGCGAGCGGACGCTCAGCCGGATCGAACGGATGCGCGTCGATACCGGCGTCGCGCAGACCTTGCAGCACGAGGCGGCCGGAATTGAGCGACACCTCGCGCTCGGCGGAATCCCCACCGAGCAGCACTGCTACTTTGCCGAACTGTTTAGGGTCGATGCTGCTCATTTCACTCACACCTTCGTTTCTTGCGCCAGGCGACCCGGCACACCGCCGATCGAACCCGCGCCCATCGTGATCACCACATCGCCGTCGCGCACCACTGCTGAGAGCGCGTCCGGCACTTCATCCACCGTATCGACAAACACCGGCTCGACCTTGCCCGCCACGCGCAGTGCGCGCGCGAGAGCGCGGCCGTCTGCGGCGACGATCGGCGCTTCGCCGGCCGAATACACTTCGGTCAGCACGAGCGCGTCGACGGTCGACAGCACCTTCACAAAATCTTCGAAGCAATCGCGCGTACGCGTGAAGCGGTGCGGCTGGAATGCCAGCACCAGGCGCCGCCCCGGAAATGCGCCACGCGCCGCCGCCACCGTTGCCGCCATTTCAACCGGGTGATGGCCGTAATCGTCGACCAGCGTGTACGCGCCGGCCGGTTTGCCTTCCGACATGACCGGCACTTCGCCATAGCGCTGGAAGCGCCGGCCCACGCCGTTGAAATCCGCCAGCGCTCGCTGGATATCGGCATCTTTCACTTCAAGTTCAGTCGCAATTGCAATTGCGGCCAAAGCGTTCTGCACGTTGTGCTCGCCCGGCAGATTCAAGACGATGTCGATCGGCGCCGCGTCTTCACGCAGTGCCGTGAAATGCATCTTGCCGCCGCGCGCTTCGACATTGACCGCACGCACCTGCGCGTCCGGCGCAAAACCGTAGCGGATGATCGGCTTCGACACGAACGGCAGGATCTCCTTCACGTTCGGATCGTCGACGCACAGCACCGCTATCCCATAGAACGGCAGACGGTGCGTGAATTCAATGAACGCCTGCTTGAGCCGCGCGAAGTCGTGCCCATAGGTGTCCATGTGATCGGCGTCGATGTTCGTGATGACTTCGATCACCGGGAACAGATTCAGGAACGACGCATCCGACTCATCCGCTTCGGCGACGATGAAATCGCCCGTACCCAACCGCGCATTCGCGCCCGCGCTGATCAGGCGCCCGCCGATCACGAAGGTCGGATCGAGCCCGCCCGCCGCCAGCACGCTCGCCACCAGCGAGGTGGTCGTGGTCTTGCCGTGCGTGCCGGCAATCGCAATGCCCTGCTTCAGGCGCATCAGTTCCGCGAGCATCACCGCGCGCGGCACGATCGGAATGCGGCGATGACGCGCGGCCAGCACTTCCGGGTTGTCGCTGCGCACTGCTGTGGAAACGACCACGGCATTCGCGCCTTCGATGTTCTCCGCCGCGTGACCGATCGCGATGCGCGCGCCGAGCGCGGCGAGGCGATCGGTGATCGCGTTGCTCGACAGATCCGAGCCGCTCACCTGATAGCCGAGGTTGACCAGCACCTCCGCGATGCCGCTCATGCCGACACCGCCGATGCCGACAAAGTGAATGTGTTTGACGATGTGTTTCATTGCTTTCCTTCTGGGCTCGCGCCCGAAATCGAACCCGCCACAGTCGCGCAAATCTGCGCGACCTGTTCCGTGGCGTCGGGTTTCGCGAGCGAGCGCGAACGCTCTGCCATCTCCGCGAGGGTCTCTCGCGTCTGGCTGCGCAACCAGTCGGCGAGCATTTCCGCCGACAGATCGCGTTGCTGCACGACCAGCGCCGCGCCGTTATCGGCAAGGAACGCTGCATTAGTGGTTTGGTGATCGTCTACTGCAAACGGGAACGGCACGAAGAATGCCGCCACGCCTACTGCTGAAATCTCCGACACGGTCATCGCGCCCGAACGGCAGATCACCAGATCCGCGTTCGCGTACGCGCTTGTCATGTCGTCGATGAAAGGCACGAGTTCTACATCGGCGCCGGCCTGCAGGCCCGCTGCCGCATAATTCTCACGCAGTGCTTCAATATGCTTCGCGCCCGCCTGATGCACGATGCGCGGACGTTCATTCGGCGCCAGCAGCGCAACCGCGCGCGGCACCACTTCGTTCAATGCGGCTGCACCCAGACTGCCGCCCACCACCAGCACATTCAACGGACCGCTGCGCGCTGCGTAGCGTGCTTTGGGTGCAATTGCGCCCGCAAGTTCCGCACGAATCGGGTTGCCGGTCCATTCGCCGTGCGGCAGCGCATTCGGGAATGCAACCAGCACGCGTTTCGCGACTTTCGCGAGCACCTTGTTGGCGAGACCCGCAATCGAATTCTGTTCATGCAGCACCAGCGGACGGCCGCTCAAAGCGGTCATCAAACCCGCCGGGAACGTGATGTAGCCGCCCATGCCGAGCACGACGTCCGGCTTCACGCGACGCAGCACGCTCAAACTCTGCGAGCAGGCGCGCAGCAGGTTCAGTGGCAACATCAGCTTGGTCTTCAAGCCCTTGCCGCGCAGTCCGCCAAAGCGCACGTATTCCATCGGGATGCCGTGCTTCGGCACCAGCGTGGCTTCCATCCCCGCGGGATTACCGAGCCATACGACCTTCCAACCCCACGCCTGCATCAGGTGCGCCACCGCG
The DNA here is from genome assembly GCF_030464795.1 of Paraburkholderia sp. SECH2. Classification (NCBI taxonomy): domain Bacteria; kingdom Pseudomonadati; phylum Pseudomonadota; class Betaproteobacteria; order Burkholderiales; family Burkholderiaceae; genus Paraburkholderia; species Paraburkholderia sp. SECH2. Next base: position 56,450 of record NZ_JALPRH010000033.1, read on the forward strand.
AGCCCCGGGAACACGTGTCCCCCGGTGCCACCGGCCATCACCATCAGCGTGCGTTGCGGGAGAGCCGTCATACCTTCCCTCCGCGCATGAGCACCCGGTTCTCGTAGTCGACACGCATCAACACAGCCACCGCCACGCAGTTCAGCACGATGCCCGAGCCGCCGTAGCTAACGAGCGGCAACGTAAGACCTTTAGTCGGCAGCAGGCCGAGGTTCACGCCCATGTTGATAAAAGTCTGCGCACCGAACCAGATGCCGATACCCTTCGCGACCAGCCCGGCAAAAGTGCGGTCAAGTGCGAGCGCCTGACGGCCGATCTCGAACGAACGGCGTACGATCCAGTAAAACATCAGGATCACGACGAGCACACCGACAAAACCTAGCTCCTCGCCGATCACCGCGAGGATGAAGTCGGTATGCGCTTCCGGCAGGTAGTTGAGCTTTTCGACACTGCCGCCCAAACCCACGCCAAACCATTCGCCGCGCCCGAAAGCGATCAGCGAGTGCGTCAATTGATAAGCCTTGCCTTGCGCATAACGGTCGTCCCACGGATCGAGGTAAGCGAAGATCCGCTCGCGACGCCATGGCGACGCCCACACGAGCAAGCTGAACGTGCCGACCGCAGTCGCCACCAGACCGCCGAACAGCTTGCCGTTCACGCCGCCGAGGAACAGCACGCCCATCGCGATCGCGGCGATCACCATGAACGCGCCCATGTCCGGTTCGAGCAGCAGCAATGCGCCGACGAGACCCACTGCAACCGCCATCGGCAGAAAGCCCTTGGCGAAGCTGTGCATGTATTCCTGCTTGCGCACGGTGTAATTCGCCGCGTAAATCGTCACGGCGAGCTTCATGATTTCCGACGGCTGCATGTTCGTGATGCCGAGCGGAATCCAGCGACGCGCACCGTTCACGCCCTTGCCGACGTGCGGGATCAGCACGATCACCAGCGCGGCGAGCGAAATCAGGAACAGCTTCGGCGCGTACTTATCCCACGTCGAAATCGGAATGCGGAACGACACGACGCCGATCACCGAGCCCATCACCACGAAAATGATCTGGCGCACGAGGAAGGCGTAGTCGCGGTACGACGCGTATTTCGGCGAATCGGGCATCGCGATCGACGCCGAATACACCATCACGACGCCGAGCCCCAGCAGCGCGACGACCACCCACAGCAACGAGTGATCGTAGTCGAGCATCCGCGAGCGCAGCGGACGAACGCCGTTCACGGCGCTCGCGAGACCACTGCCGCCCGAGCGACCCGAGGCGCGGCCCGTGCTACCCGTATCGCCATTACCGGCACGGGAGCCGGCCAGGCGCGAACCGAAGCGTTCTGACCAGCTCATATCATCGTCCCCCGTTCTGCCGCGATGTCTTCCACCGTGCTGCGGAACACCTGCGCGCGATGGGCGTAACCCTTGAACATGTCAAAGCTCGCGCACGCCGGCGACAGCAACACGGCGTCGCCAGGTTGCGCCAATGCGGTGGCGGCCCGCGTCGCTTCTTCGAGCGTCGCGTGGTCGGTCATCGCGATGCCGGTGTCTTCCAGCGCGGCGCGAATCTGCGGCGCATCGCGACCGATCAGCATCACGGCGCGGCACCACCGCGTCACCGGCTCGGCAAGCGGCTCGAAATCCTGGCCCTTGCCGTCGCCACCGGCGATCAGGACCGCGCGCTGCGCGAGGCCGTCGAGCGCGGCAACTGTCGCGCCGACATTGGTGCCCTTGCTGTCGTCGACGTAATCGACGCCTTCGATCGACGCGATCAATTCCACCCGATGCGGCTCGCCACGGTATTCGCGCAGGCCGTGCAAAAGCGGCGCGCCAGGCAGACCGATCGCGCGCGCCAAGGCATACGCGGCCAATGCGTTGGCGGCGTTATGCAGGCCGCGGATACGCAATGCGTCCGCCGGCATCAGGCGTTTGAGCGCGATGTTCTTCGGCGCCGCCACTTCGTTCTTGCGACGGCGCGTCGGTGCGGGTTCGTCGCTCACGTCGCGATCGTGCGCCTCGACCAGCCAGATCATGCCGTTGTCGCGCAGCAGACCGTAGTCGCCGTCGTTCTTCGGCTCGGTCACGCCGAACGTGACCATCGCGGCATCGCTATCGGCCGAAGGCGCGAGCGCCATCACGCGGGCGTCGTCGCGATTCAGCACGCGCACGGTTTGTGTACCGAAGATGCGGCCCTTCGCGGCAGCGTATGCGTCGAGCCCACCATGCCAATCCAGGTGATCCTGCGTGATGTTCAGAACGACCGCTGCATCGGGCGTAAACGTATGCGCTGTTTCCAGCTGGAAGCTCGACAGCTCCAACACCCACACGTCGGGCAACGCGGTGTTGTCGATCGCTTCGCTGAGCTTGTCCAGCGCCGCCGGGCTGATGTTGCCCGCCACCGCGACCTTCTTGCCGGCGCGTTCGCACAGCAAGCCAGTAAGACTCGTCGTCGTGGTCTTGCCGTTGGTGCCGGTGATCGCGATCACCTTCGGCACGTAACCGCTTTCGCCAAGCGTCTTCAATGCTTGCGCGAAGAATTCGAGTTCGCCCCAGACAGGGATGTCCCGCTCACGCGCCGCGGTGATGAGCGGCAGCAAATCAGCGGCGAGCGGCGACAAGCCCGGGCTGATCGCCACGAGTTCGACACCTTCGAGCAACGAGAGCGAGAACGGGCCGCCGACGAATTCGGCGTCGACGCTGTGCGCTTCCAGCGCGGACAGGTTCGGCGGCACCTCGCGCGTATCGGCCACACGCAGCCGACAGCCGTGCCGCGCGCACCAGCGCGCCATCGCGAGACCGGATTCACCGAGTCCCAGCACGAGCACCATCGGCTTTTGCCGATCCCGAAACTTCTCGCCGAACATCGCCTGCTTCCCCTAAATACGACTTAACGCAACTTGAGCGTGGACAAACCGAACAGACACAACATCAGGGTGATGATCCAGAAGCGCACGACCACCTGCGTTTCCTTCCAACCCGACAATTCAAAATGATGATGCAGCGGCGCCATCTTGAAGAGACGCCGGCCTTCGCCGTAACGGCGTTTGGTAAATTTGAACCACGTCACCTGCAACATCACGGAGAGCGTCTCCGCGACGAAAATGCCGCCCATGATGAAGAGCACGATTTCCTGACGCACGATCACGGCAACCGTGCCAAGCGCGCCGCCGAGCGCGAGCGCCCCCACGTCGCCCATGAACATCTGCGCCGGGTGCGTGTTGAACCAGAGGAACGCGAGCCCTGCCCCGCCCATCGCCGAACAGAAGATCAGCAACTCACCGGCACCGGCGATATGCGGAAACAGCAGGTACTTCGAATAGACCGAGCTACCCATCACATAAGCGAACACGCCGAGCGATGCGCCGACCAGCACGACCGGCATGATCACGAGGCCGTCGAGACCGTCGGTAAGGTTCACCGCATTGCTCGCGCCGACAATCACCAGATACGTCAGTACGATGAAGCCCCACACGCCGAGCGGATAGCTGATCGATTTGACGAACGGCAGCATCAGGTCGGCGCGCGCCGGCAAGCCCATCGACAAACCGCTGCGCACCCACGCCATGAACAGGTCGAACACGCGCACGTTGCTCGCTTCGGACACGCTGAACGCGAGATACACCGCCGCGAACAGGCCGATCACCGACTGCCAGAAATACTTTTCGCGCGACGACATCCCGCGCGGGTCCTTGTAGACCACCTTGCGGTAATCGTCGACCCAGCCGATCACACCGAAACCAAACGTGACGAGAATCACGATCCAGATGAAACGGTTGGTCAGATCGGCCCACAGCAACGTTGCCACGGCAATGCCGAGCAGAATCAACACGCCGCCCATCGTCGGCGTACCAGATTTGACGAGGTGCGTTTGCGGGCCGTCTTTACGAACGGCCTGACCGACCTTCATCGCGGTCAGCTTGCGGATCACCGCCGGGCCACAGACGAGCCCGATCAGCAGCGCGGTGATGGTGGCCATCACCGCACGGAAAGTCAGATAACTGAACACGCGCAAGAAGCTTGCGTCATTCTGCAGCCATTGCGCCAGCGCCAGTAGCATGCTTCGGTCCTTCTATTTCAATGTGCAGCAGGCGTATTGCCCGCTGCGTTGGGTTGTGGACTCGTTACGGCGTCCACCACGCGTTCCATTTGCATGAAACGCGAGCCTTTCACGAGAAGCGTTGCAGCGGCGCCAAAACCCGCCTGCTGCAACTGCGCGACCAGCGTGCCGACATCGGCGACGTGATGCGCGTCCGCGCCATACGCAGTGCAAGCGTCGCGCGAGGCGTCGCCCATGGCGTACAGCACGTCGATACCGCGTTCTTTGGCGTAGGCGCCGATTTCACGGTGAAACGCCGGGCCGTTGTCGCCGACTTCGCCCATGTCGCCCATCACCAGCACACGCGGTGATGCGCGCGATGCGAGGACGTCGATCGCCGCGCGCATTGAATCGGGGTTGGCGTTGTAGGTGTCGTCGATCACCGTTGCGCCGGCGAGTGTGCCGAGCGCGGCGCGCTTCACCTGCAAACGGCCCTTGACGGCGCCGAACGATTCGAGGCCGCGCTTGATTGCGTCGAGCGACACGCCTGCGGCGAGCGCAGCCGATGTCGCGGCCAACGCGTTGTGCGCGTTGTGATCGCCGAGCACTTGCAGCGTGACGTCGACGTGGCCTTCCGGTGTGTCGATGCTCAGAACGTTGCCGGCGAACGTGCCGGTTACGGCGGCTTCGGTCACGCGATCGGCGGTGTTCAAGGCGAAGTCGATGATGCGATTGCCGGTTGCGGCGACGCGCCAGATGCTCGCGTAGGCATCATCGGCCGGGAATACGGCGACGCCTTCCGGCGAGAGCGCGTGAATCACGCTGGCGTGTTCGAGCGCGACGGCTTCGACCGTCGCCATGAATTCCTGGTGCTCGCGCTGTGCGTTGTTCACCACCGAGACCGTCGGCTCGGCAATCTTCGCAAGCAGCGAGGTCTCGCCCGGATGGTTCATGCCGAGTTCGACCACCGCCAGTTGATGCGCGGCGTGCAGACGGAAAAGCGTGAGCGGCAAGCCGATATCGTTGTTGAAGTTGCCAGCAGTCGCGAGGCGTGCGTCCGCGCCGACCGCAGCAGCGAAGATCGACGCGATCATTTCCTTGACCGTGGTCTTGCCGTTGCTGCCCGTCACAGCGACGAGCGGCATGCTGAATGTGCGCCGCCATCCGCGCGCAAGCGCGCCGAGCGCGACACGCGTATCGGCTACGCGCAATGCAGGCACGTGCCAGTCTTGCGGCGTGCGCGTCACCAATGCTGCCGTGACGTTGCGCGACGCGACTTCCGGCAGGAAATCGTGCGCGTCGAAACGCTCACCCTTGATCGCGACGAAAAGATCGCCTGGACCGGCACTGCGGCTGTCGGTCGAAACGCGTTCGAACGTGACGCTGTCATCACCGAGCACGGTGGCGCCGGGAATCAGCGCGGCGGCTTCACGCAGCGAGAACATGCTCATTCGCCACCTCCGCGTACGTGCGTCGCCCGTGCGGCAAGCGCAAGGCGAGCGTGGTCCTGATCGGAGAAAGCGCGCTTCTTACCCATGATTTCCTGTGTTGCTTCATGCCCCTTGCCGGCCAGCACGATAACGTCTTCGCGCGCGGCGCCGCGGATCGCTTGCAGGATCGCGCTCGCGCGGTCCTCGATACGGCGCGCCTTCGACGCGTCTTTCATGCCCGCGGCGATCTGCTCGATGATCGACTGCGGATCTTCGCTGCGCGGGTTGTCGCTGGTTACGACCACGCCGTCGGCGAGCTTCTCGGCGATCGCGCCCATCAGCGGACGCTTGGTCGCGTCGCGGTCGCCGCCGCAGCCGAACATGCAGATCAGTTCACCACCGCGTGCGGCCGCCATCGGGCGCAGTGCTTCCAGGGTCTTTTCCAGCGCGTCCGGCGTGTGCGCGTAATCGATCACGACGAGCGGCTCGTCGTTCTGCAAGCGGCCGCCGAGACGTTGCATGCGGCCATTTACCGGTTCGAGCTTCGCCAGTTCGGCAAGCGCTGCGTCGAACGGCACGTCGGCTGCAAGCAATGCACCGAGTACGCCGAGCAGATTGCTGACGTTGAAAGCGCCGAGCGTTTGCACTTCGACGTCGGCGTTGCCCCAGTCGGATGTGGTCAGATGAAATGCGGTGCCGGTGGCGGTTGCACGCACATTCGAGGCGAGCAGCAACGCGTCGGCTTGCGGCGCGTCTTTGAGCGTTTCGTCGAGACCGTAGGCGATCGTGCGAGCATGGCCCTTCGTGCTCGCGAGCAGACGGCGACCTGCGGCATCGTCGCGGTTGATCACTGCGGCGCGCAGTTCCGGCCATGCGAACAGACGCGCCTTGGCGGTCTCGTAGGCTTCGAACGTGCCGTGATAGTCGAGGTGGTCCTGCGTGAGATTCGTGAACACGGCGATGTCGAACGCCGTGCCGTTCACACGGCCTTGATGCAGCGCATGCGACGACACTTCCATCGCCACCGCTTGCGCGCCGGCGTCGCGCAACTGAGCGAGACTGCGTTGCAGTTGCGGCGCATCGGGCGTCGTGAATCCAGTGTGCACGAGTTGACCCGGCAGACCGGTGCCGAGCGTGCCGATGATCGCGCAACGCTTGCCGAGCGCGGTCAAGGCTGCCGAGATCCATTGGCTGCAGGAGGTCTTGCCGTTCGTGCCGGTGATGCCGACCGTCAGCATGCCGTCGCTCGGATCGTTATACCAGGCGCTCGCAATCGAACCGGCTAGTTCGTTCAGCGCCGGCACGGCCAGCGTGGTGGACGAGTCGATCGCACCGCTAAAGCCTTCCGGCTGAACCAGCACGGCTGCCGCGCCACGCTCGATCGCGCCGTCGATGAACGGACGGTTGTCCGCGCCGTCGACCGCATAGGCGAAAAACGCGTCGCCCGCAGCGAGCGAACGCGTGTCGGCGTGCAGATGCGCGCCTGGCTGCACGCGAGCGTGCAGCCAGTTGAGTACGTCGGCAATCTGCCGGTGCGCTGGGTGCTTCTTACGCAGCGCGCTCATCGCACAACTCCGGGATGGCTTTTCGCGTTGGCGGCAATCGTCATTTTCTTCGCGCCGGCGCTGGTGGAAAGTTTCTTGACCGTTGCGGGCGAGGGCGGTGCGCTTGGCGCAGCAGGCGCCGAGTCGTCCGACACGACCATCTGTTTGACCGGCATATCCGGCGGCACATTCAGCGAACGCAGCGTGTCGCCGACAATCGACGAGAACACCGGACCGGACACCTGACCGCCGAAGTGGCTGCCCGCCGTCGGTTCGTCGACCGACACGGCAACGACGATGCGCGGATTCGGCATCGGCGCCATGCCGACGAACGAAGCGCGGTACTTGGAGTGGTCGTAGCCGTGCGCGCCGTGCTTGTACGCGGTACCGCTCTTGCCGCCGACGCGATAGCCGGGCACGGCCGCATCTGGCGACGTGCCACCCGGCGCCGTGACGGTTTCGAGCATCGCGCGCACTTCGCGAGCGGTGGTAGGCGCGAAAATTTGCGGGCCCGTGGCCGGCTGATCGCCAGGCGTGCGGAAAATCGACACCGGCATGATCTCGCCGTCATGCGCGATCGCGGTGTACGCACGGCCCAACTGGAACAGCGACACCGACAAGCCGTAGCCGTACGACATGGTCGCCTGTTCGATGCGGCGCCAGCTCTTCCACGGACGCAGACGGCCCGCCGCCGCGCCCGGGAAGCCGACCTTCGGCGCCTGGCCGAGACCGATGCTGGTGTACATGTTCCACATCTCTTCGGGCTTGAGCTGCATGGCGATCTTCGTCGCGCCAATGTTGCTCGACTTCTGGATCACGCCACCCACTGTCAGCACGCCGAACGCGCTGTCGTCGGTAATCGGCGCACCGTCGAGCACAAAGCGGCCCGGCCCCGTATCTACCAGTGTAGTCGGCGTCACGCGGTGCAGGTCGAGCGCGAGCGACACCGTGAACGGCTTCATGATCGAGCCCGGTTCGAAGGTGTCCGTGAGAATGCGGTTGCGCAGCTGGTCGCCCGTGAGGTGCGAACGGTCGTTCGGGTTATACGTCGGGTAGTTAACCAGTGCGAGCACTTCGCCGGTCCGCACGTCGATCACCATCGCCGCGCCGGCCTTCGCCTTGAATTTCTCGACGGCCGCTTTCAGGTTCGTATACGCGATGTACTGAATCTTGCTGTCGATCGAGAGATCGACGTCCTGGCCGTTGTGCGGCACGACCTGCTCGTCCACGTCCTCAATGATGTGGCCCATGCGGTCTTTAATAACGCGGCGGCTGCCCGACATGCCAGCCAGCAACTTCTGGTCGCCGAGTTCGACGCCTTCCTGGCCTTCGTCTTCCACATTGGTGAAGCCGATCAGGTGAGCCGTGATCTCGCCTTCTGGATAGAAGCGCTTGTATTCGTCGCGCGCGTATATGCCGGGGATGTCCAGCGTGGTGACTTTCTCGGCGACGTCGACCGGCACCTGCCGCTTCACATAGACGAAGTTCTTGTCCTCGGACAGTTTGGCGCGCAACTCCTTGTTCGTCATGCCGAGCAGCTTGCCGAGCTGGGTCAGCTTGTCGGCGCCGAGGTCGTCCGGCACCGAGTCGGGAATTGCCCAGATCGCGCGCACCGGCAGACTCGTGGCGAGCACGAGGCCGTTGCGGTCGAGAATCTTGCCGCGCGTGGCCGGCAGTTCGAGCCGGCGCTGATAGCGGATTTCGCCCTGCTTCTGATAGAAGGCGTTGCCCGGCCCCTGAATCCAGAAGGCGCGCGCGGTCAACGCGACAAACGCCATGAACAGCATGAACACGACGAGTTTCGAGCGCCACATGGGCAGGCGCACCGACAGGATCGGGTTCGCCGAAAAGGCGACGCTTTTGCGAGTCGACGATTTTTTCATCGCACGCCTCCGCGACGGGTCGCAAGCGGCGCCGACGCCGGACCGGAAGTCGGGATCGGCGCGTCCTCCGCCTTGGCGGCGCCCGGGTCGAGCGTCAGGTATTGGGTACGCCCGGTCGTGACCGATTGCATCTTCAGGGAATCAGTGGCGATCTGCTCGATGCGCGACGTCTTCGACAACGCGCTCTGCTGATATTGAAGCTGTGAATAATCCTGCTGCAGCTGGCGCTCCTGCGATTGCGCGCGTTGCAGCTGGATAAAGATCTGACGCTGCTGATTGGTAGCGTTGACGACCGACAAAGCGCAACCCATCACGATCATCAGCAGGAAGATATTGAGGCGGCTCATGGCGCGATCCGCTCCGCCACACGCATCACGGCAGAACGGGCGCGCGGGTTCGCGGCGACTTCAGCGTCGCTGGCGAACACGCGGCCAATGATTTTGAGCGGAGGGCTCGGCAGATCGACTGCACGAATCGGCAGACGGCGATCCACCGCAGGCGTACTGGCGTGCGTCTGCATGAATCGCTTGACGATCCGGTCCTCGAGCGAATGAAAGCTGATGACCACCAGCCGCCCCCCTTGCTCCAACAGCGACAACGCTGCTTCTAAAACGACTTGCAGCTCCGCAAGCTCTTGATTGATGTGAATCCGTATAGCTTGAAAGGTGCGGGTTGCCGGATCCTTGCCCTTCTCACGGGTTTTGACGACGTTAGCCACGATTTGGGCAAGCTCGCCCGTGCTGACGAGAGGCCCAAGACGGTCGGACTCTGCCCGGCGAGCAACAAGCGCCTTTGCAATCTGAAAAGCAAACCGTTCTTCCCCATAATCTCGTATCACCTCCGTCAGTTCCTGCACCGTGGCCCGCGCCAGCCAGTCAGCCGCTGACTCGCCGCGCGTCGGGTCCATCCGCATGTCGAGCGGGCCGTCGGCGCGGAAACTGAAACCCCGCTCCGGATCGTCGACTTGCGGCGACGACACGCCCAGATCCAGCAAAACACCCGACACGCGCCCTACCCCGCGCTCCGCAATCGCGTCACGCAGTGAAGCAAAACTCTCGTGCACGATGCCAAAGCGCGGATCCGCAATCTGCTGAGCCGTGGCGATGGCGAGCGGATCTTTGTCGAACGCGATCAGGCGCCCGGCTTCACCCAGCTTCTCCAGCACCAGGCGGCTATGACCACCGCGCCCAAACGTACCGTCCACATAAATGCCGTCCGCGCGCGTGACCAGCGCTTCGACCGCCTCTTCCAGCAGCACCGTGCGATGCTGCAATTCGTTTCCCATCGCAGGTGCCATATATGTAGTCCGCGATCAGAACGTGAAATTCTTTAACGCTTCGGGCATGCCCTCGGCGATCGCTGCCTGTTCCTTTGCTGCGTAAATTTGTGCGTCCCACAACTCAAAGTGACGACCCATGCCGAGCAGGTTCACTTCCTTTTCCAGCGAGCCGGCCGCGCGCAATTCCGGAGACACGAGCACGCGACCCGCACCGTCCATATCGACGTCCATGGCGTTGCCGAGGAAAATGCGTTTCCACCAGGCTGCGTTCATAGGCAGCTTGTCGACCTTGTCGCGGAAGATCTCCCACTCCGGGCGCGGAAAGAGCAACAGGCAGCCGTCCGGGTGCTTGGTGATCGTCACCCGGCCCTCTGCCTGTGTTTGCAGCGCATCCCGATAACGAGAGGGAATCGACATCCGCCCTTTCGCATCGAGCGTCAGCGCCGACGCCCCTTGGAACACTTCGCTCTCCCATACCGGCGTTTTTTCGCCAGCTATCCGATTCGTGAAAATCTACCCGAAACCGCCTGTGAGATCACACAAAAATACACTTTCTCACACTGTCTCCCACTTTAGAGTAACGCTAAACAGGGGTCAAGGGAGATACACGCTTTTCGAGCGAATTTTGTTTGTTAGAACAAGGACTTAGCGCGACTCCTTCACGTCAGACATAAAACGGAAAACCGTTATAAATGAATGAGCTAGTGAATCTTGTGAAGGTGATACGTGAAAAGTGCGAGGGAAAGGCGCGGAATGTAAGAGATCGTGAAGCGCGATCGGGAGGTGTTTGCTGGCGTTCCGGGTATTTCGTGCGGACGACGCGCGAGGCGTCGTCCCACTCTCAGGCGGTGCGTGAGCAGAAGTCTCGAACTTATAGGTAATAGGCAGTGCGGGTCATGACTTTCGATACTGCGCGCATCAGTGCGCGTGCGGGGAATGGCAACTCGACGCCGCCTGCATCCATAGCGGATTTACCGTGCTCCGCTTCATCTACGCGCATCTGTTCGACGATCGCGCGCGACTCGCGGTCGGCTGCGGGCAACTGATCCAGATGGCTATCCAGATGCTGTTCAACCTGGCGCTCGGTTTCGGCCATGAAGCCTAGACTCACGCGATCACCCATGCGGCCCGCTGCGAGGCCGATTGCCAGCGCGCCTGTATACCAGAGCGGGTTCAACAGACTTGGGCGCGAATCGAGCGCCTCGAGGCGTTTGGCGGTCCACGCCAGATGATCCTCTTCTTCTATGGCAGCGTGATTAAACACAGCTCGCAAAGACGGCGACCTGGTCGCGAGTTTCTGAGCTTGGTAAAGCGCCTGGGCGCACACCTCACCGACGTGGTTCACCCGCATCAAACCAGCCGCGTGGGCGCGCTCCTCCGGGGACAGCTCAGCGGGCTCCGCCGCCGATTCTTGCGGAACCGGCAATGGACGACTCATCCGCGACACGCCGGTCATTGAGCGTAAACCCCGATCAAACTCGCTAATCAACTCGTCCAGAAACATTCAGCACTCCCTGATTCGACAACCGTCCCGCCGCGCTGACCGGCCCACGCGACAAGACTTTGCTGGGTAAACCCGGCTTCGCGAAGACCTTGAATTCAAACGAATCCGACGGCCAATTTGAGATTTTAGACCATGTTGCGTAAACGAAACAGGACCGGCCCTGGCCGTCTCCTTTTTCTTTGTGCCATGTATGCCTTTTGTTACATTACGTGCAACTTCTCGCGAAGTTGGACAAGCAAGGCCTCAACGCTAGACAAATATTCGCCTTGTACAAAAGATTCGTAATCCTTGGAGATCATTCGATGAAAAAGTCGCTTCTCGCTCTCGCAGCACTGGGCGCATTCGCAGGCGTCGCACATGCTCAGAGCAGCGTGACCCTGTACGGCATTATTGATGAAGGCTTCAACATCAACACCAACTCGGGTGGCAAGCACCTGTACAACCTGTCCAGCGGCGTCATGCAAGGCTCGCGTTTCGGCCTGCGCGGCACGGAAGATCTGGGCGGCGGTCTGAAGGCAATCTTCGTGTTGGAAAACGGCTTTGACGTGAACAACGGCAAGCTGGGTCAAGGCGGCCTGATGTTCGGTCGTCAAGCTTACGTCGGCCTGTCGAGCCAGTTCGGTACGGTCACGCTGGGTCGTCAATACGACTCCGTCGTCGACTACGTTGGTCCGCTGGAAGCCGGTGACCAGTGGGGCGGCTACATCGCTGCTCACCCGGGTGACATCGACAACTTCAACAACGCGTACCGCACCAACAACACGGTCAAGTACACGAGCGCAAACTACGGCGGTCTGACGTTCGGCGGCACGTACAGCTTCGGCGGTGTTGCTGGCAACGTTACGTCGAACCAGATCTGGTCGTTGGGCGCTGGCTACAACAACGGTCCGTTGGTCTTGGGCGTTGGCTATTTGAACGCGCGTACCCCGGCAGCTTCGGGCGGCCTGTTCAACAACGGCGGCACGACTACGGCAGCGAACGCAGCTGTGACGTCGCCGGTCTACGCAGGCTTCGCTTCGGCTAACACCTACCAGGTGATCGGTGCAGGCGGCGCATACACGTTCGGCGCAGCAACGATCGGTGCTACGTACTCGAACATCCGCTTCGGCAACCTGGGCGCGTCGTTCACGTCGCCGTTCAAGGGCCAATCGGCTACGTTCAACAACGCGGAACTCAACTTCAAGTATCAGTTGACCCCGGCGTTGCTGGTCGGCGCAGCGTATGACTACACGCGCGGCGCGGAAATCAACGGCGCATCGCGCGCTCAGTACCACCAAGGTTCGGTTGGCGTGGACTACTTCCTGTCCAAGCGTACCGACGTGTACGTGATTGGTGTGTACCAACACGCTTTGGGCGAAACGCTGAACGCAGCGGGTGCTACGGTCAACGCAACGGCTGGCATCAACGGCCTGTCGGGTTCGTCGAACCAGAACCAACTCGCAGCTCGCGTTGGTATCCGCCACAAGTTCTAATAAGTCGTAATAAAGCAGTTTGCCTCAAAGGCGCCTTCGGGCGCCTTTTTTTATGGTTGCGCCCCGCATCACGCGGCCCGCTGTTTTGCGTGAATACGACGGCTCAAAGAGAAAGGCCCGGCAGACTTTCGTCTGCCGGGCCTTTCTCTCTTTCTTTCACTCAGTGCGTTACTTCGTGTCGGCTTCGGCCAGGCTGCCGATGAGCCTGATGCGCGTGACGCGCTTACGCCCGGCCGTCGCGCAATTCGCGACGCAGAATCTTGCCGACATTGCTCTTGGGCAGTTCGGTCCGGAATTCGACGATCTTCGGCCGCTTGTAGCCAGTCAATTGCTGTTTGCAATACGCGAAGATGTCCGCATCGGTAAGCGCCTGGTCCTTCTTCACGACAAACAGCTTCACCGCTTCGCCTGAATGCTGATCCGGCACGCCGACTGCGACGACTTCGAACACCCCCGGCAGCTTGGCAACCACGTCTTCGATCTCGTTCGGATAGACGTTGAAACCCGAGACAAGAATCATGTCCTTCTTCCGATCGACGATCTTGACGAAGCCATTTTCGTTCATCAAGCCGACATCTCCCGATTTGAAGAAGCCATCTGGCGTCATGACCTTGGCCGTTTCGTCCGGGCGGTTCCAGTACCCCGCCATCACCTGCGGCCCGCGGATGCAGATTTCTCCCGGCTGGCCGAGCGGCACCTCGTTGCCTTCGTCGTCGCGAATCGAGATTTCCGTCGACGGCAGCGGCAAACCGATCGTGCCGCTATATTCCGTGACGGTGACCGGATTACAGGTGACGCACGGCGAGGTCTCCGACAGGCCGTAGCCTTCGATGATCGGCGTGTGCGTGTGCTCGAACCAGCGCTTGGCGACCGCTTCCTGCACCGCCATACCGCCGCCATTTGCTGCGATCAGCTTCGAAAAATCGAGTTTGTGGAAGTCTGGGCTATTCAACATCGCGTTGTACAGCGTGTTGACGGCAGGAATCGTCGTGATCGGATAGCCTTCCAGCGCCTTGATCATGCCGGGAATATCGCGCGGATTCGGAATCAGCACGCCAAGGCCGCCGGTGCGGATCGTCAGCAGCCCGCAGACCGTCAGCGCAAAGACGTGATAAAGCGGCAACGCAACAACCGTGACGAACTGATCAATGTCCTTGCGGTTAGTGCGAACCGGATCGAGCCAGATTTCCGACTGCAGCACGTTGGCGATCAGGTTTCGATGCAGGAGCGTCGCGCCCTTGGCCACGCCGGTCGTGCCGCCCGTGTACTGGAGAAATGCGACGTCGTCCGGACCTTGCTGGACCGGCTTGAACTTCTGACGGCTGCCCTCGGCGATCGCCGTGTTGAATTTGACGTGCCCCGGCAGACTCCACGCCGGCACCATCTTCTTCACGCGCCGCACGACAAAGTTCACCAGCGTGCCCTTCACGCCCATCAGATCGCCCATTGCGGCGACGACGATATGCTTGACCGACGTATTGCGTACGATCGCCTGCAGCGTGACTGCGAAGTTCTCGAGCAGGATGATCGCTTCCGCGCCACTGTCCTTGAGTTGATGCTCGAGCTCACGCGGGGTGTAGAGCGGGTTCACATTCACCACCACGTAACCCGCGCGCAAGATCGCCGCAATCGCGACAGGATATTGCAGCACGTTCGGCATCATGATCGCGATGCGCGCACCGCGGGCAAGACCCTTCGACTGAAACCACGCGGCCAGCTTGCGCGAGAGTTCGTCGAGCTCGCCGTAGCTGATCTCCTTGCCCATGCAGACGAACGCAGGTTTGGCGCGGTGGTCGCGGAAGGCTTCTTCGAGCAGTTCGGCGACGGACGAATAGCGAGTCGGATCAATCTCTGCGGGAACGCCGGGTGGATAAGATTTCAGCCAGATTTTGTCCATGCAGCGTCTCCTCCTTTATTTTCGAATGGTCGTGCTAAAAACGCATCGTAGCATGGGCATCCCTGTGCTATTCGTGAAAAGCGGCCAGGTTAGACTGCAACCTCGAACCCGCTGCGAGCCGTTGCCGCGAGATTTTTGAACGTGTTTTCAGGCGCGTTCGACTTCGACGAGGCAGTCGTAAAACGTGGCCGATCCGCCCAGATCGGTGAGCGCCTGGCTGGTGACCTGATTGGCGTTACAGCCGTCGGGCGCGAGCTTCTTCCACCATATCGACAGCCCGACCACGAGCCCTTTACGTGTCTTGTCGGTGACACGGGCACGCGCCTGCATCGCGCCGCGATCGTTGAATATGCGCACCAGGTCACCGTCGGCGATGTTTCGCTGCTGCGCGTCGGACGGGTGGATGTCCAGGTGCGGCTCGCCCTCTGTGGAGCGCAGGCTTTCGATGTTCACGAAGGTGCTGTTCAGGAAGTTACGGGCAGGCGGCGAGATCATCGCAAGCGGGTAACGAGCGGCGAGCTCGGGCGCACCGTCTTCGGATTCGTAAGGCGGCAGGTAGTCGGGCAACGGATCGAGCCCTTGCTGCGCGAGGCGCTCGCTGAAGAACTCGCATTTACCGGACGGCGTGCGAAAGCCGCCCTCGGCGAATGGTGCGTCAGGCAGGTTCAACGCGGCCCAGCCGGTTTTCTTTAGCGAGTCCCAGTTAACGCCTTCCAGCGTTTTGTCGTTCCAGCGGAAAGCAGACTGCGCGATAGCGTCGTCGCTCTCGTAAAGTGCCGGCTCCTGCAGGCCCATGTGGCGCGCGAGGCCGCGAAAAATCTCCGTGTTCGGGCGTGCATCGCAGACCGGCGCGATCGCCGGCAAGTTGACCATCACATGTGTGTGTCCGTACGACTTGTGCACGTCGAGGTGCTCCAACTGGGTCGTGGCAGGCAGAAGCAGATCGGCGTAGTCCGCGGTGTCGGTCTGAAAGTGCTCGAGGACGATCGTGAACAGGTCTTCGCGTGCAAAACCTGCGGCAACCCGTTCCGAGTCCGGCGCGACCGCGACCGGATTCGAGTTATAGACGATGATCGCTTCGACTTTCGGGCCGAACGTGGCATCGCCCGGATGCAGCAACGCGTCGCCGATCGCGTTCATATTGATGACGCGCGAAGTTTTGGCGGGCCAGCCCGGCATCAGGTCCGGGCGCTGCAACGCGTGCGAATCCACCGGCGCCCATCCGCCCGAAGACAGCAACACACCGCCTGCCCGCTCGCGCCATGCGCCTGTCAGCGAAGGTAAGCAGGCGATTGCGCGCACCGCGTTACCGCCGCCACGCACCCGTTGCAGGCCATAGTTCATCCGGATCGCGGCCTTTTTCGTGCTGCCGTAAAGGCGCGCAAGATCGACGATCACCTGCTCGTCGACACCGCAGATTTGAGCTGCACGTGACGGCGGATAACTGAGTGCGCGATCCTTCAGTTCTGCAAAGCCCAAGGTATGAGCCGCGATGTAGGCGTGATCGAGCAGATTTTCCGCGATCAACACGTTGATCATGCCGAGCGCCAAAGCGCCGTCAGTTCCCGGCTTCAGTGCAATGTGCTGGTGGCATTTTTCCGCCGTCAGCGACCGGTACGGATCGATCGCGATCAGCCTTGCACCGCGACGCTTGGCTTCCTGGGCGCGTGTCCAGAAGTGCAGGTTCGAAGCGATGGGGTTCGAGCCCCAGATCAGGATAACCTCGCTTTCGCCGAAAAACTCGGTGAGCATGCCAATGCCCGCGCCGTAGGTGTATTTCAACCCCGCCGCACCGGCGGCTGCACAAATCGTGCGGTCTAACTGCGATGCGCCGAGTTTGTGAAAGAACCGTTGCGCAATGCTGTCGCCTTGAACCAGGCCCATCGTACCGGCATAGCTGTAGGGCATGATGGCTTCGGGCGCACGGCGCGCGATTTCCGACAGGCGTGCTGCGGCGAACTCAAGCGCCTCGTCCCAACTAATCGGCTCAAAACGGCCTTCGCCTTTGCGGCCGACGCGCTTCATCGGAGTCGTCAACCGATCCGGATGGTGCACCCGCTCGGCATAGCGGCTGACCTTGGTACACAGCGCGCCTTGCGTCGGTGGGTGATCGGGGTCGCCGACGACCTTGATCGCCCGTCCGCCTTCGACGGTTACGCGCATCGCGCAGGTATCAGGGCAATCGTGCGGACACACTGCGCGAGCGAATTCAGTCGGGGCATTCATCGGCGGTCCGTCCAGGAGAGCAGTAAGCGGCAGGGCAATCCCGAATTTTATTACTTCCGCGGCCCGTTGACCTGCATGGTGCCGCCAAAAACGCCTTCGGCGTAGAATCGGTTATCAACGTGCCCGGGCAATATGGCCCCGAGCGATTCCACGCAAAGCAAAGCACAAGCGCACCATCATGAAACTGATCCCAGAAATCCAGGCCGCTCACGGCGAAATTCAAACCCTTCGACGAACGATTCATGCTCACCCCGAGTTGCGTTATGAAGAAACAGCAACAGCGGATCTGGTTGCCAGGACACTTGAGTCCTGGGGCATCGAGACTCATCGCGGATTGGGCAAAACAGGCGTAGTCGGCGTACTGAAGCGCGGCAACGGATCGCGCTCGATCGGACTGCGCGCCGACATGGATGCATTGCCGATTCAGGAGCTAAATAGCTTCGATCATCGTTCGCAGAACGACGGCAAAATGCACGCTTGCGGCCATGACGGACATACCGCGATGCTGCTCGGCGCGGCGCGGCATCTGGTCAAACATGGCGAGTTCGACGGCACGATCGTGTTCATCTTTCAACCGGCAGAAGAAGGCGGCGCCGGCGCGCAGGCAATGATCGACGATGGGCTGTTTACGAAGTTTCCGGTCGATGCTGTCTTCGGCATTCACAACTGGCCGGGCATGCCGTCAGGCCACTTCGGTGTGACCGAAGGGCCGATCATGGCGTCCAGCAACGAATTTCGCATTGAAATCAAAGGCGTGGGGTCACACGCGGCACTGCCGCACAATGGCCGCGACCCGGTGTTCACCGCGGTTCAGATTGCGAGCGGACTGCAGAGCATCATCACGCGAAACAAGAAACCGCTCGATACCGCCGTGTTGTCGATCACCCAGATTCACGCCGGCGACGCGCTCAATGTCGTCCCGGACGATGCGTGGATCGCAGGGACAGTGCGGACGTTTACCACCGAAACGCTCGATCTGATCGAAACACGCATGCGCAAGATCGCCCAGAGCACGGCCGAAGCTTACGACTGCTCGGTCGACATTCACTTCCATCGAAACTACCCGCCGACGATCAACAGCAGCGAAGAGACCCGCTTCGCGGCGTCGGTCATGAAGGAAATTGTCGGTGCGGAAAATGTTGATGACTCAGTCGAACCGACGATGGGCGCTGAGGATTTTTCGTTCATGCTGCTGGCGAAGCCGGGCTGCTACGCATTTCTCGGTAACGGCGACGGTGGTCATCGGGAATCAGGACATGGTGCCGGGCCTTGCATGCTGCACAACGCGAGCTATGACTTCAACGACGAGCTATTGCCAATCGGCTCGACGTATTGGGTTCGGCTGGCGCAGCGATTTCTGGCACAGGAGAAATAAGGCGGCTGAATGGATCTGGGAGACGGCTTTTGATTCAGCCGTCGACTGTAGCTGCGCGTATGTCGACGCGCGGCGCTACTGACGTCCGACGTGCTTGCATGGAGCTGACGCGGTACGCGAACGCGCTGCGGATCGGGAAGGAGTGAGTGGCGTTGCTGACTGACGGTGTTTTTCCGGCGCCGTAAACGCAGAAACCCCACCTTTGCGGGGTGGGGTTTCTGATGCTGCTGGGGAGCCTGACGATTACCTACTTTCACACGGGAATCCGCACTATCATCGG